>JBATNV010000151.1:0-2832 GCA_049290495.1 Gammaproteobacteria bacterium | reverse complement strand
GCCTATAATAGCAGCCCCGCTTCGGCCGCGTAGCCGACATAGCTCCCTTCGTCTAGCGGTTAGGACGCGGCCCTCTCAAGGCTGAAACACGAGTTCGATTCTCGTAGGGAGCGCCAACCAATACAGCGGTCTGACTGGCATCCGCCAGCTGACAAGCAAGAACGTACGGAAAATAATTACAAGAAAAAGGCCCGATTGCACTGGGCAACCGGGCCTTTCATTGCGCAAGTCCTGGATCAGAAGCGGGCAGCCACCTTAATGCCAGCGGCGCGCTCCTGCGGCAGGGTCGCGCCGATCGCGCGGTCCGGCCCGAAGGTTCCGTTGCGTACCTGAACATAGCGAATCAGCGCCGGCGATGTATCGTCATCGGTGGCGTTGCGCATCCACAGCTCAACATCATAGGCAGCGCTGTGCAGACCGAGGCGCAGGTTCACCCTGTTGGCGTCACCGGTATCTGCCGCGTTGTACACCTGGGCATAACGTTCCGAGTTGTACAGGTAGTCCACCCGCGCAAACCAGTCCCAGTTCTGCGTGGCCTGTCCGGAGAAGGTATTGGAGAACGTCAACTGGTGCTTGGACACCTGGGGCAGCTCGGTACCGCTGATGATGATGTCGCCATTGGCAGCATAGGGGAAGCCTTGCTGCGCCGGCTCTTCATAACCACTTCCCATGCCACTGCTGGTAACAAAGCCCGCTGCATCAAGTCTGTACTTCTTGATATCCGAATCGGTATAGGCATAACCGGTATATACCTCCCACCAATCGGTGACGCTGACGTTAAGCTCCAGTTCCAGGCCCTTGATTTCTGTTTTACCCAGGTTTTCCAGGACAGAATAGGAACCAGTGCCATCAGCGCCAACGGTATTTGTGGTCAGCGCCTGGTTTGTCCAGTCGATGTAGTACACGGACGTATTAAAGGTGGCGCGGCCGTCCCACAGCGTGGTTTTTACCCCGAGTTCATAGTTCCAGGCAGTCTCTTCACCAACCGGGCGCTGGCTGGCAGCGATGTTATCCGTGGTATTGAAGTCGCCCGGCTTGTTGCCCTTGCTGACTACGCCGTACACCATGACATCTTCCATGGCGTCCCAGTTGACGGTCACACGCGGCAGTAGCGCATCATATGTTTCCGACAGGTTGAGGTTGGCGGGACCGCCCTTGGCCTCGACCTTGTCCGCGCTGTAGCGCAATTCCAGGCCTACATTCACGGTCTCAGTAGTGTCCCACAGCAACTGGCCGTATACCGCCCAGTTACTCGCGTCGCGGTCAGCCTGGTCGATCTGCGGGTAGACATCATAATCCGGTGCCACCGCGACGACGCCCGCCTGGTTGGAGGTGCGCTCTCTCGATGATTCCTCAGAACTGTAGTAATAGGCACCGACCAGATAGGAAATTGGACCTTCCGTCGTGGAGGACAGGGTCAATTCCTGGCTCCACTCGTCGGCATCTGAGTTGGTGTCGCTCAGAAAACCAAAGCGCGACGGGCCGATGCCAAAGGGCAAGAGCCAGTAGTCACCGCCGCCAAAGGACTGGTCCTGACGCGCCTGGGTATTGTAATCGTGGTAACTGGTCTTGGACTGCAGGCGGTGGTTGGCCAGGTTCCAGCCCAGGGTCAGACCGAGGCGAATGGCCTCGAACTCGGTACCCATGTCGTTGTAGAAGCCAGTTTCCAGGTTCGTCCTGCCGCCGTTGGCATCGAGGATCGTGTCCGTATTTACCGTGCCGCAGTAGTAACCGCTGTTGTTATACGCGGAGGCAGTAATACCGTCGCCGGGTGTACCGGCTGGCGGGTTCGGTGCCGGACCAAACGCGCAATTGTTGTTCGATGAACTCAGCAGGCCGATGGCGTAGGGATCGTCATCGGAATATTCCCACATCAGGTTCAGGGCTGCATCGAAGCTCTCGGATGGTTCCCAGGTCAGCATGGCTGTGACACTTTGCGTGCTCTCGCCACCGATATCGCCGCTCTGGGCCGGGGCACCGGCGCCGTTGCCGGCAAAGCCATTTTTATACTGGCCGTCGTAGTCGTAATAGCTCAGGGAGACCATGTAGCCGAAATCGTCGGTCAAGGGGCCACGCAGTGTGACATCACCGCGCAGTTCGCCATCCTGACCGGCGGTGAGGCTGGTCTCGCCCTCGAATTCCTTGGTCGGGCGCTTTAGCACGTAGTTGACAGCACCAGACAGCGTACCGCGGCCATATAGGGCACCCTGTGGACCCTTCACGACCTCCACACGCTCCACGGCGGACTGCGGCAAGGTAGCGCCGCCTTCACCGACGTAGAAACCATCGATGAACAGCCCGGCATTTGCGCCGCCCTGGACGGTTGACTGGCCGCGAATGGCGGGACGAAAATCCTGGCGACCGAAGCTCTGGGCGAAGTCAAAGCCGGGGGTGAACGTCGCGACATCCTGCAGGTTGTTGATACCCGCTTCATCGAGTGACTTGCGGTCAAAGGCGTTGATCGTCAACGGCACGTCTTGCAGAGACTCGGTACGTTTACGCGCGGTGACTACAACCTCTTCTATATTCGTCTGCTCGCTCTGTGCGAGCTGCGCCCACGTGGGTTGCGCATACATTGTCGACAGAACGAAGGTGGATGCGAGCGCCAGACTCAAGGCGCAACGGCCCTTGTGATTGAATGGTGTTTTATTCATCTGAATCCCCTGTATAACCTTCCACTCCGCAAGCGAGTGTTGGCTTGCCCTTGAACTAACGTAGGCAAGCGACGTGCGTTATGCGCAGGTCATAATTAACCAATAAATTATCCTACTTCGACGCCCCGAGTAGACCTGAACACTACACCATGCCCCCATCAGCAATCAATATTAATCC
>JBATNV010000150.1:0-4759 GCA_049290495.1 Gammaproteobacteria bacterium | reverse complement strand
GCCCTTATCCGCCTCCCGCAGAAATCCGATGATCTGCTCTTCCGTAAACCGCTTCTTCACGTCCAACCTCCTGATCCCGGGGTTAGACTCTAATGCCTCGTGCTACTCAAATCAGGGGTGACGTCGGGCCGTCTGAGCTGTGGCAATAGATAGATGCAGAATGACCCCCACAATTGTGCGCTGGACCATAGCTAAATCCTTGGTGTTAATGTCATACGATTGTAAGTCTCTCAGAGCTGGGTTACCCAGCGTCGAAGACATAATCTTGCCAAACTGCCGCTGACGGGTGAATTTTGTTGGCTGCGGGAAAGATCGAGATCGATGGACATACGCATCTGGACCTAGCGATCCGCTGACCTGTCCCTTGAAAAAATACCGGACTTTAAATTTCGCCAAAATAACTTCTTAATTGGTCGGGGCGACAGGATTTGAACCTGCGACCCCCTGCACCCCATGCAGGTGCGCTACCAGGCTGCGCCACGCCCCGACTTTATTCCGGTACCTGCTGAACAGGCATTGATGCCCTACGACAGGGCGTGAATTGTAAGCGGAAAGGTGGTCAGAACGCCAAGTCAGCGACGCAGCAGGCGTAATACTTCTTCAAGTTCGACGCGCAACTGACGGATGATCTGCTGGCTCTGGGTGGTATCCACCCTCGCCTCTTCGCCGGTGAGCTTCTGGCGGGCCCCACCGATGGTGAAGCCTTCATCATATAGAAGACCGCGGATCTGGCGGATGACGAGCACGTCCTGGCGCTGGTAGTAGCGGCGATTGCCGCGGCGCTTGACGGGCTTTAGCTGCGGGAACTCCTGCTCCCAGTAACGCAGCACGTGCGGCTTGACCGCACAAAGCTCACTGACCTCACCGATCGTGAAGTAGCGCTTGCCCGGAATCGGGGGCAGTTCGTCGTTATTCCCCGGCTCCAGCATAGGCCTCTACTCGGGTCTTCAGTTTTTGACCGGGACGAAACGTGACGACACGTCGCGCCGTGATGGGGATCTCTTTCCCCGTTTTTGGATTGCGGCCTGGCCGCTGATTTTTATCGCGCAGGTCGAAGTTGCCGAATCCGGAAAGCTTTACCTGCTCTCCGCTGGCCAGCGAGGCACGCAATTCTTCAAAGAACAACTCGACGAGCTCGCGGGCTTCGCGTTTGTTGAGTCCCAGTTCATTGAACAGAGACTCGGCCATATCAGCCTTGGTGAGAGCCATGCTCATTATTTTTTTCTCGTTATTCTCTTAGCCGGGCGTCGAATTTCATGGCCAGATGAGTGACGACACCGCTGACGATTTTCTCGATATCAGCGTCGGTAAGGGTGCGGGATGTTTCCTGCAAAATCAAGCCCAAAGCAACACTCTTTTGACCACTTCCGATGCGGCTATCAGTGAAGATGTCAAATACCACGACATCTTTCAGCGTCGGTCCGGCAGCCTCTGCAACAGCTGCCAGCAACTTGCCCGCGGGTACCTCGCTCGCTACCAGGATGGCGACATCGCGGCGAACTGCCGGGAAGCGTGACAGGCCCCGATAGCGCCGCGGCTTCGCACTGCCGAGTGCTGCTGTATCTATTTCGAACAGTACCAGGGAGGCAGGCAACTCAAGCACTGCGCGCAATGCCGGATGCAATACACCCAGCCAGCCTGCAGGCACACCATCACGCAGGATCCGTGCGGTCTGGCCTGGCTGCAGTGCCGGATGTTCAGCCGAGACAAAGCTCAGGCTGGACGGATCACCGGCCAGCCGCAGCACGGCTTCGATATCGGCTTTCACATCGAAGAATCCAGCCGAAGCAGGCTTTGTATCCCATTGCTCTGGAACCACATTACCAATAGCGACACCGGCGATGACGGTCTGCTCAGACAGCCCATCAGCGCCGGCAGGACTGAAGCGCGCACCGGCCTCAAAGAGACGGACCCGGCTCTGCTGACGCGCCAGATTATGACGAACCGCATTGATCAAACCCGGCCACAGGGTCTGTCGCATCACTGCGAGTTCAGCAGAAATAGGATTGACCAGCGAGACGCCCTTGGCACCGCCTGCAAACTGCGAGTCCAGATCACCGTCGATGAAGCTGTAGGTGATCGCTTCCTGATAGCCGCGCTCGACCAACACGTTTTTCAGGCGATCGAGTCCGACCACACTGTCGCTCGCCGTACCGAGCCGTGTGGTCTGCCGGCCAGCGACTTCTCCGATCTGCTCGTAGCCGCGAATCCGCGCGATCTCTTCGATCAGGTCGACTTCAATGGCAATATCGAACCGGAAAGATGCCGCCTGTACCTGCCAGCCCCAGGTCATATTCTCCTGGTGCTGGAAATCTTCAAAAGTTTTAGGCGGCAGCTGATCGCCGCCGCGCTGTGCTTCGACAAGCATGTCGAGCCGTTGCAGGATGTCGACGACCTCTGCATCGGGAACCTGCTGACCGAGCACCTGCGCGAGACGCTCCCGCCGCAAGAGCACTGCCGGATTGCGTTTGTCTGCGAGCGCGCCGGATACGCTCGCTGGGCCAGGCTTCCCACCGCTGATGTCCAGCAAAAGTGCTGTGGCCCGCTCTATCGCCACAAGCTGCCCGGCCGGATCGACACCGCGCTCGAAGCGCGTCGCCGCATCGGTCTGCAAGCCGAAGCGACGTGCGCGACCGGCAATGACTGTGGGCCGAAAGAAGGCTGACTCGAGTACCACGTTGCGGGTAGTCTCTGTCACTCCGGTGCTTGCACCACCCATGATCCCGGCCATGCCGACAGCACCGCGGACATCCGCGATCACAAGTACACCGGTATCGAGTTCGACTTCGTCGCCAGTCAGTAACTGAAGCTTTTCACCAGCCTGTGCGCGACGTACTGCCAGACCACTGGAAAGTGTATCCAGGTCGTAGGCATGTAGCGGCTGGCCCAGTTCGAGCATCACGAGGTTGGTCACATCGACGACCGGGTTGATGCTACGGATACCGCTACGGCGCAAGCGTTCGCGGAGCCAGAACGGGCTCGGCACATCGCTGCGTAGACCGCGAATCACACGGCTGACAAAGACCGGACAATCATCTGGGCTGGCGATCGTTACCGGGAAGCATTCATCCGTAGCGGCAGCGACTGGCGTCGTGACCGGTGCCCGGAACGGCACACTGGTAGCGGCAGCCAGATCTCGCGCAATGCCAGCGATACAGAAGCAGTCAGCCCGGTTGGGCGTAATCTTCAGGTCGAGAATCTGGTCATCCAGGCCCAGGGCTTCGACGATCGATACGCCGGGCTTAAGAGCTGGGTCCAGTTCCAGCAGTCCGTCGGCTTTGTCAGCCAGACCGAGTTCAGTCGCTGAACACAGCATGCCCTCGGACGCCTCGCCGCGCAGCTTGGCGGGCTTGATCAGGGTGCCGTCTGGCAACTTCGCGCCGATGCAGGCGACAGGATAGACACCGCCGACCTGCACATTGGATGCGCCGCACACGATCTGCAGCGGCGCACCGCCGGCATCCACGCGGCAGACGCGCAAACGGTCTGCATTCGGATGCGGTGTCACTTCAAGCACGCGGCCGACGACGATGCCCGGCAAGGGCGGCGCGGCCGGATCGAGGCTCTCGACCTCGAGGCCCTGCATGGTGAGTTGATGCACGAGCGCAGCGGTATCACCCGCCGGATTCGCCAACTCACGCAACCACTGTTCGCTGAACTTCACGGCATGCTCATCAGTTGAACTGGCGCAGGAAGCGTAGGTCGTTTTCAAACAGCAGGCGGATATCGTCTATGCCGTACTTGAGCATGGCCAGACGCTCGACCCCCATGCCAAAGGCATAACCGGTGTATTTCTCCGCATCGATACCCGCATTGCTGAGCACCTTCGGATGCACCATTCCGCAGCCGAGCACTTCCAGCCAGCGTCCTGACTCGGAAAGCACGTCTACTTCAGCAGACGGCTCCGTGAACGGAAAATACGAGGGACGAAAACGCAGTGTTGCTGAACGCTCAAAAAAACGCTCGATGAACTCATGCAGGATTGCCTTCAGGTTAGCGAAACTCACGTCGATATCTACCACGAGTCCTTCAACCTGGTGAAACATGGGCGTGTGCGTCATATCGGAATCGCAGCGATAGACACGACCCGGCGCGATCAGGCGAAGTGGAGCACCCTGCTCCAGCATCGCGCGTATCTGCACCGGCGAGGTGTGAGTCCGCAGCAGTTTCCCGGAAGGCAGATAAAAAGTGTCGTGCATCGCACGCGCCGGATGGTCTTCGGGAATATTCAGCGCCGTGAAGTTATAGAAGTCGTCTTCGACCTCGGGACCTTCACTGACCGCAAAACCGGCGGCGGCGAAGATCGCCTCGATACGCTGTCGGGTTTGCGTGACCGGATGCAGGCCGCCAGCGTGCTGACCGCGGCCCGGCAGACTCACATCGACGGCATCGGTAGCCAGCGCATCGCGTAGCGCATCGGCCTCAAGCGCGGAACGGCGCTCATTCAGCTGCGTTTCCAGCGCATCGCGGGCCGCATTGATCACCTGACCCGCCGCGCGCCGATCGGCATCCGGCAGGGCACCAAGCTGCTTCAAAAGCCCCGTCAGTTCGCCCTTCTTGCCCAGATAGCGCACGCGCACGGCATCGAGCAGCGCGAGATCACCCGCAGCCGCAAGTTCCGCTCTGGCACGGGCCAATAGCGATTCGATGTCATGCATGGGAACAGACCCCGGCAGAAGCCGGGCCCGGGCAGGTACTTACCGGCTCCGGGCCCTTGGGCATTGCTGGTCAGGCTGCAGCGCTGAGACTGGCCTTGGCC
>JBATNV010000149.1:0-1932 GCA_049290495.1 Gammaproteobacteria bacterium | reverse complement strand
GCCCTGGCTCGCGCGGTATTGCTTACCGCCCGTCTTGAAAACAGCGTACATCTGATAAATCTCCGGGGTGGGCCGACTGGCGGCCGCGCGAAATGAACGCGAATTCTAGTGAATCGGCGCCCATGGATCAACGGGTACGGCACTTAAATGCACCATTAAGACGGCTCGAGGCGGCCGATCCGGGTCAGGGCCTGCAGCTCAGCGACCTGTCCTGCCGTTTGGCCGCCTGCCAGAGCACCGGCCTGGAGGCACAAATCCGGTACCGGCGGGCCTCAAAGCCGGCACCCCTGTCGCGACAACAAGACGCTGGCAATACTTAGAATTACTGAGGCGCCAATGTGTACACGGCAGACCATCGCGGGCATTATTCGTTTCGCAATGCATCTAGTCCAACCTGAATACTCCCGCTTCGACCTGGAAGCAGTACGCGCCCTTGTCGCCGACGACTGGCCAGCCGTCAACCGGGAGATCACCCGGCGTCTGAGCAGCGATGTTGCGCTCGTCAACAGCGTTTCCCACTACATCATCGGCAGCGGCGGCAAGCGCCTGCGCCCCCTGATTACGCTGCTCTCCGCCCGGGCCTGCGGCTATCAGGGCGATCGGCACATTACGACTGCTGCGATCATCGAATTCATCCACACCGCAACCCTGCTGCACGACGACGTCGTCGATGCCTCGGATCTGCGGCGCGGCCAGGACACCGCCAACAGCGTATTCGGCAATGAGGCCAGCGTGCTGGTCGGTGACTTCCTGTACTCGCGGGCCTTCCAGATGATGGTGCAGGTCGGCCAGATGCGCATCATGGATGTGCTGGCCGATGCCACCAACACTATTGCGGAAGGTGAAGTTCTGCAACTCATGAACTGCAACGACCCCGACACTACGGAACAGCGTTACATGGACGTGATTTACCGCAAGACTGCCCGGCTGTTTGAAGCCGGCGCGCAGATCGGCGCCATCCTTGCAGCACAGACACGCGCCGTCGAGGACGCCTTTGTCGAATATGGCCGCCAACTCGGCCTGGCCTTCCAGCTGGTCGACGACGCGCTGGATTACGATGCGGTGCCCGGCGAACTCGGCAAGAAGATCGGCGACGATCTCGCAGAAGGCAAGCCTACCCTCCCCCTGATTTTTGCGCTGCTGCGCGGATCGCCGCGCCAGCAGCTGATGATCCGCCGTGCCATCGAAAACGGCGGGCTTGAGGAAATCAATGCGATCCAGGCAGCGATCCAGTCCACCGGCGCGCTGGCCTATACGGTGGCCAAGGCCCGCGACTGCGCCAACAAGGCCCAACAAGCACTGGAACGGGTACCTGATTCGATCTTCAGGACGGCACTGATGGATCTGGCCGAGTTCGCCGTCGAGCGGCGTTACTGAGCCACCGCCCAGATCTCCCTTGCCGCTCAGCTGCGGCCCGCGTATAAATGGCGCCCGATTCCGGCTACCGGTCACGACATCCGGTCAGCACCAGACACCATTCGGGGTGTAGCTCAGCTTGGTAGAGCGCTTGCTTCGGGAGCAAGAGGTCGCAGGTTCGAATCCTGTCACCCCGACCAGACACAAAAAGCCCCGGCACCCATGCAGGTTACCGGGGCCTTTTCTTATCGACTCAACTCAGCAGGCTTATTTATCGACCTGGCTGAACTCCAGCGTTACACGGCGGTTTTGCGCCCGGCCTTCAGCCGTATCGTTGGGCGCGATGTGCTGAGACTCACCAAAACCCTTGGTGGTAAACAGGCCAGCAGACCGCCCCTTGCCAACCAGGTAGGCCTTTACGGCATCGGCCCGACGCTGTGAGAGGGCCCTGTTGTACTTGTCTGTACCAACGCTGTCGGTATGTCCGCGTACCTCGATATTCTTGAATTGCGTACGCTTGCTGAGGATGTCAGCCACTGAATCGAGAATCATTTCGGACTGTCCCGTGAGCTTCGA
>JBATNV010000148.1:0-5419 GCA_049290495.1 Gammaproteobacteria bacterium | reverse complement strand
CGCGAGGCCTTGCAGCGTATGGGTCGTGCCGATCTGATCGGCAACGGGCAGCGCCATCTGGTACCGAGCTGGCAGCCCGCCGGGACCGGCAAGAAGACGTCGCCAGACGGCGCAAAGTCTGCTCCAGCCGGCAGGATACGCCGGCCAGCAGCAACCCGGTCACGCAGGACCTGAAACACCGGCCACCGCATCAGCGCCTTGAAAACACCCGTATTTTGAAAAATTGCGGGCGACGTGTGGCACCGGAAACGTTACGCTGCGGTGAAAAGTGGCCGGAGAAGCCGCATGACTTCCATCGCAGAAATTGCGCCGGCACGCAGTGCCGACATCCAGGCCATTGCCGATATGTCCCGACGCCTCGTCGAGGTCGGGCTACCGTGGACCTGGACGCCAGAGCGGGTGATGCGGCACTTGAAGCATCCGGATTCGATGGTGATTGTCGCCAGGTCCGCCGGCTACGGGACTTCGGTGCTGGCAGGTTTCGCAATCATGCATTTTGGCGACGACATCGCCCATCTGAATCTGCTGGCCGTGGACTCGGCACATCAGCGCCTCGGTCTCGGGCGCCAGCTGCTCAGCTGGCTCGAACGCACGGCCATCACGGCAGGTACTTTTAGCATCTGCCTGGAAGTGCGCGCGCGAAACCCGGTCGCGCTGCTCTTCTACCACCGGCTCGGGTTTCTGGAAACCGGCCGCGTGCAGCGTTACTACAGCGGCCGGGAAGATGCCTTGCGGCTAATGCGTGACCTGCGCCATCCGCTGTAACAGAACCCGGTCAGCTAAGTCGTCGCGATCAGCGACGCAACTTTTTCCGGCTGCTTATGCCAAGCAAGCCCAGCGCCGAACCGAACAGCCAGACCGCTGCTGGTGCTGGCACCGCAGTGAGATTGCTGGCGACTATATTGAATGAACCGCCATTATTGGCCCAGCCAAAACCGTCCATGGTGCCGAGGAACAGACGCGTGGCACCAACGGGGATAACAAACTGCTGCTGTGCGCCCGTGCCGGTGCCAGTAAATCCGTCGCCAATAAAGAAGACCTGGCGAAGTGTCGGTGCCAGCGACAGGAAATCCAGTCCAATCGTCCGGAAGTCCAGTCCGGCAGGTGCCGTGAGCAAATCGGGCTGCGTATCGTCAAGAAATATACCCATAAGCGCATTCATGGGCGCCCACACCCCGGCAATGCCATTCACGGCACCACCGTCGTGTTTCACGAAGGCCTGACCCTGAAAGGTTCGGCCATCCGGACCAAAACAGGTTCCGGGACAGAGGGGGCCGTTATGTACACCGCCGGTGGCGTCACTGAATACCACCGCACCGCCGCCGGTCAGATCGATGTTGGACACCAGAGACGGCGACTGTGCAGGTGCTGTGTCGGTCGTGTTTTCAAAGATGATGGCGCTGCCATCAGGCATCCCCGCCAGCCATGGGTTGGCCTTGCCAGGTATATTGGTAGAACTGGCCTGTGCCGTCACGGCAAGCAGACTCACGGCAAAGGTGACGCTTAAGGACTTATACACAGTGCTACTCCCGAGGATCTTTTTTTATACAACCTCGCAAAAACGAAGCTGTCCGGATTGAATGCATTATCCGTTACGACTTTCTGCAATACCAATCTGATTCCGAGATTATGTAAAGAAAAATCGGTACTGCGTCACACTTATTGAGCTACCAACACGAGCGACTTGATCGCGCAGGGCAATTTTGCCTCGGGAGCAGATGCCTGCGTCACTGACTGCTCGATATCATTCATGAAAACGCTGCACTGGGCACGAATCTGTGTAATCCGCTGGAATTGAAACCCGGCGGATGAACACAAAAATCAGCCGGCTTGAGGCCCGCTATTACTTGTCTTTCTGACGCCGGCACGAACGGATCAGAAGCAGGGCCGACCCGAATAACCAGGCCGCAGCAGGAATGGGCACCGCTGCGATGTTGGTGACGGTGATGCCGATGGCTCCGACATTGTTGAACCAGCCATAACCGTCCATGGTGCCGAGGAATAGCCGGGTAGCGCCAACCGGAACGAAAAACTGCTGCTGAATGCTGCCACTCGTGTACCCGTCACCGATAAAAAACACCTGTCGGAGCATCGGCACCAGAGAGATGAAATCCAGCCCAGTCGCCTCGAAATCCAGGCCAGCAGGTGCGGCCAACAAATTGGGTTGGCTGTCATCCAGGAACACACCCAGCAGACTGTTGACCGGTGCACGCACTCCTGCAATTCCATTCTCGGCATTAGCAGCATGATCAATGAAGGCATTGCCCTGGAATATACCGCCGTCCAGCGGGTCACAGCAGTTGCCAGGGATATTGAATACCCCACCGCTGCCTTCACCAAACACCAGAATACCGCTGTCGACAACTACCCCGGAAACCAGTACCGGAGACTGTGCAGGTGCTGTATCAATATCGTAGGAAGACGAGGTTTCGCTCCCATCCGGCATACCGGCCAGCCACGGATTCGCATAGCCTGGAACTGTGACTGCAGCCGCCTGAGCAGTAACAGCTACTGCGCACAGTCCGGTGATGGCCACTATCGAAGCGAGACACCGGACTGAACGCCGGATCATGTTGTGTACGGTGCGGATCATGGCGGTCTTTCCTTTCGTTGCATTAACTGTATGCCAGATAAGCCCGCAATGCGAACCAGTTCCATGATTAAGTAAAGCCGGATCGGTGCTGCCGTACACTTGTGGCCGCCAAATGCGGTGTTCTCGACCCAACGACAATTTTTCCTTGATGGACAATGCTTGCCATGACTGGCCTGTTCACCATTATCCATGAAGACCCGGAGCTGCTGGCAATCAACAAGCCGGCTGATTTGGTCTGTCATCCGAGCAAGAACGGCGAACTATCGAGCCTGGTCGGCCGCGTGCGACTGCATCTTGCGCAAACGGATATCCGGCCACATCTGGTGAACCGGCTCGATCGGGAAACGAGCGGCGTGATACTGATCGCCAAAAGCGACCAGGCGGCGCGCGAACTGCGTCGGCTATGGGAAACGCGCAGCGTGGAAAAGGAGTACCTCGCCATTATCCATGGCCATCCCGTTGAGGACAGCGGCACAATAGACGCCGCCTTGGGCAAGGATGAACTCAGCCGCATTGCGATCAAGGATTGCGTACGCGTCGATGGCACTGCGGCCCAGACCAGTTTCGAGGTGCTACGTCGCTTCAAGCGCGACGAAACACCTTTCACGCTGCTGCGGGTAAAACCGCGTACGGGACGCAAGCATCAGATCCGCATCCATCTCGCCTGGCGCGGCTACCCGATCGTGGGCGACAAGATCTACGGTGGTGATGAGGATGCCTACCTGGCCCTGGTAGAAGGCCGGCTCACCGCTGAGCAGCGGGGCCGGCTGATTCTGCCCAATCACGCATTGCATGCCAGGGCGCTGCGATTCGACTGGCGCAACAGGGCCATCGAATTCAGCTGCGAACCGGAGCGCTGGTTCACGGAGTTCGCAGCGACCTAGAAGACGTATTCCAGCGACACTGTCGTATAAGTGTCGCTCTTGTCATAGGGGCGTGGCGTCGCCAGCGAGGTATCAATCTCCACATCAGAGTTGTGCTTCCAGGTATAGCCGAGCACCATGCTGAGATTGCCGATGATGCCGGCCTTCAGCTCGCTGACGCTTTCGGTGTAGGTATTGTCTGAACCTGAGAGCACGGCCAGCTTCTGCACGAAGGCCGCGTTTTTGCTGATCTGCCAGGTATAGAGACCGCGCAGCAGGCCGATGGCCTCGTTCTGATTCTCACCGCTGACCTGCTTGGCCTGTTTGGCGCCAGCACCCAGCTCAATATCCAGCTTTTGTGTTTCGCTGCGCAGAATACGCCAGCCCAGACCGGCTGCTTCATAGAGTTGATGGTCGTAGGCGCTGAAGCGGTCCTTGTACCAGTCAAGCGAACCGAAGCCGTACCAGGCTGGCGCAAGATCGTACTGCGACTTGAAGCCCGCCCAATAGGACTCGGCCGTCGTCTCTGAAGGCACATCGCGTTTTTCAGCACTGCTATTGATGACGGCAGTGGCACCGAGTATGTGATGCCAGCGCTCCTTGTCATAGCGACCCTCGCCACTGAAGTTGGCCGCCGAACTGTCAGAGTTGCCGCTGGTCTTAGCATAGCCGCCGGCCACCTTTGCGGACCAGGGCCCCTCGTGCGCTGCCTTGTCAGCCGGAGCGATGGCCTCCGCGGCCATCTTCGTATTGACCTGGGCCTCTGCTGACAGCATTGCGAGCCCCAAAACTGCTGCCAATGCAATACCGGGTTTTCTGATCATATCGGTCACTCATGAATGGAATTTATAGGGGGGCAGGCGAAGGGGCGCGCATAGTTGACGGCCCCACTCTCATCGCCGCGCTTTCTGAGCAAATCCACCAGCGCCTGCAGCACACCAATGCGCACCAGTGGATCGGGGTCATCGAGACCACGATTTAACGTGGCAAAGCGTGCGGGCGAGAGCCAGGGTGCCAACTCGCTTAACACGGTGGCCCGTGCGATCACCGGCTGTGGCGTATCCCCTGCACGCAACTTCAGAATGTGCGGCTCATGACAGTCGCTGCAACTCACACCCTGTGCATGCATCTTGCTCTGCAGGAATGAACCGTAGTTGTAGACCTCATCCTGCATCTGGCCGTCGTCAGGGTAGAGATCCGCCGTCAGCAGTACGGGCAGATGCAGGCTGAATATCGGCACCGATGGGACGCGGTGCCGCTAGCGAACAAGTCCATCATCCCGCAGGCGTTCGGCGATTCTCGGGGTAATCAAGGCGAGAGCCATGCCTCGCGACTCCAGATTTTTCGCCCTGGTCGTCATGCCATAGATCTTCTCGCCGCCATTCGTCTCATAGACATTGGTCGCCAGGTCGATGGCCCCGCTCACTGACAAGACTGACGGGAACGTCTCGAACTCCCCATAGACAACCGGAACGCCGTAGGCCCCAAAGTAGCCATAGTCAAAGCCATAGGCCACGGGTTTGTAATAGCCGCCGCCCCGCTCATCCCGTGTACCACCTTCTTTGGCGCCCCCTTTAACCGCAACCAGGCTCGTTGCAATCACCGCATCGACACCCGTCGATTTGACGACGGCTTCGACAGCCTCCCGACTGAGCTTGGCATCTGCCGCCATGACATTACAGCTGGCGGTTGCCTTGACTGTCGCGCTACGCAGATTGTCGGCCAGCGCCTGCTCAAAAGCACAACGCACATTGCGGTCGGGGCTCACGCCCACCACGAGCAGGTTGCTGAAGTGCGGATCGCCGACGACACTTTCACTCCAGGCAGCATCTACCTTGATGGCAGAACAGGCAGCCAGGCTGACTGCGAGCAGCAGCACCAGTGCCGTATAAAAAGCAGGCAGTCGCGATGCTGGCTGATGAGAGTTGGCGTTTCGGTGCACGGCTTGCTCCTGGAGTCTCAC
>JBATNV010000147.1:0-3814 GCA_049290495.1 Gammaproteobacteria bacterium | reverse complement strand
GATCACTGGCGTGCAGCCAGCGCCGGGCGGCGGGACGATCACGACAGAAGTGCTGGAATATGAACTGCGTGAGGACCGCAGCGGCGCGAAGCTGGGACGCGTCGAGGTCGCCCGGTAGTCAGCCAGTTCCGATCTCATCCCATTGAAGACGTGTGCTCGGGCTCGATCTTGTAGATCACACGCACCTCGCCGGGTTGCCGGTTCGGATATTTGCTCAACCCCAGATATTTTTTGGCCATCCGGTCGATGTGATCGTCGGCACCCTGCTCGGTGACCTCGACCACCTTCCCTCGCACTTCGAGGTAACGATAGGGATTGTCAGGGTCCTGAATCGAGAGCGCGACGCGCTGATCGTGCCTGATGTTTTGGTCTTTGCGTCGGCCTTTGGCTGAATTGATGATCACGTGCGTGCCGTCGAAATCGCACCACACCGGGGTGGATTGCGGCTGCCCGTCGGGCATCAGGGTGGCGAGGTGAGCAAAGGACTTCTTGCTGAACAGGTCGATGTATTTCTCAGGTAATACTTGTTTCATGTGACTACCCTCTTGGCGATCTATCAGGCGCAGAACATATCTTCTTCTTGAACCGACCTGGAATTCCCGGTTCGGTGCTGTGTAGCTAAACCAAGCATGTCAAGGATGCCGGAACAGTGGGTGAGTTGCGCGGTGAAAACGTCGGGTCATTTTGAAGTAACAGTCAATATCTAGACGCTGACACGGGATCTGAGTGACTTCGAATCGGTGAGGCTTTCGCTATCAAGAATAACCTGACGGTAAAAAATCATCGAAAACTCTCGGCGTGACAATGGCTTAAGCCAGTTGATGCAGCCGTTTTGGTGTTTTCGGAGCAGGCAGTGCGTTTAGAGTAGTGCTGTGACGGTTAAAAGATTGACAACAAAAACGTCTACAAGACAATAAAATCTATAACGCAGCGGACAACACCCTTTCGTGGCACCGCGGTCTGCGCCCGTAATAGGCAGTCCACACCGACGAGCCAAGTTGGTCAAACGCTCCAACCGTATAGTGACTTATGAGCAGCGGGCTGCAAACGTTTGTTTGCGGCCCGTTTTGTTTTTGTCCGGTACGCTGTGACGGTTGGTTGTACGCTACGCTTCATTAGTGCATATGCAGTACAGCCAATATGCCGTTCATCAGCTTCTTTGTCGATATCAAGCCGCATGAGGTGCGGGCAGTCGCGTTGGCTCTTCTCTGCAATTTCATGCTGCTCGGCAGTTACTACATTTTGCGACCGGTGCGTGATGCGATGGCCACCGTGGTCGGTGTCGATCAGTTGCAGAACCTGTTCACCGGCACATTGATTTTGACCGTGCTGTGTTCACCGATATTTTCCTGGCTGACTGAGCACTTCAAGTTGTCGAAGGTGCTGCCCGGCGTGTTCTGGTTCTGGATCATCAACATCCTGATGTTTTATGGCCTGTTCCAGACGTCAACCGACAACCGGTGGATTGCCGCTGCGTACTACTGGTGGTTCAGCGTGGTCAATCTGTTCATGATCTCGGTGTTCTGGAGCTTGATGGTTGACCTGTTTTCACCGGGCCAGGCAACACGCCTGTTTGCGATCATTGCTGCTGGCGGCAGTATCGGCGCAATATTTGGCCCGATACTGACGCGCTTGTTTGTCGGGATTGTCGGTGTCAGCGGCATGTTGCTGATCGCTGCTGTCGGCTTTGTGATTGTGATCGGACTGGTGCATTTACTGATGCGTGAGAAGCAACTGTTGCTGGCGCATCACGAAGAAGCACAAGCCTCCACGCTGGATCATACCCTCAAGGGCAATGCCTTTGAGGGCTTTGCTGCCATCTTCAAGTCGCCCTATCTGATTAACCAGGCAGCGTTTTTCCTGCTAATGACCTGGGTGGCGACTGTAGGCTACTTTCTTCAAACTGATCTGATCACACAGAACTTCGCTGATATCGAAAGCCGCACGCGCGCACTGGCTGATATTGATCTGGTGGTCAACGTCATCTCAGCCGTGGTGCTGTTGTTCGGCGTGGGCAAGCTGGTCACGCGGTTTGGCGTCACCACGGGCCTCGTGCTGAATCCCATCCTCATGGTGTTGTCCTTCATTGCTATGGCATTGTCTCCGACTGTGCTGATGGTGCAAGCCATGCAAACCGTGCGACGTGTTTCGCAATACGCGATCGTGCGCCCTTGTCGAGAAATCTGCTTTACGGTGGTGCCACAGGCAAGTCGTTACCAGGCCAAGAATGTCATCGACACTGTGGTTTATCGTCTGGGTGATGTTACGGCTGCCTGGCTGCAAACTGGCTTGCGGGCGTTCGGGTTTGGCGCGACTGGTTCGCTCGGACTGGGCTTGTTTGCTTCGGGTGTCTGGGCGTTGGTGTCCATTTCCATGGGCCGTCGTTACGAAAAGCTGCGCGCCCTTAATCAAGTAGCTGAATTACGCATGGACTGAAAGCTGTCAAACCTTGTAAGCCGCGTAAGCTGTTCAAACCGTGAGCGGGAACCTGCGATATCCCTGAACCTGGACCCACACATGAATACTCCACAGCCTACCGAAAAACGTGGCCCGCTCGCCGGCCTCATGCAGGCCATGTCCAAGATCGAACCCAACGAGGTCAAAGCTGCGTTCGCATCTTTTGCCTTCGTGTTCATCCTGATGACTGCGTACAACATCCTCAAGCCGGTCCGCGATTCCATGGCGTCGGACTGGTCGGATGCCGAAGTGAGCTGGTTGTGGACCATCAACCTGTTCGTCACGCTAGGCATGAATTTGTTGTACAGCCTGGCGCTGTCAGTGGCACGTCTAAAAGTAGTGGTGCCTGCGTTGTATGCCTTTTTTGCCGCCAGCTTTCTGGTGTTCGCTTTTGGCAGCGACTACTTCAGCAACACCGAGCTGGTGAACAAGGCTTTCTATGTATGGATCAGCATGTTTGCGCTGTTTCATGTATCTGTGTTCTGGAGCTTCATGGCGGACCTGTTCAACAAGGAACAGGCCAAGCGCCTGTTTGGCTTCATCGCCACCGGCGCCAGCGTCGGCGGGCTGGTCGGACCGCTGGTGCCAGTGTTTCTTGCCAAGGTAGTCAGCAATGAAGGCTTGATGGTGATGGCGGCAGTGATGCTGGTGCTGGTCATTCCGACCATTGCCTATCTGGAGCGACTGAAAGTCACGGACCTGCACAATGCCGACAACGCAGACACACCTGCCAAACAAACGCTGGGTGGCAACCCTTTCGCGGGCTTCACGTTGTTGCTCAAAAGCCCGTTCCTGTTGGGCATTGCCGTGTTCCTCTTCTTTTATACGTCGCTGGGTTCGTTTATCTACTTTGAATTGAAGAACCTGCTCAAGCCCTACGACCCTGAAGTGCGCACCCAGATCCAGTCCGGTATCACCTGGGCCATCAATGTCCTGACCATTCTCACGGCAGTGTTCGCCACTAGCCGACTGACTACGCGCTTTGGCATGAGCGTCGCACTGGCCATCATTCCCGTAATGATGATAGGCGGCTTGCTCGCGGTATCAGTAGTCACGAGCGTATGGATCGTGGTGTTCGCGCAGGTGGTCTTGAAGGCGGGCAACTATGCCATCACCCGTCCTGCACGCGAAATGCTCTTCACGCTGGTGGATCGTGAGACCCGCTTCAAGACCAAACCGGTGATCGACACGCTGGTTTATCGTCTGGGTGATACCTTGAACGCCTGGTCCTTCACTGCATTGTCAGAAGGCCTCGGTCTGGGCATGTCACCACTGGCGATTATTGGTGCGGTTATTGCCGCAGTCTGGGCCTTCATGGGCGTGGTGTTGGGGCGTGCGTATCACAAGGATAAGGGTG
>JBATNV010000146.1:0-3593 GCA_049290495.1 Gammaproteobacteria bacterium | reverse complement strand
CCACAAATGCGCGCTCCGGGCTGTCTGCCCACAGATAGATCTGTACCGGGAGTGCCGTCGAGGGACTCATGGGTCCACCAGGCACATCGACGATAAACGCGACCATGCCAATCATGAGCAGCGGTGCAGACTCGCCAAGCGCGCGCGCCATGCCGATGATTGCACCCGTGAGCATGCCCGGCATTGCCAGCGGCAGCACATGGTGAAACACCATCTGCATCTGCGATGCGCCGATCCCGAGCGCAGCCTCACGCACCGAGGGCGGCACCGACTTGATGGCCGCCCGTGAGGCGATGATCACCACCGGCAGCGTCATCAAGGTCAGCACGAGACCGCCGACCAGCGGCGCCGAACGCGGCAGCCCGAAGAAATTGATGAACACCGCAAGGCCCAGCAACCCGAACACGATTGAGGGCACGGCGGCCAGGTTGTTGATATTGACCTCGACCACATCCACCCACCAGCTGCGCCGGGCAAATTCTTCCAGGTAAATGGCGGCGGCAACGCCGAGCGGAAAGGACAGCAGCAGCGTCACGAGCAGCATGAAGAACGAGCCCTTGGTCGCTCCCCAGACGCCCGCCAGCTCCGGCTCACGCGAGTCTCCAGAAGTGAAGAAAGCCCTGTTGAAGCGAAATTTGATCCGGCCATCGGCCCGCAGCCGTTCGAGCCAGACGAGCTGCTGCGCCGAGAGCCGGCTTGAAACGTCGGTGCCGACTTTTGCAGACGCCTGTGCCTTCAGCCACAGGTCCACCTCACTGTTCAGCGGCAGCCACAACGTCTTCGTCTGACCGAGGATCTGCGGATCAGCCATGACAGCATCGCGCAGGCTGAAGATGGCGCCCGCGCTCACCAGCTGGTTCAGTTCGCGCTTTTCCGTACGGCTGGCAGCTTCCGGTATCAGCGCCCGCAATGCGACTTTGACCAGCAGCGAGTAGTCGGCCACCGAGAGCACATCGGGATCCCGCACACCGTCCGGATCGATCACATCGGCATCGAAGTGAATATCGAGCTGGATGAAACTCTGCCGGAATGCGCTGTAACCGTTGCCGATGATCGTGCCGAACAGAAGCAGCAGAAAAGCCACGCCCAGACCGACCGAGAACAGTCCGTAGAAACGGAACAACCGCTCCCTGCGATAACGGCGCCGCAGACTCGCATCGACGCGCCGGCGCGTCTCCTCCGGACTCAGCTGGCGGCTGCTGCGGTCGGCGCTGTCAGCCGCCATCATTCGTATTGCTCCCGGTAACGACGCACCACCTGCAGGGCGATGATGTTGAGGATCAGGGTGACGATGAACAGCATCAGACCCAGTGCAAAGGCCGCCAGGGTCTTGGGGCTGTCGAACTCCTGATCGCCGACAAGGAGCGTCACGATCTGCACCGTGACCGTCGTTACCGACTGCAGCGGATTGAAGGTCAGATTGGCCGACAGCCCTGCCGCCATCACCACGATCATGGTCTCGCCGATCGCGCGCGACGCAGCCAGCAGCACGCCGCCAACGATACCCGGCAGCGCGGCGGGCACCACCACCCGCTTTATCGTTTCCGAGCGCGTGGCGCCAAGCGCAAAGGAGCCATCACGCATTGCCTGCGGCACGGCGTTGATCGCATCATCGGACAGTGAAGAGACGAAAGGGATGATCATGATACCCATCACCAGACCCGCGCCCAGCGCAGCTTCCGAGGCAACTTCCAGCCCCAGCTGCTGGCCCGCGAGGCGAATCATGGGCGCAACCGTCAACGCAGCAAAATATCCATAGACCACGGTCGGTATACCGGCAAGCACCTCAAGCACAGGCTTAACGATCCGGCGCAGGCCGGGGCGCGCGTACTCGGAGAGGTAGATCGCAATCATCAGCCCGATGGGTACGGCGACCAGCAGCGCAATACCCGAGATCAGCAGCGTACCGACAAACAAGGGTACAGCACCAAATGCACCCGACGAGCCTACCTGGCCAGCCCGGATCGCGGTCTGCGGGCTCCAGCTCAGACCGAACAGGAATTCGCTCAGCGGTACCTGGCGAAAAAACCGCACAGCCTCGAAACTTACTGACAGCAAAATGCCGATGGTCGTCACGATGGCGAGCAGCGACGCGAGGATCAGCGCAACTTTGACAGCCGCCTCAACACGGTTTCGCGCCCGGAACTGTGGACGCAGCTGGAACCACGCCAGCGCAAAGCCGCCAAATGACAGCGCGATGATCAGTCCGGCGAGAACCTGCCGCGAAGATTCACGCAGCTTGTTGTAGAGATCCGCAGCGACCGCGACTTCTCCACGATGGCTCTCATCAATCATCTGGCCGGCAGCGAGGTTACGGATATCGTTCAGCGTCAGGCTCAGCTCTGCGTCCGGCTGGTTACGCAGCGCCTCGGGCAGTGATGCGACCACCCGTGAGGTAATCAGCGAATCACTGAACGCCGCCCACATCAGCAACAAGACGATCGCCGGCAGCACCGCACCCAGCGCCGCATAGTAGCCATAGTATTTCGGCAGGGAATGCAGGCTGCGTATGCCGCCCGCAGGACGCGCCAGCGACAGCGCCCGCTGCCGCCCGAGAAGGAAGGCAGCGAGCAGTATCGCGGCAAGAATCAGCAGCAGCGTTGGCAGACGCACCGGAAACTACCTGGGCAACGGCATGGTAACCAGCTTGTTGACCTGCCCGATAACTGCCTTGTATTCAGCAGGCGACAGCGGCACGAGGCCGCGATCGGCCAGATAGCCTTCCTCGCCCATCGCTTTCTGGCTGGTAAATTCCTTCAGGTATTCGGCGATACTTGGTATCGAACCGATGTGTGCCTTCTTGACGTAGAAGAACAGGGGCCGCGATACAGGATATGTGCCGCTCGAGATGTTCTCAAAAGTCGGCTCCACACCGTCAACCAGGGAGCCCTTCACCGAGTCGGCATTCTGCTCAAGAAAGCTGTAGCCGAAAATTCCGACCGCATGCCTGTTCGCCCTAAGCTTCTGCACGATCAGGTTGTCGTTCTCGCCGGCTTCGATGAAACGGCCATCCTCACGCATGGTTTGGCAGATCTGCCTGAAGCGGTTTTCGTCCTGCTCCTTGATGGCCTTGATCCATGGGAAGGACTTGCAACCACCTTCCATGGCCAGTTCCACGAAAGCATCACGCGTACCGGAGGTCGGTGGCGGACCGAGAACCTCGATAACCTCATCCGGAAGTTGCGGGTTAACGTCCTTCCATGTCTTGTAGGGATTCGCAACGAGCGTCGGCTTGCCCTTCGGGTCAGGAACCTGTTTGGCAAGGGCGAGCCAGATATCGCGCATACTGAGATTCAGGCCGGGTGCGGCCACCGACTCGGCGAGCACGATGCCGTCATAACCAATCTTGATCTCGATCACGTCCTTTACGCCATGGGCGACGCAATCCTTCAACTCAGCCGGCTTGATGGCTCGCGAGCTGTTGGCGATATCCGGATACTGCACGCCGACGCCGCTACAGAAAAGCTTGATGCCGCCACCAGAACCGGTGGACTCGACTTTAGGGGTCTTGTACTTGCCGGTGCCACCGAAGCGCTCGGCGACGACCGTCGCGAAAGGATAAACGGTAGATGAGCCGACGATGCTGATATAGC
>JBATNV010000145.1:0-4916 GCA_049290495.1 Gammaproteobacteria bacterium | reverse complement strand
GCAGAATGGACGGTGCCTGTGACCCGGATCGGTACCGTAGTGCGCGAGCCGGGGGTCCGGTGGACGCACCAGGGGCGTGCTCTCGCGGTGCCCGATACCACCTTCCGGCACTTCTGATGGCCGTATCCCGCACAAGCCCGGTTAGCTGGCGGGAGGTGCTGCGCGATCCGGTGCACTGGCTTGCCTTTGGTTTCGGCACCGGCCTGCTGCCTGCTGCGCCCGGTACCTGGGGCTCCCTGCTGGCGGTGTTTCTCTACTGGTGGTTGCCGCCGCTGTCGCTGCCCGTGTTGCTGGCTGGTCTGGCACTGGCCTTTGTTGCCGGTTGCGTGATCTGTGGCACTAGTGCCCGGCGTCTGGGCGTGCATGATCATGGCGGCATCGTGTTTGATGAGTTCGTGGGCCAGTGGCTGGTGCTAACCGTCACGCCGCATACGCCCGGCTGGTACCTGCTGGCCTTTGCGCTGTTCCGGCTCATGGATATCTGGAAGCCCTGGCCGATTCGGGAGGCTGATCACAGATTGCAGGGCGGCGTGGGAATTATGCTCGATGATGTTCTGGCGGCCGGATATGCGGCATTGGTCGTCGGAGGAGTGCAGCTACTGCCGCTAATATAAGTCCCTCAGGTCCTGTCCGAATGGTTCCACTTCCGAGACCGAGTGTTGCGCCAGTCGCCTCGGCAGAGGTTCCGGACAAGATCGGCAAGTACCCGATCATCAAGGTCGCCGGCAAGGGTACGACCGGCACCATCTATCTTTCGCATGACCCCTATTTTCGCCGTGATGTCGCGATCAAGGTCTATGCAACCGCCACCGATGACGACCAGCAGAGGGCAAAGATCGCCCGCAAGATGTTCTTCAACGAAGCGCATATGGTCGGCATGCTCCAGCATCCCAATATTCTGCCGATCTACGACGCGGGCGAGGAAGACGGCAAATACTACGTTGTGATGGAGCATGTGCAGCGGGCGCGTACGCTTGAGGCGTACTGCCGTCCGGACAATCTGCTGCACATCGAGGACGTGGTAAAGATCATCTTCAAGTGCGCAAAGGCGCTGCACTACGCGCACAAGCGCGGCGTCATTCACCGTGACATCAAGCCCAGCAACATCATGCTGACCAACGATAACGATGTGCGCATCATCGATTTTGGCATTGCGATCCTGCTCGATGCCGACATCTCGCGCATTGAAGGCATCGCCGGCTCACCGAGCTACATGTCGCCCGAACAGGTGCAGGGTTTTGATATCACGCCGGCCTCCGATCTCTATTCGCTCGGCGCCGTGATGTACGAGTTGCTGACCGGGTTCCGGCCGTTTCGCGGCAGCACACTGTCCAAGCTGCTGAACCAGATCGTCTACGCGACACCGCCGCCCATCCATACGCTGCGACTCGGCGTACCTGATGAGCTGGAGGAAGTTGTCGCGATTGCCCTGCAGAAGGATCCGGCCCGTCGTTACGCCAACGGCGGTGAGTTTGGTGCCCGGCTGACGCGCGTCTATCAGCAACTCAAGGCGCAGTGGGACGGCATCGACCGCCATGAGCATTTCGATACGCTCCGGCGCCTGTCATTCTTTCATGACTTCTCCCAGGCTGAAATCCATGATCTGCTGCGCGCCAGTGAGTGGCGTGAATACATGGCAGGTGACGAGATCATCCGCGAGGGCACGGCCGACGACCGCTTCTATGTGATCGTTACCGGCCGCGTGTCTGTCGAAAGCAACGGACGTGAAATGGGCATGTTGAGCAGCGGCGACTGCTTCGGTGAAACGGGCTACGTGTCCGGCGCCCGCAGTATTTCCAGCTTCCGTGCGCAGGATGCGGTCACTGTGCTGTCGGTGAGTGCAACGATACTCGAGCAGGTTTCAACGGAGTGCCAGCTGCGCTTCAACAAGGTGTTCCTGCGTACCCTGATCCGGCGGCTGCAGGGCGCAAATAATCGCAGCAATCCGGCCGCCTGAGGCCGGGTCAGAACGCGCTCAGTCGGCCGCCGGCTCATCGTCCGGGCTGACAAAGTCCTTTAGTTCTGCGCCCATCAGCAGCTGTACGCGCTGTTCTGCATCCTTGAGCGCCAGCTGACATTCGCGGCTGAGGCGTACGCCTCGCTCAAATTCTTTCAGGGATTTTTCCAGCGCCAGGTCACCCGATTCGAGTTGCTCGACGATGGTCTCCAGTTCGGCCAGGGATTTTTCCAGGTCCGGCAGTTTGCGACGCGCTGTATTCATATGGACGCTGGTCTTCAGGCCGGTGTAGGGGTTAAGGTTTGCACATGCCCCGGCGGGCGGTCAAACGATGGCCGCAGGCGTTGACAGGAGCCCTCGGGACTTCCTACAATTTAGAACAGGTCTAAGCAACGGTGCGCGGCCGTAGCGCGGTGCACTGACCGATGATCAATTAGCGAAGGAGTACGTAGATGAACCTCAAGGGCAGCAAGACCGAGGGCAACCTCAAGGACGCATTTTCCGGTGAATCACAGGCCAATCGCCGTTACCTGTATTTCGCGGGCAAAGCGGATGTCGAAGGTTTCAACGACGTGGCAGCCGTATTCCGCTCCACGGCCGAAGGCGAGACAGGCCATGCGCACGGCCATCTGGATTACCTGAAGGCCGTCGGCGATCCGGCCACCGGTCTGCCGATCGGATCGACCGCCGACAACCTCAAGGCGGCGATTGCCGGCGAGACGCACGAGTACACCGATATGTATCCGGGTATGGCCAAGTCGGCACGCGACGAAGGTTTCCGCGAGATCGCTGACTGGTTCGAGACGCTGGCCAAGGCCGAGCGTTCACACGCGAACCGCTTCCAGAAGGCGCTGGACACGCTCGGCAAGTAACGCGCAGATGGATAAACAGCCTGCACGCGAGGGCGGCCTTGCGGCTCCGACCCGGCATCCGATCGAATGGCGATCGCCGGAGTTCTGGGACAAGGCCGCACTCGAGACGGAGCTCGAACGGGTTTTCGATATCTGTCACGGCTGCCGGCGCTGCTTCAATCTTTGCAACGCCTTCCCGACGCTGTTTGATGCCATCGATGAATCGCCGACCGGTGAGCTGGACAGCGTACCGAAGAGCAAGTTTGCCGAGGTTGTAGACCATTGCTACCTCTGCGACATGTGCTACATGTCGAAATGTCCCTACGTTCCACCGCATCCCTTCGACGTTGATTTTCCACACCTGATGCTGCGCGCGAAGGCCGTGCATTTTCGCGAGGAAGGTGCATCGCTGCGCAGCCGGATCCTGTCCTCGACGGATATGGTTGGCAGCATTGCCGGCATTCCGGTTGTGTCCGAAGTGGTCAATGCGGTCAACGGCAATCTGGCGGGCCGGCTCCTGCTGGAAAAAACCCTCGGTGTGGCTCGCGATGCGCCGTTACCACGCTATGAGAGCGATACGGCGCGCAAGCGCCTGGCGCGGACACCGGCAGCCGATCTGCCTGCGGAGCCCGCCAACGGCACGCAGGGCCGGGTGATTCTCTATACGACCTGCTACGGCAACCGTAACCTGCCAGCGATGGTGGAAGACCTGGTTGCCGTATTCCGCCACAACGGCATACAGGTGAAGCTGGTCGGGTCTGAGCAGTGTTGCGGTATGCCGAAGCTCGAACTCGGCGATCTGGATTCGGTGGCCAAGGCCAAGGAAGCAAATGTTCCGGAACTCGCGCGCTGGGTCGAGCAGGGCTGGGATCTCATCGCGCC
Organism: Gammaproteobacteria bacterium; assembly: GCA_049290495.1. Taxonomy (GTDB): domain Bacteria; phylum Pseudomonadota; class Gammaproteobacteria; order Steroidobacterales; genus SHZI01. The sequence continues at coordinate 1,226 of JBATNV010000145.1, read as the reverse complement.
GGTGCCTTCATGCGTGCTGATGTTCAAGCAGGAACTGCCGCTGATGTTCCCCGAGGACCAGCAGGTACAGGCGGTCGCGCGGGCATTTTTTGATCCGTTCAACTATTTGTATCTACGCCACCAGGCCGACAAGCTGCGCACGGACTTCGCCAAGCCGCTGGGTCGGGTCTTGTATCACGTGCCCTGCCATCTGCGCGTGCAGAACATCGGTCTCAAGACGCGCGATGTCTTGTCCCTGGTTCCCGGTACTACCGTTGAGGCGATCGAGCGCTGTTCGGGTCATGATGGCACTTACGGTGTGAAGACCGAGTTCCGCGCCGCCTCGGTGAAGATCGCGATGCCGGTGGTCGAGCAACTGAAAGAGGCGGCACCGGATCATTTCTGCAGCGATTGTCCGATGGCGGGTGCGCAGGTAGCTGGCCTCGCCGATCGTGATGCCCATCCGCATCCGATGCAGTTGTTGCGTCAGGCCTACGGCATTTGAGCACAGGCATGAACAAGCTGACTGTCGATGATCTGTACCCTCTCGAGACCTACGCACGTCTGCGGCCCGAATTCCGTGAGCGGGTGATCGAGCACAAGGCGCATCGCCGCCTGAGTCTTGGGGCGCATCTGTCCCTGGCCTTCGAAGACCGTCTGACCATGCATTACCAGGTGCAGGAGATGTTGCGGGCCGAGCGGATCTTCGAGCCAGCCGACATCGAAGCCGAGCTGGAAGCCTATAACCCGCTGATTCCCGACGGCAGCAACTGGAAGGCCACCCTGTCGATCGAATATCCCGATGTCGATGAGCGCCGCGTGGCGCTGGAGCAGCTGGTCGGCATTGAGGACCGGATCTGGGTGCAGGTGGCCGATCAGCAGGCTGTGTTCGGTATCGCTGACGAAGACCTGGAGCGCAGCACGGACACCAAGACCTCGGCCATACACTTCCTGCGTTTTGAACTGCCAGTAGAGGCAGTTAAAGCGCTGCGCGCCGGTGCGGCGCTTGCGCTTGGCGTAGACCATCCGAAGCAGAAACTCCGCGTAGACCACATTCCCGAGACCCTGCACGAGTCGTTGCTCGCCGATCTGCACTGAAGCGCTCGCGCTTCCTTCCATGTTGATAAATCCGCCGGGTGGACTAAGATTCCGCCCGTTGTTGTGCGCGTCCCCGGATATTTTAAGGATTCCGCTGTGATCGATTCCCCAGCGGCCCCGATGCATTGGCAGTCTGCTGCCTGCAGGCC
>JBATNV010000144.1:0-6164 GCA_049290495.1 Gammaproteobacteria bacterium | reverse complement strand
GCGATGTATTCCGACTACGTCCTGCCGGTGGCGCAGCACTACGAGCGGCGCGACTTTGTCATGGAAGGTCGTACACCTTATGTGCAGGTGCTTGACCAGGCGGTGCCCCCGCTCGGCGAGTCGGCAGACGACTGGACGATCATGGAGCGGCTCGCAAAGTCGATCAGTGCCAAGGCAACTGCGCGCCAGCTGCCGCCGATCAAGGACGTGGTTTTTGGTCAGCCCATCGTCCACGATTACGCCCGGATGCATGAGTTGTTCACACTGAACGGACGCATCCAGAGCACACGTGATCTGGCGCAGTTTCTGCTCGACAATTCAGCGGGCTTGCCGAAAGTCACATTTGAGGAACTGGCCAGCAAGGGCTTCATACGTGTCGATGATTCCGCCGATGTGCAGTTTGGCCCTGGTTCGCCGTACAGCTACCAGGTCCTTGCCAGCACGCGCGACAAGAAACCCTACGCCACACTGACGGGGCGCCAGCAGTTCTATATGGATCACGACTGGTTCCTGCAGGAAGGTGAAGAGTTGCCGGTGCATGTCGATCCCCTGGCGATCAAGGGCTATCCCCTGCGGCTGACCATGGGGCATGCGCGGCACGGTGTGCACAGCATGTGGCGCGACGATGCCCTGCTCGTGAGCCTGCAGCGCGGTGAGCCGGATGTGTATGTCAATCCGGATGATGCTGCTGCACGCGGCGTAAAGGACGGCGACCTGATCCGGACCTTCAACAAGCTGGGTTCATTTATCGCGATGGCGCATGTGAGTGCCAGCATGCAGCCGGCGCAGATGTTCATGTTCCATGGCTGGGACCCGATGATGTTCCGCGGCCGGCAGAACTTCAGCGGTGTGATTCCGACCGGTGGTCTCCTCAAGCCAACCTCGCTGGTCGGCAACTACGGACACATCGGCTACCGCACGCCGAGTTACGTGCCAAACCAGACCTACCATGACCACACAGTTGATTTCGAGAAATACACTGGAGCCCCTGTTGTAGGAGCGGCTTCAGCCGCGATCCCGAATTCCGCCGCCACCGCGATCACCACTCCGCCTTCCGCGCCGGCCACTGCCCAGGAAACCTGAAATGTCCAGACAAGTTGCAATGGTAATCGACCTCAACAAGTGCATCGGCTGTCAGGCCTGCACAGCGGCCTGCAAGTCGCTGTGGACCGATGAAGAAGGGCAGGAGTACATGCTCTGGAACAATGTTGAAACCAAGCCCGGTCGCGGCTATCCCAAGGAATGGGAAGCCAAGGGCGCGAAGTCAGGCTGGAAGGACGGCAAACTGCAGTTCGGCGATCTGCATGACCAGAAAGACTTTGGCGGTCCCACGCCACTGAATCACGAGGACGTGTACTTCAAGGGCACGGCCGAGCGCCTGCAGCAGACCGAGCCGATGGAATACGGCGCCAACTGGGATGAAGATACGAGCTCTGGCGAGTATCCGAACAACTATCACTTCTATCTGCCTCGCCTGTGCAACCACTGTACCAAGCCGGCCTGCCTCGAAGCCTGTCCGGTGCGGGCGATTTACAAGCGTGAGAAAGACGGCATCGTGCTTGTCGATCAGGACAAGTGCCAGGGCTTCCGGCTCTGTAACCGCGCCTGCCCTTACGACAAGATGTACTTCAACTTCGTGAAGCGGAAGTCACAGAAGTGCATCTTCTGTTTCCCACGCATCGAGCAAGGCGTGGCACCGGCCTGTGCGCGCCAGTGTCCTGGCCGTTTGCGCTTCGTTGGTTTCCTTGAAGATCTTGACGGCCCGATCCACAAGCTCGTCCACCAGTGGAAAGTTGCGCTGCCGCTGCACCCCGAGTTCGGTACTGAACCGAATGTGTACTATGTTCCGCCGATTCTGCCGGCATCTTTCGATGCGGAAGGTCGTTTCAGCGAGGAGCCGCGTGTACCCACCGAATATCTGCGTTACCTGTTTGGTCCTGAAGTCGACCAGGCACTGATCACCATCGATGCCGAGATGGAGCGCAAGAAGGCCGGCAAGCCCTCGGAGTTGATGGACCTGCTGATCGCCAAGGACTGGAAGTCGCTGTTCAATATCACTGACGTGCAGATCTATTCAGAGTCCGGCTCGGCGACCTGATTCGCCTGCTGCGATTCGGGCATGGTCCAGCAGTGAGCGGGACGCAGGGATGAGAAAGCTGTTTTATGGCTGGTATGTCGCACTTGGCTGCGGCATTGGTCTTGCCTGCGGGCTGGCGAGCGTGCTGACCTATACCTTCGGCGTGTTTGTCACGCCCCTGCGCGCGGAATTCAACTGGTCGCAGACGGAAGTGTTTGCGGCGCTCTTCCTGTGCGTGCTGACGATGACCTTCGTGGCGCCTTTCTTTGGCCTGCTGGTGGACCGGCTCGGTGCCCGGCGCGTGATCCTGTCTGGCCTGGTGTTTGAGGCGGCGCTGATCGCTTCCTTTTACTTCCAGGACGCAAATATCCTCAGCTATTACCTGCGCTACGTCGCTCTGGCGGTGCTTGGCGTCGGCACCACGCATATCGCGTTTACGCGGATCATTGCGTTGTGGTTCGATCGCCAGCGGGGCCTCGCGCTGGGTGTAACGCTGGCCGGTGTCGGTATCGGTGGTTTTGCCTGGCCGATCCTGACGCAGTGGGCGATCGACGCTTTCGGCTGGCGCAGCGCCTGGCTGGTGATTGCCGCTGCCATTATCCTCGTCGGTGGCACCATCGTGTTGCTGGTCGTCCGCGACTCACCGCAGTCCATGGGCCTGTTGCCCGACGGTGATACCGCAGTCAGCAGCCGGGACAAGGCGGTGAAATCCAGCGCGCCTGGTGTGACGCTTAAGCAGGCGCTGGCCACGCGTCAATTCTGGATGATGCTGGTGATCTTTCTGTTGATCGGTGCGGCTGTGACCAGCATCCAGGTTCATCTGGTGCCGCTGCTCATCAGTCGCGGCGTCACGCCAATGCGGGCGGCCAATGCGCTGTCGATACTCGCGGTGGCATTGCTCTTCGGGCGTGTAGCCGCTGGCTGGCTGATGGATCGCATTTTTGCACCGCGTGTGGCGATTGCCTTTCTGCTCGGCCCCGTCGTCGCAATTTTCCTGCTCGCTTCCGGCGCAAGTGGCTGGCTCGCCTTCGTCGCTGGCATCCTCACCGGTCTTGCGGCGGGTGCCGAGGTGGATGTAACCGCCTATCTGGTCAGTCGCTACTTCGGTTTGCAGCACTTCAGCAGTATCTATGCCTGGTACTACAGCGCGTACTCGCTGGGTGCGGGGCTCGGTCCGCTGGCGACCGCCAATGCGGTAGACCGCTTTGGCGGCTATACGGAGATCTTGCTGGTGCATGCCATGATGCTGGTGATCGCAACACTTTTGCTGACGCGGCTGCCGGCTTTCCCGACCGGCAAGCCGGCCTGACATCGGCGGCGGCATCATGGTCATCGTGGCGGCAAGCGAGGCGGCAATTGCACAGGCCGCAGAGAGCCTGCGCCGGGCTGAACTTGTCGGCATGCCAACCGAGACCGTGTACGGGCTGGCTGCGGACGCGAGCAGTGAGCTTGCGGTGGCCCGCATCTACGCCGCCAAGGGTCGTCCACAGTTCAATCCGCTGATCGCCCATGTGGCCAGTCTCGACATGGCGCTTAACGAAGCCGTGCTGGACGAGCGCGCACTTCGTCTCGCGGCGCGCTTCTGGCCCGGGCCGCTGAGCCTGGTGCTGCCTGTCGCGCCCACCGGCCGGGTCTGTGAACTGGCGCGCGCCGGACTGCAGACGGTTGCGCTGCGGATGCCCGGTCATCCGGTGGCGATGGAACTGATTCGTGCCCTCGGGCGGCCAGTTGCGGCGCCATCGGCCAATCGCTCCGGGCGTATCAGTCCGACCAGCGCGCAGGATGTGGTGGCAGAACTCGGCCAGCAGGCCGGCCTGGTGCTCGATGCGGGCCCGGCGCAGTTGGGTCTGGAGTCGACCATCGTTGCTGTGCTGCCGGGCGAAGCCGTGCGGCTGCTGCGGCCTGGCGGTATCAGCCGTGAAGCATTGTTGACGGTCGTCGATGAGATCGCCGTGCTGCCACCCGGACGTATCGAAGCACCGGGTCAGCTCGCCTCCCACTACGCACCGCGCGCACGCTTGCGGATGAATGTACTTGCACCGGAGGCAGCCGAAATCTTTCTCGGCTTTGCTTCACATCACCGCGAGGGCAGCCTGAACCTGTCCCGCAGCGGCGATCTGATCGAGGCGGCAAGCAATTTCTTTGCGATGCTGCGCAGCCTGGATGCCAGCGGTGCGACTGGTATCGCAGTAGCACCCATCCCCGAACATGGCCTCGGTGCAGCCATCAACGACCGTTTGCAGCGGGCAGCTGCACCGCGGTAGGAGCGCCTTCAGGCGCGAATTGTAGGAGCGGCTTCAGCCGCGATCCCTTTATCGTTGTTGGGGATCGCGGCTCAAGCCGCTCCTACGGGCACTCCTACGGTTTTTTTGCGTTGCTGATCAGCTGCTGGGCGCGTGCTGAGAGTGCGGCATCGCCGGCGCTGAGGCTCAAGGCCTTGCGGCCGAGACTCTCGGCCTGGACGTGATCGCCTTCCTTGAGGCGGATGTTGCCAAGTTCCAGCCAGAGTACCGGCTGACGCGGCTCGATCCGGATCGCACGCTCGATGGAGGCTGCGGCCTGCGGGTAGCGGCCGGCAGCCGAATGACTGCGACTCTCGTTGAGCAAGGTCTGGCTGGCTGGACTGACTGGCGGAACGATCCGCACTGGCGCCGGCGGTGGTGCCGGTGGTGGCGCGACGGGTGGCTCAGGTGCTGGAGCCGGCGCGGGTGCCGGGACCGGAGCGGGGCGGGTTGCAGGTACCGGAGCCGTCGGCTGTGGTGCGCGGGTAGCCCCTGGTGGTACACAGCCACTGAGCGCGGCAATCAGCAACAGCGCGGGCGCAACGGCCTTGGCAAGATTTAGCCTGGCAACGTTGCCGCGTCGTTTCAGTTGAGCAAACCCTTCAGCCATTCCATGCCGCGCCTGGTGAGACTATCTGATTCGGGCATGCAGTCCGGCTTCGCTGGCAGCACGGTTCCTGCAGGCAGCGGTACGGTGATCAGATCGCCGCAGTCTGCGCGCGACATCATGCCAGTTGCATAGTCGAAAGACACATCCACCAGGTCTTCTGTCAGCAGCGCTTCGTAGCCGGCGTCACCGAACATGGCTACCAGCTGCGCCCAGATCGGGAGCGCGCCTGAGGCACCGCTTAATCCGGTCGGCGAGTTGTCGTCGGCACCGACCCAGACGACGACCACATGGTCATTGGTGAACCCGGCAAACCAGCTGTCGCGCAGATCGTCGGAGGTACCGGTTTTTCCGGCAATGGCCAGACTGGCGGGTAACCAGCGTCTCGCGCCCCGGGCGGTACCGCGGTCAACGACCTGCAGCATGCTGGTGGTCAACTGCGCCACGGCCGAGGGGTCGGCTGCCCGGTCGATCTTGAGCTGGTAGCGCTCCAGCGGTTTGCCGCTGCCATCGAGCACCGCACGCACGGCTTTCAGCGGTGCATAAAATCCGCCATTTCCGAGGCTGTTGTATATCTGCGCAACTTCCATCGGCGAGAGATCGACTGCGCCGAGCAACAGCGATGGCAGTGGTGCTGGTGCCTGTTGTACGCCCAGTGATTTCAGCAGGCTTGCGACCTTCTTTGGGCCCACATCCATGCCGATGCGTACGGTTGGGGTGTTGAGGGACTCGGCGAGCGCACGAACGGCCGGCACCGGGCCGCGATACTGTCGGTCGTAGTTCTGCGGGCTCCAGGTCTTGCCGGTATCAAGGCGGATGTTGAGTGGCGCATCTTCGACCCGTGTAGCGGCCGTGAATCGCCCTGACTCGAAGCCAGCAAGGTAGACAACTGGTTTGACCAGCGAGCCGATCGGGCGCTTCGCATCCAGTGCCCGGTTGAAGCCCTGCATGCGCGCATTGCGGCCACCGACGATCGCCACCACGTCTGGCGTCTGTGTGCCAGTAACGACGATCGCGCCGTCCAGCGATCCGGGCTTGCGCTTGCGGCTGGTCTCCAGCTCATTGAGGCCTTCGTTCAGCCGCTGTTCGGCCAGCGCCTGAATGCGTGGATCCAGCGTTGTCATGATGCGCAGCCCGGCGGTGAGCAGATCCTCCTCCTTGTAGTCGGCGTGCAGCTCGCGGCGCACCAGGTCCATGA
>JBATNV010000143.1:0-11586 GCA_049290495.1 Gammaproteobacteria bacterium | reverse complement strand
CAAATATCGCGGCTGAAGCCGCTCCTACCGGGCGTGGTATTCGCCCCAAAAAAACCCCGCCGAAGCGGGGTTTTCTCAAGGCACTTGTTTCTTCGCGCTTAGCTGCGACGACGGCGCATCAGCAGGGGCAGGCTGCCCAGCAGCGAGAGGCTCCAGAGATCCATGGAGCTGCTGCCACCCGGTAGCTTGATGGAGTCGACCGCATTGACCGTGACGCTGATCGTGCCCGTATCGATATCGAGATCGCCGTCCGTGAGGGTCAGGACGCAGCTGTCGGCACCCGTGTAACCCGCATTCGGCGTGTAGATCACCGTGCCTGTCGCATTGCCCGGCGAGACCACGCAGCTACCATGGGCGGCGACAGTGGTCACTGCCAGCGTGTGCTGGGCAGGCGAACCGTTGCCGGCAGTGATGGTCGGGGCGAATGCAGCAGATGCAGTACCCGCATCCGTGGTGATTGCACCATCAGCGATCGTCGGCGCGACGTCAGCGATGGTTACCGTGACATTGGGGCTGGTGCTGGTTTCGCCATCCAGGTCAGTGATGGTGTAGGTGTAGGTATCGCTACCCGCAAAGAACGTTGCACCTGGCGTATAGGTGATGACGTTGCCGGCAACGCTGGTTGTCCCCGAGGCACCAGCGGTGGCAACAATCGAAGTCACCGGCGTGTTACCCAGATTGCCGCCAGTACCCGGCGCAGTGAACGCAGAAGTCTGGCTTGCAGGTGCAAGACCTGCGGTCGAAATGGCCGGAGCAGCACCACCAATTGCTGCAGGTACCGAGTTGGTAACGGCAACCAGAATGTTGGCGCCGTCACTCGGCTGTACACCATTGGTGATGGTGTAGGCGCAGCTGTCGTTAATAGCTGTTGAGCTACCCGCAGCCGGTGAATTGGCGAGGGGCGTATAGGTGACGCTGAGGTCCTGTTTGGGTCCACCATTGCCAACTACGGTTCCGATCGTGCCAAAGGTGCAAGCGCCGAGCGTTACAGTGACCGTATCGGGTGTAAAGCCGGCATCGTTTCTGGCCGGGTAGACAACAACAGGCTGGCCACGGCTGGTGGTAGCGCTATCGTCGTTGGCACCGAAGGCGGTGATATTGACGGTGACTGTGGCGGTATCCGTGTTGGTGCCGTCAGTCATCGAGTAGACGAAGGTATCGGTGCCCGTCGCGCCGACGTTCGAGGTGTAGCTGATGGTCTGGCCGGCAGCGGCACCCGGTGCACTGGTGACGGTCGCCGTACCCTTGGTGCCCTGTGTGGCGATCGTTACTGTTACCGGATCAGTGAAATTTACGTCATTTGCGCCGACAGTGATTGCCTTGGCAGTCGCTTCCAGCACATCGCCGCCGTTATCATCCACTGCGTCTGCGACAACCGCAGCAGCGACGGTAAACGTAAATTCATAGCCACTGGTGAGCGGCACGAAATTCGTGAGCTTCCAGGTGTTGCCGCTAACGTTCGACAGCACCAGGTTGTTGTATGACGTCAACGCCTGTGGAGCGCCGGATGCAACATCATCAGGAACAATCGTCACAGTCGTGGCAGTTCCGGAGTTGCCAACGATGCTGTCCTTCGTAGCGTTGGTACCGAAGGTGAAGTTACCGCAGATGTGCGCACCGACGACGCCACCGAAAACCCCCTCAACGCAGTTCCAGGCGCTGGCAGAAGCTGCGCCGGAGCTGAGTACGCCACCGCTCATTGTGTGCGTCATCAACGGAGTTTTGCCCACGCTGACAGACGCTGAGAAGAGACCGCCGGTCTGGGTAGCAACGCCGGTGACCGTATTCAGATCCCAGGTCGCCGTACTCTTGGCGATGTTCCAAACTGAGGTGCCCTTATCGCCCTCACTTCTTACGCCGGTCAGCGTGGCAACGGTTGCATTCGCGACACCCACGCCGCTCACACCCACAAGTGCCGCCAAAGTCAGTAGCTTCTTCATTCTGTATCCCCAGATTTTGGTTGGTATCGACTCAGGCTGCCCAGCCCGGCCCCGTTGATCGGCTGCATTAATACACCTGCATCCAGCTGCACGTCTATTTCCTGATTCTCTCTGATCGTACGGCGGTTTGCATCCTTTCCTGTCGGCTGGCCGCAATGTGGTGCTGTTGTGATGTGGCTGGGTGCGATACTGCGACACGTATCCAGACTGGAGGCGGAACGATGCGCTATCCGCGTTTTATTGGCCTGGTGACGCTGTGCCTGATTGTCGCCGGATGCTTCGACAATAACAGCAACACGGTGGTGCCCGAATCCGGTATGCAGACGCTCAGTTCGGCTGGTCTGGAGCGCAGTTACTACCTGGATCTGCCCAGCAACTATGACCCGGCCGCCGAGCCCCGGCCCTTGATCATCGGCTATCACGGTACCAGCGGCAGCCACCAGGCCTGGTTCGACTATTACCGGCTGCGCGAGGTGGTGGGCGATGGCGCGATCCTCGTGTATCCCGATGCGCTGCCCAACGCGGCCGGCGTTAATCAATGGAATTTCAGTAATGACTTCCAGATGTTCGAAGACCTCCTCGATCGGCTGCCGGCGCTGGTGAAATTCGATGCCAACCGGATTTTTGTCACCGGCCACAGCAGCGGTGGTGGTTTAGCCCATGAACTCGGTTGCAGATATGGCAACCGTATCCGCGCTATCGCGCCGGTGGCCGGTTCATTGACGACGACTACCTGTACGGGCGCTGTTGCGGTACTGCAGATCCAGGGTGAATTTGATCCGCTGGCGCCCGCCACCGTGGCCGAACTCGCCCATCGTTACTGGACGCTATACAACGGCTTCAGCCTCAATACCCGCACTCCGGGTGTCGTGCCCGAATGTATCGATCATGCGCCGGGGCCCTCCGACTACCCGGTGCAGTGGTGCCTGCATCAGGAAGGGCAGGGTCTCGGAAGCGCAGACGTCGGAAACGGGCATGCCTGGCCGAGCTTTGCCAATGTCGCGATCTGGGAATTCTTTCGTGGGCTGTCTGGTCGGCCGCCACAGGATGAGCCGCCGCCGGATGGTGGCAATGAGAAGGCGCTGGGTAATGCCGATACCACCCTTAGCTTCAGGTTGCGCTATCCCTCCGGTATTCTCGCGCCGCTGCGTGGTGCGGCGGTCCTGTATCCAGCGGGTACACAGCAGCCCATCGGCGAGGCGCCAGTCGTCTTTCTCAATCTGAATTTTGCGCCGGGCGCTGTGGCCGGGGATGAACGCGAATATCAGATACCCGTCAAGTACCTGGGTTTCGATGATTTTCCGGGCCGCTATACGCTGGATATCGGCATCTACGTGGAAGGCGGCAGTTTTCCGATTCCGGCCGCTGGCGTTGATCAGACTGCACTGGTCGAAGTGGATCTGGTTGATGCGACGACGCCGATCGTCGTGCCGGGCGTGCTTACGCTGGAACCGGTGCAGACCACGTTTTAGCGCGTGGCCTGCACCGTTGCTTGCACTTACAGTATGGTCTTTGATGCGACGTTAGACAGTTCGCTGTCTTTGCCGGCAGCGTCGCAGGCGGCCACCGCGAAGTACCAGGTTCCCGTACTCAGTCCTTCAACCATGTAGCTGCTCAGACCACCGTTGTTCAGGTTGATGGTATGGGTGAGCGCATCGGCGCGGATGCCGTAGTACAGGCGATAACCGGCCAGGTTGCTGAGCGGCGAGCCGTCAGTACGCTGCGTTGGCGGCATCCATGAGACGAGTGCTGTGCCCGAGGTGTTCGGTTGCACGACCAGGGTGAAGGCAGGCAGTGACGCATACCCGGTGCCATCGCTGACCGTGATGACGATACCTTCTGTAGTACCGACGTCATTCGGTCCAGGCGTACCACTGAGTTGGCCGGTCGTCTGGCTAAGCCTGGCCCAGGTCGGGGCGCCCATCACGCTGAAGCTTAGCGGGTTGCCGTCAATATCTGACGCGGTGGGCCTGAAGCTCCATGCTGCACCAGACTGCACACTGCCAGCCGGCGTGCCGGAGATCACCGGTAGATGGTTGACCGGCGGTGGCGGTGGCGGTGGAACCGGAGCTGGCACCGGAGCAGGAGCTGGGACCGGGACCGGAGCCGGAACCGGAGCCGGAACCGGCGCTGGGACCGGAGCAGGAACCGGTGCTGGCGCTGGAGCCGGGACCGGAGCTGGTGCTGGCGCTGGAGCCGGGACCGGAGCTGGTGCGGTAGCGCTGTAGGTGACTACCAGTTGCGCCCGACGTGATCGACCCTTGGCATCGTAGGCATGCACATTGATCGTGTTGGTGCCGGTTCGCAGCTTGATGTTGTTGACCGACCACTTGCTGGTGCCGGTCGCTGTGCCGCTACCACCCCGGCTGTTGTTCCAGGCGACCCTGGTAACGCCGACATCATCGCTGGCGACACCAGCGATCGACAGCAGCGCAGCATTGCTGCTGTAACTACTGCTGCTGGTTGGCGCCGTAATGCTGATATCGGGTCGGGCACGGTCAGTGATAGCCATCGCCTGGGAGGCGTAGCCCGCAAGAAGCACGGCAAGTAGAAAGTTAACGGGGAGTCGCGGCCATGCCGAGACGCCCACTGGTAACCCCGCTGTCATAGGAATTCCCCTTAGACCGGAAGCTTTGCGCCCCCATCTTTCGATGGGTTTGCCCTGAGCAGTGAGTGGCGATCCTCGTCTGCGCGATCAGGCTCGTCAACGCGGATTGCAGTATCTGTGCGGGGAATCCGGGATATTGTTCAGCCTCGTTGTTTATGTATGATCGCGGCCGTCTTATTGTTCAACTGCCCCCATGACGTACCGTAATTTCCCGTCTTTCAGGCACGACGATGCCGAGCGTACCGGTGCTGTGCTGGTCAATTCCGGGCCGCTGGATTCGTTGGCGCCGGCTGGCATCCGGCGATTTCTGCAGGCGCCACTGTCCGGTCCGCGCTTCGTCAACGAGTATCACGATCACCCTGCTTGCATAGAGGTGCTGCGCGCGAGTGTGCAGAAGGTCTGGCAGCGGCGCCGCTCGCACGTCTGCTGGCGGAGGAGTTCAATCTGCCGGATACGGCCTGGAGCGTGAGTTTTCAGTCGCATTTCGGCAAGGGGACGTGGCTCATCCCTGTACGGAGGGCAAGCTCCGGTAGTGAGTTTCACTATCTGCCCGCGCTGAATGCCTTGCCAGCTCATGCCGGTTTCCTGGCCGACCGGTTGAGTCAGCATGTGCAGGGCTGGATCCAGCAAAGTCTGTATAGTGCCGCTGATTACAGCACTTCGCGATCTGAGCGCCAGCGTTTATAGTTATCCCCTGCGATCAATCACATCACCCTGAGGAGTACTTCGAGATGGCGAAAACCGCCCGTGCACCGACCAAGTCAGAAATCCTGAACCACATTGCGAAGGACACCGATCTGTCCCGTAAGCAGATCAGCGGCGTACTGGACTCGCTGAATGTAATCATCAAGAAGAGCCTGCGCAGCACCAGCCAGTTCACGCTGCCGGGTCTGGTCAAGCTCAAGGTCGTGAAGAAGCCAGCCACCAAGGCGCGTGAAGGTCTTAATCCTTTCACCGGCGCGAAGATGACCTTCAAGGCCAAGCCGGCCTCCAAGAAGGTTCGCGTACTGCCGCTGAAGAACCTCAAAGAGATGGTTAACTGAGCTAAGCCGATCTGGCGGCAGGCGGGTACCTGGTTACCCGCCGGCTGGCCGGGCTGCTAAATCGGGATCAGACCCGGGTTTCCGTATGGAAGCCCTGGTCTGATCCCGATTTTATTCCGGCTTCCACGTGCCGAGTGTCTGGTTGGCGATCTGCCAGACGCGGGCATCGATTTCAGCCTCTGACAGACTTTCCCAGTCCTGCGCCGCGCGATCGACTGCGCGAATCACTTCACGCACCGGTGGCTGAAAGCCAAGTCCGGTAAAGGTCGAGAAAGACAGCACATTGCCGACCGTCTGGTCGGCTGTGAAGCGTCGGTGCAGTTCCCGTTTGAGCGAAAAATATGCGCTGAACTGAGCGGGGTTGTGTCCTTTGCTGATCAGCGCCACGCGCTCGCTGTGCTCGACAAGCGCACCGGCCGGCATCAGCGCGTCAGCGCGCAATTGCAGCCAGTCTGCAATCACCCGGATCGACGGGTTCGAATTAAGCGCCGAGGCCTGCACTGGCGGCGCATCTGCCGCGGCCAGTGCCAGTGCGACGAACTCGGTACAGTACATCCGGCTGGCATCACTGAGATCGAAGTACGCATCGAAGGGAATGTGCTGCGCATAACTTTGCCGGGCAAATTCCACGATCTTTTCCGGGTCGGCACCGCCTGGCGAAGCATAGATTGCGATAAAGGTCTGGTTAGCAACAAACCATTCCAGCGTCATGCGGCGCATGCCGCCACCGACTGCAGCGGTTGGCGGGCTTGACCATGTCGGATGGATTTGCCCGTTGGTTTCGTACAGATACGGCACGCCGTTGTCGATCGCGATGATGCCGATATGAATCCAGGGCGCGGCATCGGCAATCAGCAGCGACATCAGCAGGCTGAGTGGTGAACCCTGCTCGCTGACGACCAGCTGTCCGTCGCGTACCGGGATGCCGTGAAAATCGATGCTGGCCGGGGGCACTGCGACCTGCGCGGCGACGCCATACGGCTGGTCGGTTTGCCACGTGCTGTAGTGCTGTGGTCCCAGGCCCGAACAGGCCGACAAGGCGGCAATCGCAAGCAGCGCGAAGGGCGCCATGAACAGGCTACGGTGCAGCGATGGCATGTCGTGGCGCGTCGGCGGCCTGTGGCTTGCGATAGTGATTCACGGTGGGTGGAGCAGCCGGCTGCATTTCGGCAGCCACGGCAGGGGGCAGGTGTATGCAGGCTGTCAGGCTCGCGCTGAGTGCGGCGGCTGCGACTGCCTTGATGAACAGGCCTACGCCTGCTGCATTGCTCGCCGTGCGGCACATGTCGCTATGTACTCGGGTGCCGGGCAGGACTCACCCGGTAAAGTTCTGGCTGTTGCACAGAGCCAAAAAAAATCGCCCCGCACGAGGCGGGGCGATTGCAGTCACGCAGGTTCCGGTATTACTTGGAGATGTCGGAACCGAAGCTGTAGCGCAGGTCGATCGTAGCGGTGTCACCGGTGCCGTAGTACGCGGCCGTGTCATTGGAACCGTTGACATCCAGCATCAGGCCGGTCGAGAAGTTCGGCGTCCAGTGGTAACGACCACCGACCGACAGCACCGTGTTGGTGTAGTCAAAAGAGGAGCTGGTGTCCGGGTCGACATTGCCCTTGTTCCAGTTAACCATGCCTTCGAGCTCGACATTCTCAGAGATCATCGAACGCAGGCCAAAGCCCAAGCCGTAACCGTCGACCGAGCCATCATCGCTAGAGCCATTTTCGTCGTAGTCAACATCAAAGTAGTTGAGGTTGGCGATGAACTGGGTGTTGCCGGAGCTGCTGATCGCCTGGTGAAAGCCAAAGGTGACGTTGTATCCATCCCAGTCCGTATCACCATAATAGCCCGCGCCTTCAGTCGTGCCATCTTTGTAGCCAATCTGGAAGTGGAAGTTTTCCAGGAAGCCGATGCTGCCATTAATCTGGTAACCGTCCGACTGTCCGGCATTCTCGATGCCATCGCCCTGGATCCAGCCGATCTGGCCGTAGTTCCACTGCGGCTCAGCGGCAGCGGCGGTGCCGGCAGCCAGCAGGCTGGCGGCGCTCAGTACTGCAATTCCAATCCGTTTCATTCTGTAATCTCCTTGAGATGGTTTTTTCGCAACAACGCGCAGTGGCCTTTAAGGGCTTCCCCCCGTGACCAGAATCGTCTTCGAGACTGGTCGTGGCTTTAGCGCAACGCGATTAGACCTGCTTTACACAATGAAAGTCAATGCTTTTGGCTTTCAGCGACTTGGAAATCCTGAAAGTGTAGCTCTAGCGCAACGATTGGGCAGTCGGTGGACTGTCGCTTCAGGGCAACGCCTGGTTGCTGCTCTTTAGCTCTTCGAGCGCCAGCCAGCGGGCCGTGGCGGCCTCGTGTTCGGCCTGCTTGGCCTTGAGCCCATCGAGCACCGGTACGGTTTCGTGCCAGGGCTTGTCGTAGAAGTTCTTCGCCGTGGTCTTCCGCTCAAGCTGCCTTATTTCTGCTTCCAGGGACTCGATCTTGCCCGTCAGCGCATCGAGCTCGCGCTGGTCCTTGTAGCTAAGCTTGCGCCCCTGCCGGCGCGCCAGTTTGCCGCTTTGCGTATCTCGTTCCGCCAGCGGTGCCGCGCCGCGCTGCTGGTTTGGGTTATCAGATTCAGCGAGCGTACGGCCCTGGCGCAGCCAGTCGGAGTAGCCACCCACATAGCGTTCGATACGCCCGCCCGTTTCGAAGGCAAAAACGCTGGTGACCACCGAGTCGAGAAACATGCGGTCGTGGCTGACCACGATCAGCGTGCCCTTGTACTCGTCGAGGCGATCTTCCAGCACTTCGAGCGTTTCCACATCCAGATCGTTGGTGGGCTCGTCGAGGACCAGAAAATTGGTGGGCTTGGTGAAGAGGCGAGCCAGGATTACGCGGTTCCGCTCGCCGCCAGACAAGGCTTTTACCGGGGTCATGGCGCGTTTGGCCGTGAACAGGAAGCCCTTGAGATAGCCGATCACGTGCCGCTCGTGGCCGTTGATGCGCACGTAGTCGGCACCGTTGCCGACGATATAAGCCACGCTTTTTTCCGGGTCGAGGGTTTCGCGCAACTGGCCGAAATAGCCGATCTCCAGCGCCGTGCCCTGCGTAACTGTGCCGTGCTGCGGCTGGATTTCGCCTAGCAGAATGCGCAGCAGGGTGCTCTTGCCCACACCGTTGTTGCCGATCAGGCCGATACGGTCACCGCGACGGATCTTGCAGGAAAAGTCGTTGAGCAGCGGCTCATCGCGGTAGCCGTGCGTGACGTTGCGCGCCGTGATCACGTTGCGGCCCGACTGATCGGCCGTTTCGATGGACATCTGCGCGCGCTGTTGCGGCGTCAGGCGCTGGGCATATTCGTTACGCAGCTCTTCCAGCCGTCGCACGCGATTCTGGTTGCGATGCCGCCGCGCCTTGACACCCTTCCGGACCCAGATCTCCTCTTCGTCGAGCTTCTTGTCGAACAGCCGGTTGGCGGTGGACTCGTCCTCGAGCAGCTTTTCCTTGCGCTCGAGATAGTCGTGATAGCCGCCCGGAAAGCTTAAGAGCCGGCCGCGGTCGAGTTCGCAGATGCGCGTGGCCAGCTTGTCTAGGAAGGCGCGGTCGTGGGTGATGAACAGCACAGCGCCCGGCCAGGTACGGATGCGGTTTTCGAGCCACTGGATGGTGACGATGTCGAGGTGGTTGGTTGGTTCGTCGAGTAGCAACAGGTCAGGTTTGCTGATCAGTGCCTTGGCAAGTCCCACGCGCCGGCGCCAGCCGCCGGACAGCTCGCCGATCGGCTGTTCAGCCGGCAGCGCCATCTCGGTGATCATCAGGTCGACGCGCTGGTCGATGCGCCAGCCATCGAGTTCGTCGATGCGGTGTTGCAGCTTGTCGAGCCGGGCGAGGCCCTGCTTGTCGAGCTTCTGGTGGGAAAGCTGCTCGTATTCGTCGACCAGCGCCTGCACATCGGCGAGACCATCGGCGACGACCTGGCGCACGGTGGATTCAAGGGCTTCGGGCAGCTGCTGTTCGAGCGTGCTGATCACCAGGCCGTTGCGGTACTGGATGGCGCCGCTGTCGGGCTGTGCGGTGCCGGTGATCAGCCGAAAGAGGGTGGTCTTGCCGGTGCCGTTACGGCCGATCAGACAGACACGCTCGCCCGCTTCGATTTCGAAGTTGACGCTGGTCAGCAGCTTCTGCTCGCCGTAGGCGAGTGACAGTTCATCGAGGCGTACGAGTGACATCGGGCGCGGATTATACGCATTCCCAGGCCAGTGGCTCCTCATCCATCAGCGCAATTTGCTCGCGCAAGGCGAGCACGTGTTCGTCCCAGTAACGCTGGCCGTTGAACCACGGGAAGGCGATCGCAAAGGCCGGATCGTCCCAGCGTCGGGCCAGCCAGGCGGCGTAATGCATGATGCGCAGCGTGCGCAGCGCCTCGATGAGGTTCAGTTCAGCGGCATCGAAATCGCGGAACTCCGTGTAGCCCGCGAGCAGTTCGGCGAGCTGCGGCGTCTGCTCGTTGCGATCGCCGGACAGGAACATCCACAGGTCTTGTATCGCTGGGCCGGTGCGGGTGTCGTCGAAGTCGACGATGTGCGCCACGCCGTTCAATACCAGCACGTTGCCGGGATGAAAATCGCCATGCAGCCGGAGCTCGTGCGGCGTTCCAGCCCGCTCATAGCAGTAGCCGACGCGTTCGAGAGCGGCGGTACAGACGCTTTCATAGGCCGGGCAGATTTCATCGGGAATAACGCCGGCGCTGAGCAGATAGTCACGCGATGCAATGCCGAAGGATTCAATATGGAGCCGTGGCCGGTGCTGAAAATCCGCCTGCTGCCCGCAGAGGTGAATGCGTGCCACAAAGCGCCCGAGCTGGCGCAGCAGCCGATGATCGTCGAGTTCCGGTGCCCGCCCGCCGAAGCAGGGGTAGACCGCAAAGCGGAATGGGCCGTGGTGATGCAGGGTCTCACCGTGGGCATCTGTAAGTGGTGCCGCAACCGGGATTTCCTGCTCAGCGAGTTCCTGCGTAAAAACGTGTTCCTCGCGGATCGCCGCATCGCTCCAACGCGCGGGGCGATAAAACTTGGGTACGACCGGCGGGCCGTCCTCGATGCCGACCCGATAGACGCGATTCTCGTAGCTGTTCAGCGTCAACAGCCGCCCATCGCAGCGCAGGCCGATGCTCTCCACCGCGGCCAGGATGTCGTTCGGGGAGAGTTCCTGGTAGGCGAGACTTGCGGCGGTTTCGGGGGCTGCATGGCGACTCACGAGGGTTTTAATCTCCATCCGGTGGTGTAGTGGACCATTCTTCGGCCGCTATTCTGCTCCCGGCTGCTATTCTTGGCGGCAGTAATTAACGGGAAGCACGTCCATGTCTGATGAACAATTGCAACTGGAACTCAAGATGAACGAGGCCGACCTCTATCTGGAGGAGGTCTTTACCGATCGTCGCGTCGGTACCATTCAGCGCCTGAGTCCGGTCGACAAACTCGGCCAGCCGGACGCGGCGCGTCCGGTGCTTTATATCGGCCAGACCCAGCTCATGTCACGCATGGGCGCATTGCCACTGAGTTTCGATATCCAGGCTGCCACACTGGAAGAGGCGCTGGCAAAATTTGCCGAAGCGGCCAACCAGTCGCTGATGGAGACCATGCAGAAGGTCGAAGAGATGCGCCGTGAGCAGGCTTCATCGCTGATCGTGCCCGATGCGGGTGGTTTTTCGGGTGGCGGCGGCGGTGGTGGTCGGCTGCGTATGCCCTGATTCGTGCCGGCCTGGATCAGCAAGCTCGTGTACTGCGGACGCTTTTTTGCGTCCTTAAGCGACAATTTTCGTCACCGACTTTCACATAAGCTGATCACGATCCACTGTTTCTGTGCCCTTGGCGAGCTGGCACGCTCCTTGCTTGATCTGTTCCATACAGAACAGATCGGAAGGGTGTGCTCATGAGTGTGCAGGTCATCAGGGACCAGGATGCAACCTGTGAAGGCGGGGATTTTCTGCGCGTCTACTGCCAGCACAAACGC
>JBATNV010000142.1:0-5225 GCA_049290495.1 Gammaproteobacteria bacterium | reverse complement strand
GCTATATTGACTCCAGAAACAGCCACACCACCTATCGCACCGCCGAGTAATGTCAGCGCGGTTCGCCGGTCTATAGTCGTCATTGCGGCCAGCCACGGGATTTACGGATCGCCACGCGTGTTTCTCGATCTACGAGAGGTCGGCGAGACCTGCAGCAAGCACCGCGTGGCCCGCTTGATGCGTGTGAACAATATTCGGGCACAGCACGGCTATCGCCGGCGGCAGCATTCAACCTCGAAACCCTCGCATCTGACCCCCAACATTCTGCAGCGCCAGTTTGACCTCGCCAAACCCAAATGGCCTGGGTTACCGACATTAGCTATATCCGAACGTGGCAAGGCTGGCTTTACCTTGCCGTCATGGAACGTTTTTCCCGGAAAATCATCGGCTGGCCGACCAGGCCCACTTTGGGGCGTGAACTGGCCCTCGATGCCGTCATGATGGCCATTCGCTGTCGGCATCCAAAACATGCCGTTATCCACTCGGATCAATCTACCCAGGGTAGATTCAACCGGTCGTCGCAACACTGGATTGTTGAATGAACTTCATGTGTTCGTCCAGAGCTTCAGCTGGAGTCTTCCAGCCAAGCGTTTTCCGAGGCCTGGAGTTCAGCGTGTGGGCGACGGCTTGTAGCTCTTCGTCACCCCAGCGGGACAGATCGGTGCCCTTTGGGAAGTATTGGCGCAGCAGGCCGTTTGTGTTCTCGTTCGTGCCGCGCTGCCAGGGGCTGTGGGGATCGGCGAAGAAGACCTTCACCCCGGAGTCGATCGTGAAGCGGACGTGATCGGACAGCTCCTTGCCACGATCCCAGGTCAATGATTGCCACAGTTGGGCGGGCAGAGTCATCACGGTCGTCTTGAGCGCATTGGTCATGGTGACAGCTCTGTAGCCGGCCAGTGCAGGTCCGTTTTTCTTCCGGGGAACCAGCCCGTAGCCCTCTTCACGGGGCAGATGCACGAGCATGGTGAATCGGCTGGAGCGTTCGACCAGCGTGCCCATCGCCGAGCGGTTCAACCCGATGATCAGGTCACCTTCCCAATGTCCAGGTACCGCCCGATCCTGTGTCTCTGCGGGACGCCTGGAGATCATGACATCCTCGCTGACGTGTGCCCACGCCTTGGCCTGCGCTCTGGCCCGCGGCACGCGTAACGCTCGCCCCGTGCGCAGATAGCTCACCAGCTCGCGCTTGAGAACGCCTCGCCCCTGAATGTAGAGAGCCTGATAGATCGCCTCGTGGGAGATGCGCATGGATTCATCATCCGGGAAGTCGACCTTCAGCCGGTTGGCGATCTGTTCGGGGGACCAGCCGTTAACCCATGTGCGATCACCACGATGCGGCTTGTTGCGACCCCTGAACAGTGCCTGCCGAGGGCCGGCGATCTCAACGCCATCAGCATCACGGATCTTGGCAGCCAGACGGTCCTGGACGTAGTCGCGCAGCCGCGTGTTGGTCACCAGTTTCGCCGGCTTCGGCCTTCGCGCAACTCGCTCGGCCTTCCACTGCGCCACCGAAGCTCGATACTCGAGTTTGCCGCCACGAGTCGCGGCGTTACGCCTGAGCTCCCTCGAGACTGTTGACGCGCTGCGTGCGATACGGCGGGCGATCTCGCGCACTCCCACGCCTTGGGCATGCAGCAACCCGATCTCTTCTCTCTCCGTGAACGACAGGTATCTCCCGGACACGGGTTTCGACATGAAAAGTGCCATGCCGCCACGATGCCGGAACCAGCGCGTACCGACCGCCTGCGACACGCCAACCGCTTCTGCGGCCCTCTCACTCGGGATCCCGGTCGCAATCTGTGTCCAGAACTGCCACTCGACCTCACGCCGATGCGACGGCGCACCCGGCGAGTGCATCGGCCCGCGTCCCGTCAATTCCCGCATCCATCCAGCAGGTCGCCCCATAAACACCTCCATGCTCAAGGTGTTGCGACGACCGGTTGAATCTACCCTGGCTGCCCTGATCCGAGTGATGCAGCAGTGCGCGGTGAGGACCGCGACGCCAGATGGCCATCAACATGGCATCACTGACGAACTGCGCGGTCATCTGCGCACTCATCGACCAGCCCACCACACGGCGTGAGTACAGATCCAGCACCACTGCCACGTACAACCAGCCCTCAGCCGTCCACAGGTACGTGAAATCAGCCACCCACTTGGTGTTGATCGTGCCGGCAACGAACTGACGGTCCAGGACATTGGGTGCAATCGAGTGCTCGGGGCGTAGCCCGGTATCCATCGGTAACCGTCGCCGCCGAGGCCGCGCCACCAGCTGCGCACGGCGCATCAACCGTTCGATCCGGTGGAGACCGCAGGGATGACCCCAATCGCGCAGATCCCGCCGCACCCGACGGGCTCCATAGGTCCTATCACTCTCAGCAAAGCTGGTGCGGATCACCGCTGTGAGCTGTGTATCCCGTTGCGCTCTCACGCTCTCCGGCCGCTTCAGCCAAGCGTAGAACCCACCCCGCGTTACCTGCAGCGTTGCGCATAACCAACTCAGTGGCCAAGTGCCACGGTGCCGGGCAATCACCGCGAATCTCACGTCGGCTCCTTCGCCAAGTAGCCGATGGTTTTTTTTAGAATATCCCGCTCGGCCCTGGTTCTGGCCAGCTCACGCTTCAAGCGTGCCACTTCGGCATCGTCCGGCTTCATCTGTCCGCGGCCTGGAAAAGCCTGGCGCTGATCTGCCTTTGCCTCGCGGACCCAGCGACCCAGCATGTTGCCGCCAATACCCAGATCCTGAGCAGCCTGCGTGATCGACACGCCGCGCTCTGTCACCAGTCTTACCGCTTCAACCTTGAACTCTCGGGAAAATATCCTGCGTCCCATTACTCACCTCGTTTAGCATCATTACCCTAAACTCGGTGTCAACGGAACCGGCAGCAACCCAGACTTACATGTGCTTCTTGTAGTACGCCCACTGCACACTGGCCAGAGCGCCGGTCAGCATCACGCCGAGCGCCGCACACAGTTGCCAGCGCACCGGCCCCGGCCACATCAACAAGGCAAGCCCGCCCAAACCCAGAACCGCCAACTGCAGGTACTTCGCGCGGTGGTAGAGGCTCGCCGACTCGCGTCCGCCGCAAGCCCGGCGAATCGCACGCCGGGTGAACCCATCGGCGGCGCCGACGATATATATAAGAAAGAGCAGCGGCGCAAACCGCGCAAGGATCGCGACCCGTACGCCGAGCAGCTGGGTACCAACCATCGCTGTCTCGACGCCCTCTCGATGCGCGACATAGCTTCGCCGTACGATCGTGTCGGGGATCGACATGGCCGACCCGTCGGCGAACTGCCCGCCCATGTCGTGGATACCGGTGGCCTCGAACACGACCGAGTACAAGGCATTCGCCGGCGCGGTGATCGCACCGGCGCTGCCGCCCTGTTGCGTAACTAGCGCAATGCCATGCGCAAGGTCCTGCGCCAGTAGCTCGCGCAGTTGCTCGATACCCTGCGGCCAGACTTTGAACACGAACATCCAGTCGACGATCCAGGCGCACAGCAGGATCGCGATCAACCCCAGGGCCAGCGAGAAGGCGAGCTTCAGCGGGCTCAGCAACACGCCCGCCAGCGCGCCATCGTGGAAGGCCGCATTTCTAGACGACATGCCGATCCTCCGGCTCGGAAGCGTCATCAGGCCGATTCCAGGGTCCGTCGAGGCGCGCCCGCAGCGTCTCTCCAATCGCGGCGAGGTTTGCCAGCATCAGCGGGTCACTCGTCGCTGAAGGCAGCGGCATGCGGATCTTGTGCAACTGGCCACCGTGGATAAGCGCAAAGGCCTCGCCCTTTGGCAATTGCACCAGGTCGGTCGGCTCCAGCATCCGAACGGTCTCCGGGGCGATGCGGTCTTCGTTGCGGCTGGCGAAGTCCGCAAAATCGACCGGGTCATTGGTATCGGAAGCCGACGACGACACAACGGTCGAGACCACGTGGACGTCGGGCAACTGGCTGGTCAAGAGCTCGGCAGTCGCCACTTCCTTTACGCGCAGCATGAGCAAGGTGTTGAAATTGCCGGCGATCTGTCCGGCCTTGGCGGGCGAACCGATGCGGGCTTCCACGTCTGACCAGGTCTGCGTGTAGGCCGTCACCTGAAAGCCCGCACCCCCTGCCTTGTTGAGCAGCGGAATGAACTCGTTGCCGATCAGCTCGTTGAACTCATCGGCGTGGATGGCGATGCGCCTCGGCACAATCTCGCCCGGCAGACCCCGGCCGGCACCGAACTTGTAAAGGCTGCCGGCCACGCTGGTGAGATCGGCGAACATCGAGTTGCCCACGGCAGCGGCGACCTCGTAGTCGGACAGCGCATCGAGACCGACGTAGACGATGCCGCCCAGGTTGATCACCGAGCTCCAGTCAAACACCGGGCGCCAATCGGTCGGATCATCGAGTTCCGGCGAAAGCAGTGACGCCGTGCGTCCGGTGGTGAGTTTCTCCATCAGGGGAAGCAGTGACGCCACCAATTTGTCGAAGTGGCTCTTCTCGTAGTTGAGCGTCGAGGCGAGTGCATGGGCGATCGGGTCGTAGAGTTTCTTGCGCCGCGCGTATTCCACGAGACTGACCGCACGCACACCCCGCGACTGCAGGCCTTTGTCGAGGTTCTTCTTGTCGATGGCGAGCGACTGCAACTCCTCCCGCCAGCCGGCGGCCGAGGGCTCCCGATCGAGCCAGTGCTCGAAGTAGTCGACCAGCAGCGGCTCGACATTGGACGCATAGCGGTTGATCTCCTGGTAATCGGGCTTGCGCCCCAGCGCCACGAGTGCACGGGCCATCACGTTCACGAAGCGCCAGACGAACTCCTTGAATGCGGCGGACTGGCCTTCGGAGGGCAACTGGCCGGCGATGCGGGTCGCAACCTCGGTGATGCGCGAGAAGCTGCCAACCGGGTTGTAGCGCGCCGAGATCTCCGGATGCCCGAGGTGAAACATGAAGAACTCCCCTGCCCGCCCGACCCGCTCCGCTTCTGCAAACACGCGGCGCAGCAGATCAACATCGCCCTTCGGGTCGAAGACGATCACGACCTCACCACGACGGATGTCCTGCGCGATCAGCAATTCCGCGAGACGGGTCTTGCCGACCCGTGTGGTGCCCAGCACCAGCGTGTGGCCCACGCGATCTTCCAGGTCCATCCAGACCTCGGACTCGTCGGGCTCGACGCCGTGGATAGCAGGATCCCCACCGACGCCGGCGGGGGCCGCCACCGCAGGCCAGAAGGCGGTCAACGC
>JBATNV010000141.1:0-17382 GCA_049290495.1 Gammaproteobacteria bacterium | reverse complement strand
TGGGCGCCGATGTGATCAAGATCGAGCCGGTTACCGGCGACAGCACCCGTCATTTGCCGGGCTCCGGTGCCGGCTACTTTCCGATGTACAACCGCAACAAGCGCAGCCTGTGCGTCGATCTGAAATCGCCTGACGGGCTTGCTGCCGTGCTGCGTCTGATCAGCAAGGCGGATGTGCTCATCGAAAACTTCCGTCCGGGTACCATGGATCGCCTCGGTCTCGGTTACGAGACACTGAAGGCCCTGCACCCGCGGCTGATTTACTGTTCTGAGAAGGGGTTTCTGGCTGGCCCCTATGAGCACCGCACGGCGCTCGATGAAGTTGCACAGATGATGGGTGGACTGGCCTATATGACCGGTCCACCGGGCAAGCCGCTGCGTGCCGGCACCTCGGTCATCGATGTGCAGGGCGGCATGTTCGGTGCTGTGGGTATCATCGCTGCGCTTCATCAGCGTAATACGACGGGCCTCGGCCAGAACGTGGTGGCCTCGCTGTACGAGAGCACGGTGTTCCTCGTTGGCCAGCACATGGCGCAGATGGCGGTGACGGGCAAGCCGGCCGCACCAATGCCGGTGCGCGTATCGGCCTGGGCGATCTACCAGGTCTTCGAGACCGGTGATGACAAGCAGGTGTTTGTCGGCGTGGTCAGTGACAAGCAGTGGAAGGATTTCTGTGCGGCCTTCGAGCTGCACGAACTCGCCGCTGATCACAGCCTCGACAGCAACAACGACCGCGTGAAGCACAAGGATCGCCTCGTGCCACAGATCCAGGCTGTATTCCGCAAGTACAGCAAACAGCAGTTGATGGACAAGCTGGAAAAGACCGGCCTGCCGTTTGCACCGATTGCGCGTCCTGAGGACCTGTTTGACGATCCGCATCTGGCTGCCAACAACGGACTCGTGCCGATCACGGTCAGCGATGGCCCGCGCGCCGGCGAAAAGACCCGGCTTCCCGCACTGCCGCTCGAGATGGACGGGGAGCGCTTTGGCGTATACCGCGATGTGCCGCGGGCCGGCCAGCACACACCTGAAGTGCTGCGCGAGGCGGGATATACCGAGGGCGAAATCCTGGATCTGCTTAGCCGCAAGATCGTCGCAGGCCCGGCCTGAAGAGGAATTCCAGGCCGGAGGCGGCAGCCGCAGCTGGCAATCTGTCTGACGCTGGCCAAAAGACAGGTTTTGCGGTCCTGCTGATGCTCGGCGCAACACTGTGTTTTGCTGCGCTCGATGCGACCTCAAAACACCTGTCGCACACTTACCCGATACCGATGCTGGTCTGGGGCCGCTACAGCTTTCATTGCCTGATGATGCTGATCCTCGTTGCGCCGTCGATGCGCATGCGCCTGATCGCGACGAAGCGACCCGTTGCGCAGGTCATTCGTGCGTTGATGCTGGTCGGGACCACCGGCTTTTCCATGGTCGGTTTTTCCCTGATGCCGCTCGCCGAAAGTACGGCCATCGTGTTCATTACGCCACTCGTCGTAGTGATGCTTTCGTACTGGTTGCTCAAGGAAGCAATCGCCGGCATTCATGTGGCGGCAGTCATCGCAGGTTTTCTCGGCATCCTGCTGATTGCGCGTCCCGGCGGCGCGCTGACCATGGCGGGCCTCGTATGGATGCTGCTGGCTGCGGCCTGCTATTCCAGCTACCAGGTCCTGACAAGGCAGCTGTCACCAGGTGAAAACACGCTCACCATGCTGTTCTATACCGCCCTGGTCGGCACCGCCACGATGACGCTGGCAGCGCCGCTGTACTGGGGCGGGCCGATGCCTGACTGGATCGACGCCGTGCTGATCGCCTCGCTGGGCATTTACGGTGGCACGGGCCACCTGATGCTGACGCGGGCATTCCGTTATGCGGCGGCCTCGTTCCTCTCACCGTTTCTCTACGTGCAGCTGATCTGGGCCATGCTGCTTGGCTGGCTGTTTTTTAGCCATTTGCCGGACCTCCTGTCGCTGGCGGGCATGGCAATTGTTGTCGGCAGCAGCCTGTCGATAGCGTATGCGGAGAGGCTCAGGCGTCAGATTGCGACAAGAGAAGTTAAGTAAACGAGCGCTACCCTTTTGTCAGCGATTCTTCCTGTTGTTAAGGGCGATGAAAAAAGGGTAGCGTCCGCTTTACAGGGTGGAGGAACAGACGGTGACCACAGATCAACCAGAACGCAGCGCACCTCGCGGCTTGCCGTTTGTGGCTCCGTGCCGCCAGCTCGATCCGCAGGCCCCGTTTCGCTGGCTGCGTCTGGGCTGGCGTGATCTCATTCGCGCCTGGCGCCCGACCTTGAGCTACGGCATCACGGTCGTGTTGATCAGCTACCTGGTCACCTGGCTGGCTTTCCGCCTGGGCAGCTATGTACTTGTGTTCGCCGCTCTTACCGGCTTCGTGTTTCTGGCGCCGATTGTGGCGATCGGTCTCTACGAGGTAAGCCGCCAGGTCGCGGCGGGCCAGACACCGATGATGGTCATTTCGCTGCGGGGTATACGCCGTGTCTTCAGTAACGCCATGGTGTTCGGACTGGCCTTGCTCGTCGTCTTCCTGGTGTGGGCGCGCTCGGTATCGCTGATCAGTATCTTTCTGCCGATGGAGAACGAGCCGACGCTGGCTGAGCTGTGGCCCTATGCGCTGGCTGGCACGATGGTCGGCGCGGTATTCGCTGGCATCACCTTTGCCGTCAGCGCCTTTTCGCTGCCGATGATCGACGACCGCGAAACCGATGCGATAACCGCCGTGGTTACCAGCATCAATGCAGTACTGCGCAACAAGCGGGCGATGCTCAACTGGGCTGCAGTTATCTGTACTTCGGTGCTGATCGGCTTTGCGACTGCATTCGTGCTGTTCGTTATCATGATTCCGCTGCTGGCCTATGCGACCTGGCACGGCTATCTGGAAACCATCGACGCCAGCGCCTGGCCGAAAGCAGAGTAGTTGCCGGCACAGCTTCCGCTACGAGGACTCCGACTTGTCGGCTTCAGGTGGTGGATTGCGGTCGTCGTCCAGCAGGATGCGCCAGGCCGGTGTCTCCAGGTCATCGAACTGGCCACTGCGTACTGCCCAGAAAAAGGCCGCCACGGCTGCCAGCAACAGCGCCAGGCCGAGCGGAATCAGCACGAAGATGATGCTCACGGCACTGCCTCACCTTCACTCAGCGCAGGGCCGGGTGTCACCGCCTGGACTGGTTGCACCGCACGTCCGAGGCGTAGCGCATTGAAAGTCACCAGCAGCGAGCTTGCCGACATGCCGATTGCGGCGAGCCAGGGGGCGAGCATCCCGCTGATGGCAAGTGGAACAGCGACCACGTTGTAGGCGACAGCCCACCAGAGATTTTGCCGCACGATCCGCATGGTACGCCGTGCGTGGGCCACGGCTATCGGCAGGGCGGCGACACCTGGCCCCATCAGGATGCAGTCAGCGGCGTGCTGCGCGAGGGAGGTGCCTGTACCGATCGCCACAGAGACGTCGGCGCCGGCCAGTACCGGTGAATCATTGATGCCATCGCCGACCATGCCGACGATCTGCCCCGCCTGCTGCATCTCCCTTACGAGTTCAAGTTTGCCTGTCGGTGCGAGGCGCGCGTGCCAGGTATCGATACACAGGCGGTCTGCAGCAGCGCGGACCGGGCCCGGCTGGTCGCCGCTGGCGATCGCCAGTTTGATGCCTGCCGCCTTCAGCGTAGCCAGTGCGGCCGGTGCCTCGGCCCGCACGTGTTCTGCGATTTCGAAGCGCGCCATGAGCTGCGACCCGCTGCCCAGCCAGACCGATTGCGTTGCAGATTCCGTATGGTCCGGGATGTCATGCGCATCGTTCAGTCCGAGCACAAAGGCGCGGGTCCCGATGCGCAGTTGCTCACCATTGACGCAGCCTTGCAGGCCCTGACCTGGTACCGCAGCGATGTCGGTGACTGGCAGCGTTGTGCCGGGTCGCGGGAAAGCCCTCGCCAGCGGATGCTCGGAACGCGACTCCAGCAAGGCTGCCAGTTCCAGCACCTGTTCCGGAGCGTGCGCGGCGAAAGTTTCGATGTGCTGAATGCCCGCCGAGTGTTCTGTCAGTGTGCCGGTCTTGTCGAAGACCAGGTCGGTCACGTGGCTCAGCGTTTCCAGCGCACCAGCCCGACGCAGCAGTACGCCATGGCGAGCAAGCGCACTCATGCCTACGGTGAATGCCGCCGGTGTCGCGAGAGCGAGGGCGCAGGGACAGGTTACGACCAGTACCGCGAGTACGATCTCGAATGCACGCGATGGGTCGATCCACCACCAGGCTGCGCCGGTCGCAACTGCCAGCGCGAGTACGCCCGTGACAAACCATACCGCGACGCGATCGGTGAGCTCGACCAGGCGCGGCCGCTCTTCGCGGGCTACGGCGATGAGGCGGCCGATCTGTGCCAGCACGGTGCTGGCGCCGACGCGCTCTACGCAGATCGTGGCAGCGCTGAACAGATTAATGCTGCCGGCGATAACCGGATCACCCGCGGTCTTGCGTACCGGGCGGGATTCTCCGGTCAGCAGCGACTCATCGACGCGTGCCGAGTCGCTTTCCAGCCGCCCGTCGACAGCGACCGATTGTCCCGGCGCGACCAGTACCAGATCACCGGGCTCAAGCTCCACGACACCGACGATTTCTGGCCGGCCCTCCCGCAACCGGGTTGCTACCCGAGGCAGATGCCGCGCCAACGCACCGGTGAGGCTCAGTGCGCGATGCCGTCCGGCCATCTCCAGGAAGCGCGCACAGGACAGGAAGAACACGAACATCACGGCTGAATCGAAATAGATCGAGCCGCTACCCTTGAACGTGTTCCAGACGCTGGCGATATAGGCTGCTGCGATCGCGAGGCCGACCGGCACGTCCATGCCGGGCCGGCCGAGACGCAGGCCGCGCACAGCGCCCTTGAAAAACGGCGCACCGGCATAGAAGACCACAGGCGTAGCGACCAGCAGGCTGATCAGACGCAGGAACTGGTGGATCGCGGGATCGGCATCATGCAGGGCGCCAGCGTACAGTGCCACGGCAAAGCCCATGACCTGCGACATGCCCAGCCCTGCGACGATGAGGCGGGGCAGGGCGGCGCGCCGTTCCAGTATTGCCGCACGGCCTGCCTCGTCTTCGGTGTAGGGGTACGGGTCATAGCCGAGTACAGCGATACGGGTAAGCAATTCGCTGAGGCGTGTGATGCGCGGATCCCAGCGCAAGCGTGTGCGTGTCGTCAGTGGATCCACGGCGATTTCGCGTACGCCGGGCACTGCAGCCATGGCGCGTTCGATCAACCAGGAACAAGCGGCGCAACGCACCCCCTGCAGCAGCAGCTGGGCTTCCCGGCTGCCGTCGCTGTGCGAGCTGACGAACTCTTTTTGCAAGGCTTCCCGGTCGTAGCTTGCCCAGCGCTCGGGTTCCGTGTTGGTGCCTGCAGGTGCGGCGGCATCAGTACGGAAGCGATAGAACCCGGTCAGTCCCTTGTCGCGGATGCGTGTGGCGATTTCCTGACAGGCGTTGCTGCACAAGGCAACGGCTGTGCCGTCGATCTGCAGTTGATGCGGTGCGGGCCCGTCAATCGCGGTACCGCAGTGAAAACAACGGATCGTATCCGTCATGGCCGGGGTCCAGCCTTCAGTTCCAGTACCTCCTGGCGGGGGTCGAGCACGCCGGTGAGGCGCCAGCTGCCTGCGCCATCACTGATCAGGACATAGAGCCGCGTGTCGGCGCGCTGCATGGTACCGGTATAGCGATCGTCGCTGCGCTTCAGAATGACTTGCCGGTCCATCTGCTCCAGGGTGGGGTGTATCAGTTCCAGCTTCAGGCTGTCGGGCTCGGCACCGCTGAGACTGACAGTCACCGCCTGAGCGCTGCCCGCAGACTGGGCGTCGAGCTGCAGCCTCGCGGCGACGCCCAGTTCCGTAGCGCGCTGGTCACGCTGCTGATCGAGTTCTACCGTCATGGCAATCTGGCCGAAATCGTCCACCACCAGCGATGGCGGCGCGCCGGCGAGGTACAGCGTGACGAAGCCGGCAACCACGCTGCAGACCACCGGTGTGATGATGAACCACACCCAGAAATGCCGGTACCAGGGCTTTGCCGTCATTGCGCCGGACCGAAGAAACGCGCATCCCGTGTTGCCTGCACCGCACCGTTACCTGCATCTTCCACGCGTATGTTCAGATCCGCCCGGCCTTGTGGCGCTGCACCGCGCTCTACGCTGATCCGCGCGACCACATCCAGCAGGGCGCCCGGGCCCAGCTCGATCTCGGCCGGTGCAGTCTCCACGCGCGCGCCCGGCAGTCCAGTGACGCTGATGCGCACGCGGCGCGGCTGATCCTCCTTGTTGAGGATCTTTAGTTGATAGACGTTTTCAATCTGTCCGTCCGACAGTTCTCGGTACAGCGTGTTCCTGTCGCGCATCACATCGAGACGCACAGCGGCGCGGTTGGCCAGCGTGATAACGAAGCTGGCGAACAGCAGCAAAAGTATGGTTCCGTACAGGATGACACGCGGCCGGAGAACATGCTGAGGCTGGCCCTGAACCGCATTCTGGGTGGTGTAGCGGATCAGTCCACGCGGGTAGCCGACCTTGTCCATTACGACATCGCAGGCATCGATGCAGGCGGCGCAGCTGATGCACTCGTATTGCAGACCCTTGCGGATGTCGATGCCGGTCGGGCAGGCCTGTACGCACATCTGGCAGTCGATGCAGTCACCGAGTTTGCTGTCGGCGACACTGGTGCCGCGTCGTCGTCCGCCGCGCGGTTCGCCGCGGGCCGGATCGTAGGAGACGATCAGCGTATCGCGGTCGAACATGGCGCTCTGGAAGCGCGCGTAGGGGCACATGTAGATGCAGACCTGTTCGCGCAGGGCACCCGCATTGCCGTAAGTGGCCAGGCTGTAGAAGCAGATCCAGAACGTCTCCCAGCCGCCGAGATTGAAGGACAGCAGTGAGCTGCCCAGGTCACGGATCGGTGTGAAGTAGCCGACGAAGGTGAAACCGGTCCATGCCGCAAAGCTGATCCAGAGCACCTGCTTGGCGCTCTTGCGCAGGAGCTTTTCAGCAGACCATGGCGCCTTGTCGAGCTTGATGCGCTGGTTGAAGTTGCCTTCAGTGAGTCGCTCCATCCAGACGAATATCTCGGTCCAGACGGTCTGCGGGCAGACGTAGCCACACCAGACACGGCCAGCGACTGTAGTGGCAAAGAACAGCAGCAGGGCAGCCATGATCAGTAGCCAGGACAGGAAGACGAAATCCTGTGGCCATAACGTCAGCCCGAGGATGTGGAACTGGCGCGCCGGCAGGTCAAAGAGGATGGCCTGACGTGTTCCCCAGCGTAGCCATGGTCCAAGGTAGTAGATGCCGAGTAAAACGATCACCGCCGTCTTGCGCAGGTTCGCAAAAAAGCCCTTGACCTCGCGTGCGTGAATCTTCGCGCGCTTGGCATACAGCGCTTCGACCTCGACCTCGTTGCTGCTCACGGTCAGTCATCCCTGTCCGGTGCAGAGCCGGGTGAGGTGCGAACCAGATACACCGAAACAGCGCTGGAGAGGGCTGCGATCAACCAGAAAAAGAAGAAGGCGATACCGTAGGCCGTCATGCGCGAAGCTTCGATCTCGGCGGCGGAGCCCTCGTGCAGCAGGCCTGGATCGATGAACGCGAAGAACAGCATCGTGGCGAAGCTGGCAGCGAGCAGCGAGGGCCAGAGCACGGCGGCCAGCAGCTGGGCGCGCGTGCTCCACGGTCGTGGTGGTGGCAGCTCAGCGGACTGGTAATCCGGCTCTTCGCTCACGGCTGCGCTCCGCCGCTGTTGCCGAGGCTGAGTACATAGGCAGCCAGTACGTGGATACGATCCGGTGTCAGGTAGTCACGCTGGGCTGGCATGGTATTGCTGCGGCCATTCATGAGTACGTCGCGGATATCGGCATCGGTCGAGCCGTGCAACCAGTCGCTATCTGCAAGATTTGCAGAGCCGAGTAGCTGGTTGCCTTTCGCATCGGCGCCATGACAGCCGATGCAGAAGCTCATGTATTTTTGCTGGCCGGCGGCCGCATCAGGCGTGAGATCTGCAGGATCGGTCCCGGCAGATGCTGACAACTTTGGCAGTGCGCGCAGGTAAGCGATGACCTCGGTCACGCCCTGTTCGCCGAGTGCAGGACCCAGCGCGGGCATGGTGCCGGTACGTCCATTGGTGATGGTCTCGATGATGGTATCGGGCGCATTGCCCCATAGCCATGCGGCGTCGGTCAGATTCGGAAAACCCTTGGCACCGCGGCCGTCAGAACCGTGACAGGTTGCGCAACGGTTAAGAAAGATATTTCGCCCCAGGCGCAGTGCGTCCGGATTGTCAGCCAGCTCAGACAGCGGCTTGTCAGCAAAGACAGCGAAGACGTTGCCGAAGCGCTTTTCCGCAGCAGCCATTTCATTTTCGTACTGGCTTTTCTGGGTCCAGCCGCCGATGCCGGCGAAGTTGCCGAGACCGGGATAGACGACGAGGTAGCCGATCATGTAGATACCGGTGATCCAGAACAGCCATAGCCACCAGCGCGGCAGCGGGTTGTTGAGTTCCACCAGGTCTCCGTCCCAGACGTGGCCCGTGGTGCTCGTGTTTTCGGGTTGCTTCTCCTTGCGCTTGGTCGTCAGGGTCTGCAGCAGCCAGAGGCAGCCTGCCAGTGTGCCCAGCGTCAGCACCCACACCCAGGCATTCCAGAATCCGCTCATCTATGCTTGCTCCTCGCTATTACAGCGATCTCAGGACCGGTGTTCCGGGTCCGGGGGTGGTTTGTCGCCTGACTCCAGCGGCAACTGTGCCGCGGCGTCAAAAGTTGCCTTCTGTCTGCCGCTGTACGCCCAGAAGCAGATGCCGATGAACAACACCAGCAGTACCACGGTAAAAATGCCGCGCAGCAGGCCGGGATCCATCTCAGCGACCCTTGACGGCGATACCGAGGCCCTGCAGATAAGCGACCAGTGCATCCATCTCGGTTTTGCCTTCGACCACGGCTGCAGCGCCAGCGATGTCCTCATCTGTGTAGGGCACGCCAATGGTGCGCAGCCGCTGCATCTTGATGGGCGTGAGGCTGGCGTCCAGCGTGTTTTCGCTCAGCCAGGGAAAGCCCGGCATGTTCGATTCCGGCACCAGGTCGCGCGGGTTGTGCAGATGTGCACGCTGCCACTGGTCGGTATAGCGGCCACCGACGCGCGCGAGATCAGGGCCAGTGCGCTTGGAGCCGAACTGGAACGGACGGTCGTATACGGCTTCACCGGCCAGCGAGTAATGGCCATAGCGCTCGGTCTCGGCGCGGAACGGGCGGATCATCTGCGAGTGGCAGCCATAGCAGCCCTCACGGACGTAGATGTCACGTCCCTCTAGTTGCAGGGCCGCGTAGGGCATGACGCCTGGTGTCGGCTCTACCGCTTCGCGCGACATGATCAGGGGCACGATCTCCGCCAGGCCACCGATGCTGATGGCAATTGCGGTCAGTACACCAAGCAGGCCGGCAGATTTTTCGATCGTTTCGTGTCGCATGCTCGTGCGCTCCTCAGGCCGGATCCAGGACAGGCTGCACGACGCGCTGCTCGCTGGTGGCCACAGTCTTCCAGGTGTTCCAGGCCATGATCAGCGCGCCGCTCAGGAACATGAGGCCACCCATCAGCCGCGCGGCATAGTACGGATAGGTGGCCTTCAGGCTTTCGATGAAGGTGAAAGTCAGGGTGCCGTCGCTGTTGACTGCACGCCACATCAGGCCCTGCATCACGCCGGCAATCCACATCGACGCCACGTACAGCACGATGCCAATGGTGGCGATCCAGAAATGCAGGTCGATGGCCTTGGTGCTGTACATGCCGGTGCGGCCATAGACGCGCGGGATCAGGGCGTACATGCAGCCGAAGGTGACCATCGCCACCCAGCCGAGTGCGCCCGAATGGACGTGGCCGATGGTCCAGTCGGTGTAGTGCGACAGGGCGTTGACGGTCTTGATCGACATCATCGGCCCTTCAAAGGTCGACATGCCGTAGAAGGACAGCGAGACGATCAGGAACTTGAGCACCGGGTCGGTGCGCAGTTTGTCCCAGGCACCGGAGAGCGTCATGATGCCGTTGATCATGCCGCCCCACGATGGCGCCAGCAGCACCAGCGAGAACACCATGCCGACTGACTGGGCCCAGTCGGGCAGGCTCGTGTAATGCAGATGGTGCGGGCCGGCCCACATGTAGGTGGCAATCAGCGCCCAGAAGTGCACGACCGACAGCCGGTATGAGTACACGGGGCGGCCAGCCTGCTTCGGCACGAAGTAATACATGATGCCGAGGAAGCCCGCGGTGAGGAAAAAGCCAACCGCGTTGTGCCCATACCACCACTGCACCATCGCATCGACGATGCCGGCGTAGATCGGGTACGACAGCGTGAGAGTTACCGGGATGGCGAGTGAGTTGATGACGTGCAGGATGGCGATGGTGATGATGTATGCGGCGAAGAACCAGTTCGCTACATAGATATGCTTCACGCGTCGTTTGGCCAGCGTGCCGAAAAACACCACGCCGTAGGCGACCCAGACCACAGTGATCAGCACGTCGATGGGCCAGATCAGCTCGGCGTACTCCTTGCTCTGGGTCATGCCCAGCGGCAGCGTGATGATCGCCAGCACGATAACCAGGTTCCAGCCCCAGAAGGTGAATGCCGCCAGCCATCCGGCGTACAGGCGTACATGGCAGGTGCGCTGTACTACGTAGTAGGACGCGGCGAAGAGTGCCGAGCCGCCGAAGGCGAAGATCACCGCATTGGTATGCAGCGGCCGCAGGCGGCTGAACGTGGTATACGGCAGGTCGAAGTTCAGCTCCGGCCACATCAACTGGGCTGCGATGATGACGCCGACCAGCATGCCGACTACGCCCCAGACCACTGTCATGATGGAGAACTGGCGGACAACGACGTCGTTGTAGCTTTGTGATTTGTCCATCAAGGGGCTCCGCGACGGCGTACTAGCTGATCGATTCCGCATAGCAGCGTGTGCCGCCTGCAGGCTGGTCTGCAAGCGCGGCAATTTACGGGCAACGAAAGCCGAAGGCAATGCTTTATGCGCCGGCTGAAACACCGGCAAGCAGCTTTCCGGATTACTAAAACGGCCAGCCGGATCGCGCTGAACCGTTAGCCTTGCGGGTCGGTGGGAAGTACCACCACGTTGCCGCGACCAGCAACCCGAAAAGCGTATAGCCGGCTGTAAATACCCAGGCCGGCGCGTCGTAGTAAAGCAGTCCCCGCAGCCAGTGTTCGATGAAACTGCCGTCGTATGTGTCGGCCCCGGCCTTGGTACGGAGCCACATTTCGAGAGTCGTTAGAGGGCAAGTCAGGCCTGCCCAGGTTTCTGCGATGACGAAGGCGATCGCAGCCAGATGCAGCAGCCTGAACCACAGACCATTGACCCAGTTCCAGCCGTACCGGTTGCCTGCAAGCACGACTGCGAGGCCGCCCACGACGAAAATGGCGATTGCCGCATGCGTCGTAAGGACCAGATCTGCAAGTAGCTGGTAGGGCATCAGGTTTTGCGCCAGAAACGCCTTGTTGTATGCCGCCATCCTGCCCCGTCAGTCCTCTATACTCAAACAATCAACCGCGAGGACAGCCAGATGCGCTGGGAACGAGGCCGCCGCAGCAGCAACGTCGAAGACCGGCGGTCCGGTGGCACGCGCGCCGGTCTGTTGGGCGGCGGCGGGCTGATGACGCTGGTACTGGTGCTGGTTGCGATGTACTTCGGGGTTGATCCATCGTTGCTGCTGCAGGAAATGCCCGCTGGCGGCGAGACTTCAGTTCCCGCCGATGCGCCCGCCGGCAGCCCGGCAGCGCCTGACACGATGCGCGATTTCGTGTCGGTGGTGCTGGCCGATACTGAGGATACCTGGCAGGCGCTGTTCGCTGAACAGAACCGTCGCTATCAGGAACCGTCGCTCGTGTTGTTTTCCGGCCAGGTGAGTTCCGCCTGTGGCATGGCCTCGGCGGCGGTCGGGCCTTTCTATTGTCCGGGCGACAGCAAGGTCTATATCGATCTGGCCTTCTTTGCGGATCTGCGCGACCGCTTCGATGCACCTGGGGATTTCGCCGAGGCCTATGTGATCGCACATGAAGTCGGACACCACGTCCAGAATCTGCTCGGCATCTCGGCAAAGGTGCAACGAGCGCGGGCGGGGCAGGGTGAAACCGCGGCGAACGCACTGTCCGTGCGACTCGAACTGCAGGCCGACTGCTATGCGGGTATCTGGGCGTACCATGCCGATCGCAGTCGCCAGCTGCTTGAAGCGGGTGACATCGAGGAGGGGCTGGCGGCGGCGAGCGCTATCGGTGACGACCGTCTGCAGATGCAGTCACGCGGCTATGTGAGTCCGGATTCATTTACGCACGGAAGTGCAGAGCAGCGGGTACGCTGGTTCCGTAAAGGCTATGCAAACGGCCAGCCCGACAGCTGCGATACCTTCTCGGCGACCATGCTCTAGGGCCTTCAATTCCGGTTTTTTGTCACAGAAGAAAAGGAGACCATCATGACCGTTGCCAAGATCACCGAACTGACGAGCAGTTCAAAAAAGAGTTTTGAAGATGCCATGAAGAAGGGTATCGAGCGCGCGACGAAGACCCTGCAGAACGTGTCTGGTGCCTGGATACAGGACCAGGAAGTCGTGGTCGAGAAGGGCAGCATCGTCGAATACCGCGTGCGCATGCGGGTGACCTTCGTACTCAAGTAGAGGGCTGCCCCGGGTGCCATCTCTTTTCATGCTCGCCTGATGAGCATCCGTCACCTCGATCAGTTGTTCGATCCGGCCTCGGTTGCCGTGATCGGGGCTTCGCAGCGCCCGACGAGTGTCGGCGGCACCGTTTGGCGCAACCTGAATGCAGGTGACTTCAAAGGCCGTGTCTATGCGGTTAACCCGAAGTATCGCGACTTCGATGGCGCCGCGGTGTTTGCACGGGTTGCCAGCTTGCCGGAGGTGCCGGATCTCGCCGTGATCTGTACTCCTGCGGCTGTCGTGCCCGGCCTGATCGCCGAGCTTGGCGCGCTTGGCACGCGTGCTGCCATCGTGCTGAGCGCCGGGCTCGGGTCGGCAGAAAAGCAGGCTATGCGTGATGCGGCACGCCCCCATCTGCTGCGCATACTCGGCCCGAACTGCATCGGCATGCTGTCACCCCACACCGGGCTGAATGCGAGCTTTTCTCACATCGACGCCTTGCCTGGCGAGCTGGCCTTCGTCACGCAGTCTGGGGCGCTGATGACTGCCATGCTCGACTGGGCCCGTTCGCGGCGTATAGGTTTCTCGCATCTGGTGTCGCTCGGCGAACATATCGACATCGATTTCGGTGACCTGCTTGATTACCTGTCGACTGACGTCCGGACGCGGGCGATCCTGCTGTATATCGAGTCGGTCGAGGCGGCGCGCAAGTTCATGTCTGCGGCGCGCGGCGCAGCGCGCAACAAGCTGGTTATCGTCGTCAAGTCCGGGCGTTCGGCGCAGGGCCAGCGCGCTGCCGCTTCGCATACCGGTGCGCTTGCCGGATCAGATATTGTTTACGATGCAGCCATCGCACGCGCGGGCATGCTGCGTGTCGATACCCTTCAGCAGTTATTCCTCGCTGCCGAAACACTGACACGTTTTAGCGGTAATGCTGGCGAGCAACTTGCGCTTCTGACCAATGGCGGCGGTGCGGGCGTTATGGCGGCCGACCATGCCGCACGTCTGGGTGTGGAGCTGTGCGAACTGGATCCGGCCACGGTGTCCCGGCTGGATGCGCAGATGCCGGCTAACTGGTCGCGCTGTAACCCGGTCGACATCATCGGTGACGCGCCTGCAGAGCGCTATGTGGAGGCGCTGGCGGCACTCAATGCTGATCCAGGTGCAGGCGCTGTGCTGTTCATGCATGCGCCCACTGCAATCGTGCCGAGTGCCGATATCGCGCGGGCCCTCGTGCCGCTCGCCAGCCAGTCACCACCGCGTGTACTCGGATGCTGGATGGGCGGGGAGTCGGTGGAGGAGGCGCGCCAGATTTTCCAGGCCGCAGGTATTGCGGGTTACGAGACACCGGAGGAGGCCGTACGTGCCTTCTCGATGGTCACCACGTACCGGCGCAACCAGGCGCAGCTGATCGAAGCGGCACCGGCGCGCCTGCCCGGCGCGGCTGACACTGATCCGCGCGTTGTCAGCCGGCTGGTGCAGCAGGTGCTGGACAGCGGGCGTGACATGCTCACCGAGCCCGAGGCCAAGACAGTACTGGCGGCCTGCGGAATCCCGGTGGTCGTCACGCAGAGTGTCGGTGCCGATCCGGCAGAAGCTGCGCGTACTGCCAGCTCCATCGGCTTTCCGGTCGCACTGAAGATCCTCAGCAAGGACATCTCGCACAAATCGGATATCGGTGGTGTCGTGCTCGATCTTTCCAGTGCAGATGATGTTGAGCGCAGTGCCGCTGCGATGCTCGCGCGGGTGCGCCGCCTGCGACCTGCTGCGCGTATCGAGGGGTTTGCAGTCCAGGCGATGATTCGCCGTGCCCATGCGCAGGAACTGATCGTCGGTGCGAGCATCGACAGTGTGTTTGGTCCAGTCATCCTGTTCGGCCAGGGCGGGACGGCGGTTGAAGTGCTGGCTGACCGCGCCGTCGCGCTGCCGCCGCTGAACCTGCCGCTGGCGCGGGCGCTGGTCGCACGCACCCGTGTGGCGAAGCTGCTCGGGGGCTTTCGCGACACGCCTCCTGCTGACGAGGAGGCCATCTGTTCCGTGCTGATCGCCGTATCACAGTTGCTTGCGGATGTCCCACAGATTGCTGAACTCGATATCAATCCGCTGATCGTCAACCACGAAGGTGTGATTGCACTCGATGCGCGCATCCGCTTGAGTGCTGCAGCACCGGCCGGTGCGCTGAACTTTGCGATCAGGCCGTATCCGGCAGATCTGATCGAGTCTCTGCACTGGAAGGGACGCACGCTGACGCTGCGCCCGATCCGCCCGGAAGATGAAGAGCAGCACCTTCAGTTTCTCGCCCACCTGGATCCTGAGGATGTACGCCAGCGGGTGTTTTACAGCCAGCGCACCATCGAACGTAGCGAACTCGCACGCCTGACGCAGATCGATTATGCCCGCGAGATGGCATTTCTTGCCGTGGCACCCGGGCCTGATGGTTGCGAACAGACGCTTGGCGTCGCGCGCGCGACAGCTGACCCGGACAATTACGAGGCTGAGTTCGGCATCATCGTGCGGTCTGAACTCAAGGGTGAGGGTCTCGGTGAACTGCTGATGGGGAAGCTGATCAGAACTTTGCGCGAACAGGGCACCCGGATACTGGTCGCCGACGTGTTGCCGGAAAATACACGCATGCTCGAGCTCGCACGGACACTTGGTTTTCGTGAGAACCCGGTGCAGACGAGGCCCGGCAGTTGCCGGATCCGGCTGCCGTTGTGAGCAGCTGCGCGGGAATTGTCGGCCACAGAACAGCTTTTCAGCTGCGTTCGGGTAGATAGATCCACGGCCGGTGAGTTCGGTCGCGTTTGAGATAGGCGAGGATTTCCGCGTCGCGCTTCAGCGTGACGGCAATCGAGTCAAGGCCCTCGAGCAGCATCTCGCGGTCCGCCTCAGGGATTTTGAAGGACCATGACTCGCCGTCCGGTGTGGCGACCGTGCATGTCCTCAGATCCACCGTCAGCCGGAAATTATCCGGGTCAGACTCTATTTTCGGTGCCAGCGTTTCAACGACCGCGTTGTCGAGAATCACCGGGACTATGCCGTTGCGTACGCAGTTGCCCTGGAAGATCGAGCCGAAGCTCGGTGCGATGATTGCGCGGATGCCCCATTCATGCAGCGCCCATACGGCGTGTTCGCGGGATGAACCGCAGCCGAAGTTGAGGCCTGAAAGCAGGATCTGCGCC
The DNA here is from genome assembly GCA_049290495.1 of Gammaproteobacteria bacterium. GTDB lineage: Bacteria > Pseudomonadota > Gammaproteobacteria > Steroidobacterales > SHZI01. Next base: position 1,519 of record JBATNV010000141.1, on the reverse strand, counting down.
TTGCGGTAAGGCTCGCGGTTGAGGATGAAGTCCGGGTTTTCGGCACGGCTGCCGGGGCTCTGGTAGCGCCAGCCGGCAAACAGGCCCTCCGACAGGCCCAGTTTCGATACGCGTTTCATTTCCCGACTCGGAATGATCGCATCGGTATCGATATTGATGCGCAGCAGGGGTGCGGCGATGGCGGTGAGTCGCGTGAACTTCTCCATGGCCTTCAGATCCCCTTCAGCTTGCGTACATCGGCGAGCGAACCGGCAATCGCTGAGGCAACTACGGTTGCCGGACTGGCCAGATGGGTGCGTGTGCGCGGACCCTGCCGGTTCTCGAAATTGCGGTTGGTGCTGGAGACCACGCGCTCTTCAAGGCCGAAGCTTTCGCCGCCGGCATAGAAGCACATCGAACAACCGGACTCGCGCCACTCAAAACCCGCCTCAAGGAAAATCTTGTCGAGGCCTTCTGCCTCGGCAGCTTTCTTGACCTGGCTAGAGCCGGGCACGCAGATCGCCTTCACACCGGCGGCGACCTTGTGGCCGCGCAGGAGGCGGGCCGCTTCGCGCAGGTCGCTGATGCGGCTATTGGTGCAGGAACCGATAAATGCAGCGTTGATCGGCAGACCTTCAATTGAGGTGCCGGGTGTCAGTCCCATGTAGTCGAGCGCACGCTGCATGGACTGGCGGCGGTTAGTGTCGGGCTCAGCCGCCGGATCCGGCACCGCGTCGCTGATGTTGCCGCCGTGCTGCGGGCTGGTGCCCCAGGTGATGTGCGGGCCAAGCGTGTTGCAGTCGATCTCGATCTCACGGTCAAAGACTGCATCGGCATCGCTGGCCAATGTGCGCCAGTGCGCGACTGCCTGGTCCCAGATTTCAGGCCCCGGCGCAAAAGGCCGGCCACGCACGTACTCGAAGGTGCTCTCGTCGGGCCCGATGATGCCCGTCCATGCACCAAACTCGACGGCCATGTTGCAGAGGGTAAAGCGGGCCTCGATGGGCAGCGCCCGTACCGCGGCGCCGGCGAATTCGATCGCATAGCCGCTGCCACCGGAAGCGCCGTAGCGACTGATGAGATGAAGGATCAGGTCCTTTGCATAGACGCCTGTGTGGAGCTCGCCCTCAAAACGGATACGCATGCTGCGTGGTTTGCGTACCGCGAGCGTCTTGGTGGCGAGTGCATGTTCGGCTTCGGTAGAGCCGATGCCCCAGGCCAACGCACCCAGACCGCCGAGCGTGCAGGTGTGGCTATCCGGGCAGACCAGCGTCACGCCGGGCAGGGCGATGCCCTGTTCAGGTGACACCACGTGCACGATGCCCTGCCGGTCGTCTCCCAGGTCGAAAAGATGGATACCGGCCGCGATGGCTGAGGCGCGGGTGCTGGTGATGAATTCGCGGCCGCCGGGCATGCGCGTGTCGTCCGTGCGTCCGGGCGTGGTATCAACGATGTGGTCCATCGTGCAGAACACCTGCTCGGGGTGGCGCACCGCATGGCCGGCGGCTTCCAGGCCCTTGAGTGCCACGCTGCCCGTACG
>JBATNV010000140.1:0-48190 GCA_049290495.1 Gammaproteobacteria bacterium | reverse complement strand
GCCAGATCGATTCCAACGGTAGTAATCTCGCTCATGACTTCCCCTTCCCGGATGTGATTGATGAACAAACAACTCAATCTTGGCACCTCGATGCCGTATCGGGACGGGGAAGTCCCTTACATTCGTTGAGGCTGTAGAAAAAGCCCTTTTTCGAGTCAAAGCTGACGCCCCGAGACTGATTCGACCCCGGTCGATGATGGTGATATTGGTTTAGCGATGGATCGTAGTGACGATCAACCCGGTGCGTTGCAGCCGGTCACTGCGCATAACCCTGATGGGCGAGTTTCTCGATGTTGTGAACCAGGCAGTACAACTGCCACTGCGCGTTGACCTTGACGCGACCTCGAAGGGTAAAGCGATCGAGCCGCTTGTTGTGGCGGATATTGCCGAACACCGGCTCGACGATGGCGAAGCGCCGGCCTGGTTCACCCCCATCTCCACGGACGGTTCAGTTAAGGCTTTTCGATTGGTTCGCCCCCGTTTCTACGGACGGCTCAGTGATGGCGCTCTCGCGAGTCGGTCAGGCGGTGCGTGTGAGCGGGATGACGGTTGCGCCGATACGAAGGGTGTCGAGATAGTCCGCCCACGACTGCATCATCCTCTTGCGTTCAGACAGATGCTCGGCAAAGTTGTATGCCGCGCGCACGGTGTCGCGTTCCGCATGCGCAAGTTGGCGCTCGATCGCGTCGCGGTGCCAGCCTTGTTCGTTGAGTCGGGTGGAGGCCATGCTGCGGAATCCGTGGCCGGTCATTTGATCCGACGCGTAGCCCAGGCGGCGCAGGGCGGCGTTGACGGTGTTCTCGCTCATGGGGCGGCCATTGGTGCGTGCGCCGGGGAATACATACCGACCCTTGCCGGTCAGCGGCCTCAGCTCGCGCATGACTTCGACGGCCTGGGTGGATAACGGAACAATGTGCTGCTCGCGCATTTTCATGCGCGCGGCCGGGATGCGCCATTCGGCGCCGTCGAGATCGAACTCGGCCCACTCGGCCCGCCGCAGTTCGCCGGGGCGCACGAACACGAGCGGGGCGAGGCGCAGGGCGCACTTGGTGATGAGGGCGCCTTTGTAACCATTGATCGCGCGCAGCAGTTCGCCGATGGCCTTCGGCTCGACGATGGAGGCAAGATGGGTTCCCCGGGTCGGTGGCAGCGCGCCGCGCAGATCGCGCGTGGGGTCGCGCTCGGCGCGACCGGTGGCCACTGCGTAGCGGAATGCCTGCCCGCAGTTCTGCGATGCGCGGTGTGCGGTTTCGACCGCGCCGCGCGATTCGATGCGCCTTAGAACAGACAGTATTTCGGGCGCGGTGATCTCCGCTATCGGCCGCGCGCCGATCCACGGGAAGATGTCCCGTTCGAGCCGGCGCAGGATCTTGCTGGAGTGGGTCTCGGCCCAGGAAGGCGAGAACCTGGCGAACCACTCCCGCGCGACGACTTCGAAGCTGTTGGCGGCCCGGTCGCCCTTGGCCGCCTTGATCGCTTTTCGTTGCTCGCCCGGATCGACGTCGCTCGCCAGCAGCTTGCGTGCCTCGTCGCGTCGATCTCGGGCGGATTTCAGGCTCACGTCGGGATAGACGCCGAAGGACAGGCGCTTCTCCTTTCCGTCAAAGCGGTACTTCCAGCGCCACCACTTCCCGCCAGCAGGGCTGATTTCGAGGTACAGGCCGCCGACGTCGAACAGCCTGATGCTCCTGGCTTGCGGCCTGGCAGAACGGATTGCGCTATCGGTCAACGGCATGTGGGGGCAACTCCCTGTGACTGCCTCCTGTTGCCCCGAGAGTTGCCCCACTTGTGGGGGCAGATTCGGGCGGAAGGCAAACAACCATGTCGGACAATATATATAAAAAAACCCACTGTTTCCAGTGGGTTATAGGACGTCTTCGGAATGCTTTGGTAGGTCAATTGGTGGAGGCGGCGGGAATCGAACCCGCGTCCGCAAGTCCGCTGCTCAAGGATCTACATGCTTATTCCGCCGTTTGTCTTACTGGCAGCTACCCGACGGACAGGGACAACTGACAGCCAGTCCAGTAATAGGCGTTAACCGTCGGGTCCTGGACATACCCTTGGGCGAGCTTGTGTTAAATGACTCCTGGCTCCGGACCGCACAAGCACGGACCCGGTCAGAAGGCTCTAGCGCTGGTTTTTAAGCAGCGAGAGCGTAGTTGTCGTCGTTGGCAACTATAAGGTTTGCAGATGGATTAACGAGGTGATCTGCACCTCGACATGCACCCAGAGGTTTGTAACCCACGTCGAAACCATGTCGCCCCCAAGTAAAGTCATTATTGGGGCCAGGGTTTGGGAAAACAAGGGCTTGGATCGCGTCGGGATCGCGCCGAATTAGCGTCTGATTCGCGCCTGAAGGCGCTCCTACCCGCGGCGCAGGAGGCGGCTTTTCTGCCGTTGCCAGTCGCGATCCTTGATGGTGTCGCGCTTGTCCTGGCTCTTTTTGCCCTTGGCGAGACCGAGCGTGACCTTCACCTTGCCCTTGTCCCAGCGCATCGCCAGCGGCACGACCGTGTAGCCGTCGCGCTCGACGTTGCTGCGCAGCCGGTCGATTTCGCGGCGGTGGAGCAGGAGCTTGCGCAGGCGCACCGGGTCGGGGTCTACATGCGTAGATGCTGAGGGCAAGGGTGCGATGTTGGCACCTAGCAGCCAGATCTCGTTATTGCGGAAGATCGCGTAGGACTCTTTGAGGTTGCCGCGCGACGCGCGCAGGGCTTTGACTTCCCAGCCAGTCAGCGCGATACCCGCCTCGATCTGGTCTTCGATGAAATAGTCGAAGCGCGCCTTGCGGTTTTCGACAATAAGACTGGATCCGGCGCTTTTGGCCGGTTTGCTGGTTTTGGCTGAGTTCATGGTTGAATTGTCGGCGAGGCGCAGTTCGGCAACAATCCTGCCAACTTTGTTCACACAGCGAAAGCGAAATCGTTCCACATGCGTGAAGTTCATCGCAGTGCCATCGTGCCGTATCCGGCGCCGGCCATGTATGCGCTGGTCTCGGATCTCGAGGCCTACCCGCAGTTTTTGCCCGGTTGTACCGGCAGTTCGGTGCTGGAGCGGGAGGCTGATTCCCTGCTGGCGAGCCTGTCGCTGTCGAAGGGGCCATTCAAGGCTTCGTTCACCACGCGCAATGTGCTTGATCCGCCGCGCGGAATGACCATGGATCTGGTCGATGGGCCATTCAGCAGCCTCCACGGTGTCTGGTCGCTGGTCCCGCTCGGTGACAACGGCTGTCGTATTGAATTGCGCGTGAGTTTTGAATTTGCCAGTGCCACGCGCGATCTGCTGCTCGGGCCGGCCTTCGAGCTGACCTGCGGCGGGCTCGTGGATGCCTTCGTCAGTCGCGCCAAAAAACTCTATGGCTGAGCTGATCGAGGTGCAGGTCGCCTATGCGCGGCCGGATACGCAGGTCGTCAAAGACCTGAGTGTGCCGGTGGGTACGCGCGCGCGCACTGCGCTCAGGCTGTCGGGACTCGGCGCGGAATTCCCGGAGATCGACGTGGAGCGCTGTCCGCTCGGTATTTATAGCCGGGAGATCAACGACGAGCGCGTGCTTCAGGCGGGTGACCGGCTGGAGGTCTACAGACCGCTGCTCAAGGATCCGCGCACGGCGCGACGGGAAGCGGTCGCGCAGGGCACCGTGCTAGGCCGCGGCGGCCGGTAGGGTCCGCCTCAGGAGGACTTGTCGATCGGTACGTCCTGATCGATCTTGCTGACCGTATCACCGTCGAACCAGACGATTACCCAGTGCTGCAGTGCCTGGGTACTCTTGCCGGGCTTCAGGTAATACATGTAGTCCCAGCGATCCTTGCGAAATCCCGTGCCAGTGACCGGAGTGCCGAGCAGAAAGCGCACCTGGCTGCGGGTCATGCCGATACGCACCGCATCGATGTCGGTCTGGTCGAGCAGATTTCCCTGCTGCACGTCGACGCGGTACACGCAGGCGGTCAGGCCGCAGAGCAATAACGGAATCAGGAGTCTGGTCAGCAGGCTGCGCATCAGTGTCCGCCCCATGTTTCGGTGCTGGTAGCTGTCGTAAAGCTCGTGGATAATCCGGGCGGATGATAGCCGATCGACGCCACTGATGGAGATCAACGACCTGCGCAAGGCCGGGCTTAAGGCCACGACGGCCCGATTGCGGATTCTCGAGATCCTTCAGCACGGCGGCACCCAGCACCTCAGCGCGGAAGAAATCTATCGGCGTCTCGTCGCGGTCGGTGAGGAAGTGGGCCTTGCCACTGTGTATCGGGTGCTGACGCAGTTCGAAAATGCCGGCCTGGTTACGCGCCACAATTTCTCTGGCGACCATTCAGTATTCGAGATCGGCTCCCGCAAGCATCACGACCATATGGTGTGTGGCGAGACCGGCCGGGTGATCGAGTTTTCCAGCGAAGAGATCGAGCAGCTACAGCGCGAGATTGCCCGCAAGCATGGCTACGAGCTCGTTGACCACAGCCTGGTGCTGTACGTGCGGCCGATCAAGGAAGAAAAGTGACCAAGGCCGGCGATCAGGCGAGTATTTTGGCGGCTAGTTCAGGCCGGCGCGCGCCGCCGGCCGGCGGCTTTTCGGGGTTTGCTGTCGGCTGATTCTGCAGCGCTATCCAGCATCTCCTGCGCATGTGCCCGTGTCTGGGCGGTGATGTTCAGGCCGCCGAGCATGCGTGCGATTTCCTCCACGCGCGCTGGCGCATCGAGTTTCTGTACCGAAGTACTGGTCTTCCCGCGCGCAACGTCCTTGCGCACCGTGAAGTGCTGACTGGCCTGTGCCGCGACCTGCGGCAGGTGCGTGACGCACAGTACCTGGCGCTGGCGACTTAGTTCGCGCAGCTTGCGGCCGACGATTTCTGCAACGGCGCCGCCCACGCCGGCATCGACCTCGTCGAAAATCAGCGTTGGCGCGCCGTGCTCTGCCGTAGCCACCACCTGAATGGCCAGATTGAGGCGCGACAGTTCACCGCCCGATGCGACGCGGCTCATCGGTGCCGGAGGCTGGCCCGGATTGGCACTGACCAGAAATTCAATGTCATCGGCACCGTCCGGACCGATGGCCGCATCCGGCAGCGGCTTGAGGCGGACCTCAAACTGGCCACCGGCCATGCCGAGTGTGGCCATGTTCTGCATGATCGCTTTTGCGAGCTGTGTGCCGGCCTTGCCGCGCCGGGTGCTGAGCTGTGCGGAGAGTATTTCCACTGCGCTGCGTTTCCCGGCAGCAATGTGCTCTAGCCGGGCGCAGGATTCGGCGTAGTTGCTCAGTTGTGCGAGTTCTTCGCTGAGCCGGGCCTGTAGCACCGGCAGTTCGTCTGGCGTGATGCGATGCTTGCGCGCCGCTTCCTGCAGGGCTGCCAGCCGGTCATCGAGTTCGCTCTCGCGGGCCGGATCCTGGTCAAGCGTATCGATGCGCTGCCGGATCAGGTCGGCCGCTTCGCGAATCTGGATGTCGGCCTCGCTGAGCATCTGCAGGGCGGCGGCAAGTCCCGGATCGAAGCTCAGCACATCGATAAGCGCCTGGCGCGCCGCTGCGACCGCTGCCTGTGCCGAGCCGCTGTCGTCGTCATAGGCGCGCCCCAGGGCCGTGTGCAGGGCGTTGGCGATCTGCGTACGGTGTTGCAGGGCGCGATGCTCGAGTTCTGCCGCGGCGTATTCACCCTCGCGCGGGTTAAGCGCCTGCAGTTCGCTGAGCTGAAAGGCGAGCAGTTCACGCCGGCTGTCCCGGTCGCGTTCGCGCGTCAGGAGTTCGCGATATTCCTGTTCGGCTGCCTTCCAGCTACGCCATGCTTCGCGCACTTCATCCCGCAGGCTGCCTGTATCCCCCATGTTGTCGAGCACATCCCGCTGGGTGTTCTTGTGGCGCAGTGACTGGTAGTCCTGCTGGCCGCAGATATCCACCAGCCGTCCGCCCAGTTCGCGCAGCGTTTGCACCGGCACAGGCCGTCCATTGATCCAGGCGCGCGAGCGGCCATCGCTGCCGACTACGCGACGCAGTACACAGTCGCTGGATTCTTCGCCGAGCTCGTTTTCAAGCAGCCAGGCGTTGGCAGCCTGGTTGTCACTCGTGTCGAAGGTTGCGCTGACTTCGAGGCGTTCTGCACCACTGCGGATCGCCAGCGCATCGCTGCGTTCGCCGAGCGCCAGTGCCAGCGCGTCGATGAGTATGGATTTGCCGGCGCCAGTTTCGCCGGTCAGCGTGGTGAAGCCGGGGCCGATCTCGATCGCGACCGATTCGATGACGGCCAGGTCGCGGATGTGCAACTCACGCAGCACTGGCCACCATCAGCTTTTAAGGAGTGGCTGGATCGGCGTGCTGTCACGCGCATCGCGGCCCCACAGGAGTTTGTTGCGCAGGATACCGAAGTAGTCGTAGCCAACCGGGTGGATGAGTTCGATCCGTTCTTTGGCGGCCCGTACCCGGATGCTGCCGCCGGGACCGAGTTGTCCCACCGGTTCACCGTCGCAACTGACGTCAGCGTGTTCGGACTGCGCTGCTCGCAGCCGGACTTCGGCAACGCGCGTGGCTGGGACTACCAGCGGCCGGTCGCTGAGCGTGTGCGGACAAATCGGGATCAGTAACAGCGCGTCGAGGCTTGGCTCGACGATGGGACCGCCGCAGCTCAGTGCATAGGCGGTAGATCCCGTCGGCGTGGAGATGATGAAGCCGTCGCCCAGGTGGGTATTCACATACTGTCCGTCGAGGAAAGTCTGGTACTCACACATACGGCCGGTGGCGTGCCGCTTGATCACCACGTCGTTGAGGGCCGTACCGCTGGCCACGATGTCCTCACCATGTCGCAGATCGACCAGCAGCAGCATGCGTCGTTCACTGACATATTTGCCGGCCAGAACCTCATCGACGCGCGCGAGCATATGCTCGGGACCGACGTCAGCAAGAAAACCCAGCCGGCCGCGATTGATGCCGAGCAGTGGCGTCTGGCAGCCGGCGATGCGGCGGGCGGCATAGAGCATGCTGCCGTCGCCACCGATTGCGATGACCAGGTCAGCGCCATGGGCGATCTTCTGGTCGGGCACCCGGCGTACCTGCTTCGGCAGTGCGCGGCTGCGCAGCTTTTCGCTGGCCTGAACTTTCAGACCTGCAGCCAGCAGATGCGTGGTCAGGACCTGCATGGAATCCAGCGTGCGCCGGTCCTGCGGGTTGCCCATCAGAGCGATCGTGGTAAAGCGTGCGGCGCGCGTTTTCTTTTTGGTCACAGGCGACCCCGGTGCAGGAACGGTTTCACGCCCGCAATCCGGGCGCAGCAGCTACGCGCAACATAAAGGGTTGAGCCACGCCGCGGCAAGCAGCAGTAGCGGATTTTTCACCGTGCTGCTTGCCTTGACCGCGGAGCAGGCGGTTGCTAGCGTTCTTTAACAAGTATGCGTTCCTGCATGATCCCTGATCCTTGAACCATGAGCAGTGAAACCAGCCGTCCCGTGCCCTCCGAGCGCGCGCAGCACATCCTGCGCGTGCTGGTAGAACACTATATTCGCGATGGACAGCCGGTGGGTTCCCGCACGCTGGCCCTGCAGGCCGGCCTGGACCTGAGCCCCGCCACCATCCGTAACGTGATGGCTGACCTTGAGGATCTTGGCTTCATCACCTCGCCGCATACCAGCGCTGGCCGGATTCCAACGGCCCGCGGCTACCGGTTTTTTGTCGATACCCTGGTGCGCCTGAAGCCGCTGGCGGAGCAGGAGGTCGCGAAACTACAGACCCGTTTCGAGGAACGGCAGCGCGGCGATGCCAAGTCGATTGTCACGACGGCTTCATCGCTACTGTCCGGGTTAACGAGCCTTGCGGGGGTTGTGACGCTGCCACGGCAGTCGCATGTGACGCTGCGGCATATCGAGTTTCTGCCGCTGTCCGGCCAGCGGGTGCTGGCGATCCTGGTGGTCAACGATGCCGAGGTGCAAAACCGCATCCTCGACATGCCGCGCGACTACAGCGAGGACGAGTTGCGGCGGGCGGCGAATTATCTGAATCAGCAGTTCACCGGTCGGGATATCAGCGATGTGCGTACACGCCTGCTCGCCGACATGGATGTCACGCGCGAGTCGATGAACCGCCTCATGCTGGACACCATCGCCGTAGCCGACAAGGGACACCCGAGTGGCCGCGACGGCTCGGGCTACGTGCTTTCCGGCGAAACGCAGTTGATGAATTTCCACGAGCTCTCGGACGGGGAGAAGATCAAGCACCTGTTCGAGGCCTTTGGCGAACAGCGGGAAATCCTGACCCTGCTCGACCGAAGCCTGGAAGCCGACGGCGTACAGATCTTCATCGGTGAGGAATCGGGCTACCGGATGCTGGACAACTACACGATCGTTGCGGCGCCCTATTCAGTCGACGAGCATATCGTCGGGGTGCTCGGCGTCATCGGTCCTACCCGTATGGCTTATGAGCGCGTCATTCCCATCGTGGATATCACCGCACGGCTGGTTGGTGCGGCCTTGAATTCCGCATCTTGAGCCCTCACATTGGCCGGGCAGGCGACGGTTCGCCCGTTCGTCTGCGCATGCCAGTTTGCTGATTTCAGGAGTGATGCCATGCCGGATACCAAACACCAGGAGCCCACCGCCGAGAGGGCAGATGCCCAAGGCGGTGAGCAGGGAGCGGCAGATCCGGTCGCCGAACTGCGTGAGGCGCTGAGCCGGGCCGAAGCCACCGCCGCAGATAACTGGAATCGCTATCTGCGTTCAGTGGCTGAGATGGAGAATGTGCGCAAGCGCGCTACGCGCGATATCGAAGCCGCGCGCCGCGCCGGTGTCGAGAAGCTCGCCACCGAGTTGCTGGCGATCGCCGACACCCTGGAGATGGGTCTTGAGTCCGGCGCAACGGCGTCTGCCGAGAGCCTGCTGGCCGGCAAGGAGGCCACGCTGCGCCTGCTGTTGGCCGCCTTCGAGAAATTCAATATCGAGGTGGTTGATCCCACCGGCTATCGCTTCGACCCCCAGCTGCATGAGGCCATGAGCATGCAGCCTTCGAATACCGCTGAGCCCAACTCGGTGCTGTTTGTGTTGCAGAAGGGCTACCGACTCGGCGAGCGGCTGCTGCGCCCGGCGCGCGTGATTGTGGCCGGTGAACCGGTCGTATCGGGTGCACCGAAGCCGGACGACAGTTCAGGTGGCGAGTCCGCTTGAAAACTGCCGATCTGCTCCCATTAATGGTTACAGGCAGCAATGTTTTATTTATGACAGCAATTTTTAACGGAGCGACTTGATGAGCAAGGTAATCGGCATCGATCTGGGTACAACGAATTCCTGCGTTTCAGTGATGGAGGGCGGCAAGCCCAAGGTCATCGAGAACAGCGAGGGCGACCGGACTACGCCCTCCATCGTCGCCTTCACCAAGGACGGCGATGCGCTGGTCGGCCAGGCCGCCAAGCGGCAGGCAGTCACCAATCCGGCCAATACGCTGTTTGCCGTCAAGCGGCTCATCGGTCGCAAGTTCAAGGACGAGGTGGTGCAGCGGGACATGGGTATGGTCCCTTACAAGATTGTCGGTGCCGACAACGGTGATGCGTGGGTCGAGGCTGGTGGCAAGAAGATGGCCCCGCCGGAGATTTCCGCGCGCGTGCTGATGAAGATGAAGAAGACGGCTGAAGACTATCTGGGTGAGCCGGTGACGGAAGCCGTGATCACCGTGCCAGCCTATTTCAACGATTCACAGCGGCAGGCAACCAAGGATGCCGGGCGGATTGCCGGTCTGGACGTCAAGCGCATCATCAACGAGCCGACTGCGGCAGCACTTGCCTATGGCATGGACAAGCAGCGCGGTGATCGCAAGATCGCCGTCTATGACCTCGGTGGCGGTACCTTCGATATCTCGATTATCGAGATCGCCGAGATTGACGGTGAGCATCAGTTTGAGGTGCTGGCCACCAACGGCGACACCTTCCTCGGTGGTGAGGACTTCGATCTGCGCGTGATTCAGTATCTGGCTGGCGAGTTCCAGAAAGAGACCGGCGTAGATATCAGTCGTGACCCGCTGGCCATGCAGCGGCTGAAGGAGGCTGGTGAAAAGGCCAAGGTTGAGCTGTCCTCGCTGCAGCAAACCGAGGTCAACCTGCCGTATATAACCGCCGATGCCAGCGGCCCGAAGCATCTCAATATCCGCCTGACGCGCGCCAAGCTCGAAGCGCTGGTCGAAGACCTGGTGGAGCGGACCATCGGGCCGTCGAAGACGGCGCTGAAGGATGCCGGTCTCAAGGCCAGCGAGATCGACGACGTGATACTGGTCGGTGGCCAGACGCGCATGCCCAAGGTGCAGGAGGCGGTGCGCAATTTCTTCGGCAAGGAGCCGCGCAAGGACGTCAATCCGGACGAGGCCGTGGCAGTTGGTGCCTCGATACAGGCAGGCGTGTTGTCCGGCCAGGTCAAGGACGTGCTGCTGCTCGATGTGACTCCGCTGTCGCTGGGTATCGAGACTATGGGCAGCGTCATGACCAAGCTGATCGAGAAGAACACCACGATCCCGACCCGTGCAACGCAGACATTTTCGACTGCCGATGACAACCAGACTGCGGTAACGATTCATGTCCTGCAGGGCGAGCGTGATCAGGCCCGGCACAACAAGTCGCTGGGCCGCTTCGACCTGTCGGATATTCCGGCAGCGGCGCGCGGCATGCCGCAGATCGAGGTCACTTTCGACATCGATGCAAATGGCATCCTGAACGTGTCGGCGAAGGACAAGGCCACCGGCAAGGAGCAGAAGATCGTCATCAAGGCATCCAGTGGCCTGTCCGATGACGAGATCCAGCGCATGGTTGGCGAGGCCGAGACGCACGCCGAAGAAGACCGTCAGTTCCGCGAACTGGTCGATGCACGCAACCAGGCGGACGGGCTCGTGCATACTACCGAGCGCATGTTGCGCGAGGCGGGCGACAAGGTCGATCCGGCGGAGCGCGGCCCGATAGAGTCGGCGCTCTCCGATGTGCGCGAGGCGATCAAGGGCGATGACAAGGCCAAGATCGAGCTCAAGGCCAAGGCATTGGCTGAGGTTTCCGCAGCGCTTGCACAGAAGGCCTCGGCGCAAGGGCCAGCAGGCAGTGACCAGGGTCCGGGTGCTGGCGGCGGCGCTGGCGCTAACCAGGACGGCGTGGTCGATGCCGAGTTCGAAGAGATCAAGGACGGCAAGGACCAGTCTGGCGCGGCCTGACGCGCAGGCCTTAAACGCCGGTTAGCGGACCCGGCGTGCGACAGGATAGACGGCGGCCTGGTGCGGTGCACCGGGCCGCACTTGTATTGGCGAACGGGTCGGCAATGGCCGGCGAGCGAAGCGGATAGCACATGACGAAGCGCGACTATTACGAGATTCTCGGTGTCGGCAAGGATGCCGCTGAAGCGGATATCAAGAAGGCCTACCGGCGCCTCGCCATGAAGCTGCATCCGGATCGCAATTCCGGCGATACCAAGACCGAGTCAGAGTTCAAGGATGTCAAAGAGGCCTATGAGGTTCTCTCTGACACGCAAAAGCGCGCCACCTACGATCAGTTTGGTCACGCCGGACTTGATGCGCAGGCGGGCGGTGGCCGGGGTGGTTCGGGTTTCAATCCCGGTGACGCGTTCGGCGATATCTTTGGTGATGTCTTTGGTGACATCTTCGGTGGCGGTGGAAGGCGCGGGCGCTCGACTGTGTTTCGCGGCGCAGACCTGCGTTACGAACTGGCGCTGACCCTGGAGCAGGCGGTGTTTGGCGATACCGTCAATCTCCAGTTACCGACACTGGTGGTCTGCGATACCTGCGAAGGCTCCGGCGCGAAGCCGGGCACCAAGCCGATTACCTGCCGCACCTGCGAGGGCAATGGCCAGGTGCGCATGACGCGCGGGCACTTCTCAATTCAGCAGCCATGTCCGACCTGTCGTGGTTCTGGTCAGCAGATCGAGCAGCCCTGCAGCAACTGCCAGGGCCGCGGACGCTTGCAAAAGAACAAGACGCTGGCGGTCAAGGTTCCGCCCGGTGTGGACAACGGCGATCGCATACGTCTGTCTGGCGAAGGCGAGGCGGGACAGAACGGTGGCCCCTCGGGCGACCTCTATGTCGAGATACACCTGCAGCCGCACGACATCTTTCAGCGCGACGGCGCTGACCTCTCCTGTGTCATTCCGATCAGCTATGCAACGGCGGTGCTCGGCGGCACGGTAGAGGTGCCAACCCTGGCCGGTGAGGTTGCCCTTAAGGTTCCGCCGGAAACACAGTCCGGACGTGCCTTCCGTTTGCGTGGCAAGGGCGTGCGTCCGGTGCGAGGCAGCGGTCCTGGCGATCTCTATTGCCGGGTCGAGGTTGAAACGCCAGTAAAGCTCAGCTCTGCACAGAAGAAACTTCTGGAAAGCTTCAACGAGGCGCTGGTTGCCGGTGGCGACCGGCATCGGCCGCGCAGCCAGTCGTGGCTTGATGGCGTGAAGCGCTTCTTTGCTAAAGTCGGTTCCTGATTCGAAACGTGGTGAGCGGTATGCAGCGTATAGCAGTCCTCGGCGCAAATGGCCGTATGGGCCTCGCCCTGATTCGCCTGATTGCAGCCAGTGACAGCGCTGTGCTGGCAGGTGCGCTGACCGAACCCGGCCACGCGACGGTCGGGCGTGATGCCGGCCAGCTGGCCGGGCTCGATGTACTGGGCGTTGCGCTGACTGATCAGCTGGCGGTGGCGCTGGCTGCCTGCGATGTGGCCATCGATTTCACGGCACCGGCGGCGACAGCAAAGCACGCACAGGCCTGCGTAGCGCGTGGCTGCGGACTGGTGGTAGGGACGACTGGACTCAGCGCAGCCGAACTCGCTGCGCTGAAGTCAGCGGCAGGCAGCATCGCGCTCCTGTATTCACGCAACATGAGTATCGGTATCACGGTACTGACCGAACTGGTGCGCCAGGCGGCCCGACTGCTCGGGCCTGGATTCGACGCCGAGATTTCCGAGGCCCATCACCGGGCAAAGAAGGATGCGCCATCCGGTACTGCGCTCCAGCTCGGCGAGGCGCTTGCTGAGGCGCGTGCGCAGAAGTTCGCAGATGTGGCCATCTATGATCGCAGCGGTGTCAGTGCTGGCCGTCCGGCGGGGGCCATCGGTTTTGCATCGATCCGCGCTGGCTCGATCGTCGGTGACCATACGGTACTGCTGGCCAGCGACGAGGAAGTGCTCGAGTTGACGCACCGGGCCACCGATCGCGCGCTGTTTGCGCGGGGCGCGCTGCGTGCTGCAGGCTGGCTGCAGGATCAGCCGGCCGGTCTCTACTCGATGCAGGATGTGCTGGGACTTTCTGCCCGATAGTCACGCTCATCGGCGCTTCAAAAGGGGTGTCCACGCCAGCCTCTGTCGTTTAGAATGCCGCTGGTCCCCAACGAAACCAGCAGAGCGGGAGGGCCCGGACAGGCTGTCTCCCGCTGCGTGTATATGCGCCTATCAAAAACAGAAAATTTCCGTTCATCGCAGGTGCAGGGCTGATGGAAGCTGCGCTGTTGGCTTTGAGCGACGGTACGCTGTTCCACGGCATCTCCGTGGGTGCGCCGGGTCGCACCATCGGCGAGGTGGTATTCAATACGGCGATGACCGGCTATCAGGAGATCCTTACCGACCCCTCTTATTGCCGGCAGATCGTCACGCTGACATATCCGCATATCGGCAATACGGGAACCAACAGTGAAGATAACGAGAGCGAGCGCATCTTTGCCGCCGGCCTCGTGATTCGCGACCTGCCTGCGGTATCCAGCAGCTGGCGTGCCGAGTTGCCGCTTCCGGAATTTCTGCGGCGTGGCGGAGTCGTGGCAATTGCCGGAATCGACACCCGCAAGCTGACGCGCATCCTCCGTGACAAGGGCGCGATGTCCGGCTGCATCATGACGGGTGAGGTCGATTCGCGCACTGCTGTTGACCATGCGCGACGTTTCCCCGGACTGGCCGGTATGGATCTGGCGAAGATCGTCAGTACCAAGGACAGCTATCAGTGGAACCTGGGTGCTGCATGGCCCGGCCCGGGACCAATCCGGCCAAAGCGCAGCGGTGCTTTCGAAGTCGTGGCTTACGACTTCGGCGTCAAGCGCAACATCCTCCGGCTGCTGGTCGATAACGGATGCCGCGTTACGGTTGTACCCGCGCAGACGCCGGCCGAGGAAGTACTGGCTCGCCGCCCGGATGGGGTATTCCTGTCGAACGGACCTGGCGATCCTGAGCCCTGTACCTATGCGATTGAAGCAATCCGCCAGATCCTGGCAACGGGCACGCCAATTTTTGGTATTTGTCTCGGTCATCAGCTGCTGGCGCTGGCGAGTGGTGCCAAAACGGTAAAGATGAAGTTTGGTCACCGCGGCGCCAATCACCCCGTACTGGATCTTGATACCGGCCGCGTGATGATCACCAGTCAGAACCATGGCTTTGCCGTGGATGAGGCGAGCCTGCCGAAGAACCTGCGGTCCACGCACCGCTCCCTGTTTGATAACACGCTTCAGGGAATGGAAAGAACAGATTGTCCTGCCTATACTTTTCAGGGCCATCCGGAAGCCAGCCCGGGCCCCCATGACATTCGCCCCCTGTTTGCGCGCTTCAGCAGCCTGATGCGCCAGCGGGTACAGCAGAGTGCGGCTGGCGCCGGCGGCAAGTAAGAAACGGGCATTTACTCGACCATCCCTGACCTTTCACCCTTGATCCAGAGCAGCCATGCCCCGTCGTACTGATATCGAGAGCATCCTGATCATAGGCGCTGGCCCGATCGTGATCGGCCAGGCCTGCGAGTTCGACTATTCCGGTGTACAGGCCTGCAAGGCGCTGCGGCAGGAAGGCTACCGGGTGATCCTCGTCAACTCGAATCCCGCCACCATCATGACCGATCCGGAGATGGCCGACGTCGTCTACATCGAGCCAGTCAACTGGCAGACCGTTGCACGGATCATCGAAAGGGAAAAGCCCGATGCGCTGCTGCCAACCATGGGTGGTCAGACGGCCCTGAACTGCGCTCTTGATCTCGAGCGCCACGGTGTACTCGCGAAGTTTGGCGTCGAGATGATCGGCGCTTCACGCGAGGCGATAGACACCGCTGAGGATCGCGAACTTTTTCGCAAGGCGATGAATGAAATCGGCCTTGCGGTTGCCCATGCCGAGATCGCGCACACGCTTGAGGAGGCGATCCAGGCGCAGACCCGCATCGGTTTCCCGACCATCATCCGGCCATCGTTCACACTCGGTGGCAGCGGCAGTGGTATTGCCTATAACCGTGAAGAATTCGAGACAATGGCAGCCCATGGCCTTGACCTCTCGCCGACCACGCAGATCCTGCTCGAAGAGTCGGTGATCGGCTGGAAAGAGTTCGAGATGGAGGTGGTGCGCGACCGCAACGACAATTGCATCATCATCTGCTCGATTGAGAACGTGGATGCCATGGGCGTGCATACCGGTGACTCAATCACGGTTGCACCAGCCCAGACACTGACCGACAAGGAGTACCAGTTGATGCGTAATGCATCGATTGCGGTGCTTCGTCGCATCGGTGTGGATACCGGCGGATCGAACGTGCAGTTCGCACTTAATCCGCGCGACGGGCGCATGATCGTCATCGAGATGAATCCGCGCGTGTCGCGTTCTTCGGCGCTGGCATCTAAGGCAACCGGATTTCCGATTGCCAAGGTCGCGGCCAAGCTGGCCGTCGGTTACACACTCGATGAGTTGCGTAATGACATCACCGGTGGCGCGACACCGGCCTCTTTCGAACCGACCATCGACTATGTCGTGACGAAGATTCCGCGTTTCACCTTTGAGAAGTTTCCGGGCGCCAACAGCCGTCTCACCACACAAATGAAATCGGTGGGTGAAGTCATGGCCATGGGCCGGACCTTCCAGGAATCACTGCAGAAGGCATTGCGCGGCCTGGAGACGGGTATCAATGGCCTGGTGGAAAAGCTGCCGGCCGAGCCCTCTGCTGAAGAGATGGATCACCTGCGCCTGGAGTTGCGCATGCCTGGTGCTGACCGGCTGCTCTATGTGGGTGATGCCTTCCGGCACGGTATGAGCTGCGATGAAGTGGCCAGTCTGTCCGGTATAGATCCCTGGTTTCTGGCCCAGATCGAAGAGTTGATCCGGCTTGAGGCGAAAGTCCGTGCTGACGGTATCGTGGTGCTCCAGCCCGGCATGCTCAGAACTCTGAAGCGCAAGGGCTTTGCCGACAGCCGCCTGGCAGGTTTGTTGAACCTGTCGGAAGATTTTGTACGCCAGCAGCGGCTGAAAGCCGGCATCAGGCCGGTGTTCAAGCGCGTCGATAGCTGCGCAGCAGAATTTGTCAGCACTACCGCCTATCTCTATTCCACCTATGAAGAAGAGTGTGAGGCGGCTCCGAGTGACCGCAAGAAAGTCATGATTCTCGGTGGTGGCCCGAACCGTATCGGCCAGGGTATCGAGTTCGATTACTGCTGTGTGCACGCGGCCTTCGCGCTGAAGGAGATCGGCTACGAAGCGATCATGATCAACTGCAACCCGGAAACGGTATCGACTGACTACGACACTTCTGACCGCCTTTACTTCGAGCCGCTGACCTTCGAAGACGTCATGGAGATCGTCGACAAGGAACGGCCGGTTGGCGTCATCGTGCAGTTTGGTGGCCAGACGCCGCTCAAGCTGGCCCGTCGCCTTGAAGAAGCGGGTGTGCCGATCGTCGGTACCAGCCCGACCTCAATCGACATCGCCGAAGACCGCGAGCTGTTCCAGAAACTCGTACAGCAACTCGGCCTCAGGCAGCCGCCAAACTGCACGGCGCGGACGCCAGAGGAAGCGGTGCGTCGTGCTGCTGATGTCGGTTTCCCGCTGGTCATCCGTCCGTCGTTCGTGCTGGGTGGTCGGGCGATGGAGGTCGTGCATAACGAAGACGATCTGCGCGCCTACATGAAAGATGCGGTCAATGTGTCGAACGACGCCCCGGTGCTTCTGGACCGCTTTCTTGACCAGGCTGTCGAGGTTGATGTCGACCTGGTGAGTGACGGGAAAGACATCCTGATCGGCGGCATCATGGAGCATATCGAACAGGCCGGCGTCCATTCAGGTGACTCGGGTTGTTCGCTGCCGCCCGCAACGCTGAGTGCGGAAACGCAGGCCGAGTTGATCGAGCAGGTCACGAAGCTGGCCAAGGCGCTCAATGTGGTCGGCCTGATGAATACGCAGTTTGCCATCCAGAACGGGCTAATCTATCTGCTTGAGGTCAACCCGCGCGCATCACGGACTGTACCCTTTGTTTCCAAGGCCACCGGTCTGCCGCTTGCCAAGATTGCGGCGAAGACCATGCTCAATATCTCGCTGGTGGAGCAGGGTGCCACGGTGCAGGTCATTCCGGGCTTCTACTCGGTAAAAGAAGCCGTTTTTCCCTTCGGCAAGTTCCCGGAGGCCGACCCGATACTCGGTCCGGAAATGAAGTCGACCGGCGAAGTGATGGGTACCGGACGTACCTTCGCCGAAGCCTATGCCAAAGCGCAGATTGCCTCGGGTGTGGTGTTGCCGCAGCGGGGTACCGCGTTCCTGTCGGTGCGCGACCGCGACAAGCCGGCGGCGGTAAAGCTCGGCAAGCTGCTGCTGGATCGCGGCTTCGATCTGATTGCTACCGGTGGTACCGCCGTGGCGCTTGCCAAGGCTGGTGTCGCCTGCCGCCGGGTGAACAAGGTCCGCGAAGGACGCCCGCATGTTGTCGACATGATCAAGAACGACGAGATTCATTTCATCGTCAATACAACAGAAGGCAAGCAGGCCATTCGCGAGTCGCATTCGATTCGCGCGGCAGCGGTGCACAAGAAAGTTACCTATTACACGACCATGCCAGCAGCCATCGCCACAAGTTACGCGCTCGATCACCTCGAAGGCGGCAGTGTCAACCGGCTGCAGGATCTGCATGCGGGAGTTGTACAGTGAAAAGAATTCCAATTACGGCTGTCGGGGCGGAAAAGCTCCGCGAGGAGATCCGGGTCCTGAAAACCGAATCCCGGCCCCGGGTGATCCAGTCGATTGCTGAAGCGCGCGCGCATGGTGATCTCAAGGAGAATGCCGAATACCACGCGGCCAAGGAGCAGCAGGCCTTTATCGAAGGCCGGATCCGCGAACTCGAGATGCTGGTGTCGACCGCCGAAATCATCGATGTGGCACGGCTGGCGGGTACAACCAGGATCGTGTTTGGCGCGACGGTAAACCTGGTTGATGAAGACGATGGTCGGGAAATCTGTTATCGCATCGTCGGCGAATATGAAGCAGACATGAAGATTGGTTTGATTTCCATAACCTCACCGCTGGCTCGCGCGCTCATCGGACGCCTGGAGGGCGACCTCGTGTCCATGATTGCTCCGGGTGGGGAGCGAAATTACGAGATTATCCGGATCGAATATCTTTGAACGCTTATTGCATCGCGGTGTCAGGTGGCCAAGAGCACCTCTAGCGCACGATGGAAGCAGAGGCAGGCGCGCGACCCCTTCGTGAAAAAGGCGCATGCGGAGGGTTGGCGATCGCGGGCAATTTTCAAGCTGTCGGAGTTGCAGCGCGTCGAGAAACTCATGGCACCCGGCGATGTCGTTGTCGATCTGGGTGCTGCACCGGGCGCCTGGAGCCAGTATGCGGCCTCAATCGTCGGTGCCCGGGGGCGGGTGGTGGCGCTTGATCTGCTGGAGATGCCACCCCTGCCCGGGGTAGAGATCCTGCAGGGCGACTTCAGGGATGACGAAACCCTGCAGGCTTTGCTGAGCCTGCTCGGCCCGGCCAAAGTTGATCTTGTATTGTCCGATCTGGCACCCAATATGAGTGGTATGCGTACCGTAGACCAGCCACGCACCATGTATCTGGCCGAACTCGTCCTCGACTTCGCGGGCCAGGTCCTTCGGGAACGGGGCAATATGGTGGTAAAGCTGTTCCAGGGCGAGGGCTTCCAGGAATATATCGACGCCGTCCGTGCACGTTTTGAGTCGGTCCGGATGAGAAAGCCGCCAGCATCCCGGGCCGGAAACCGGGAGACGTATCTGGTAGCAAGAAACTTTCGGTTGTAGTAGGGTCTAAGCAGAACACTGCCAGAATTTTGGCGGTCTTGTTTCCAAGAGGTCCATCCACGTGCTCAATGATCTTGCCAAGAACATCATCCTCTGGGTCGTCATCGCCATCGTGTTGCTGACGGTCTTTCAGAGTTTCAGTACGGGGACCCGTCAGTCCGACTCGGTTGAGTACTCCGAGTTTCTGGATCTGGTCAGTAGTGGTCAGGTCGACCAGGTCGTCTTCGAAGGCGATACGATCAAGGGCTTCAAGGCCACGGGCGACCGGTTTACCACCTACAGTCCCGAGACCGACAACACCGCACTGATCGGTGAGCTCAAGAAAAACAATGTGCGTATCAGTGCGAGCCCGCCGAAGAGCCAGAGCATCCTGGTCAGCCTGTTCATCAATTCCTTTCCAGTGCTTCTGTTGATTGGTGTCTGGGTCTACTTCATGCGTCAGATGCAGGGCGGTGGCGGCGGCAGGGGCGCCATGTCCTTCGGCAAGAGCAAGGCCCGACTGCTCAGTGAGGATCAGATCAAGGTTACCTTCGCGGATGTCGCTGGTGTCGAAGAGGCCAAGAGTGAAGTCGTAGAGATCGTCGAGTTCCTGAAAGATCCGGCCAAGTTCCAGCGCCTGGGCGGCAAGATCCCGAAGGGCGTGCTGATGGTCGGTTCGCCGGGCACTGGCAAGACCTTGCTGGCGCGCGCCATCGCCGGTGAAGCGAAGGTGCCGTTCTTTACCATCTCGGGCTCGGATTTCGTTGAAATGTTCGTCGGCGTCGGCGCGTCGCGGGTTCGGGACATGTTCGAGCAGGCGAAGAAGCATGCGCCCTGCATCATATTCATCGATGAGATCGACGCAGTCGGCCGCCATCGAGGTGCCGGACTCGGCGGCGGTCACGATGAGCGCGAACAGACGCTGAATCAGCTGCTGGTTGAGATGGACGGCTTCGAGGGCAGCGAGGGCGTCATCGTCATTGCGGCTACCAACCGCCCGGACGTGCTGGATCCAGCCCTGCTGCGCCCCGGTCGTTTCGACCGGCAGGTCGTGGTGCCGTTGCCCGACGTGCGTGGCCGCGAACAGATACTGAAAGTCCATATGCGCAAGGTGCCGTTGTCTGACGACGTCCGACCCGGAGTCATCGCACGTGGCACGCCCGGTTTCTCCGGCGCGGATCTTGCCAACCTCGTGAATGAAGCCGCGTTGTTTGCTGCCCGCGCCAACCGGCGCACAGTGACCATGGACGAGTTCGAAAAAGCCAAGGACAAGATCATGATGGGCGCTGAGCGGCGCTCGATGGTGATGAGCGAAGCCGAACGTCGTCTGACCGCCTACCACGAGGCGGGTCATGCAATCGTCGGGCTTTCTGTTCCCGACCATGATCCCGTCTATAAGGTCAGCATCATTCCGCGAGGCCGGGCGCTTGGCGTCACGATGTTCCTGCCTGAGGAAGATCGCTACAGCTACAGCAAGCGGCGCCTCAACAGCCAGATCGCGAGCCTGTTCGGCGGGCGTATTGCTGAGGAGCTCGTGTTTGGTAATGACGCCGTAACCACCGGTGCTTCGAACGACATTGAACGGGCGACAGAGATTGCGCGGAACATGGTCACCAAGTGGGGCCTGTCCGAACGGCTTGGACCCTTGACCTATACGGAAGAAGACGGTGAGGTGTTTCTTGGCCGTAGCGTGACCAGCCACAAGCAGGTTTCAGATGTCACGATCCACGCCATCGATGAAGAGGTGCGCAAGATCATCGATTCGAACTATCGACTGGCGTCGGGCATTCTCACCGCCAACATGGACAAGTTGCATGCCATGTCTGAGGCGCTGCTGAAGTTTGAAACCATCGACGAGACCCAGATCAGGGACATCATGGCTGGTCGCGAACCGCGTCCGCCAGAGGGTTGGGATAGCAGTGGTGGCCCTGGCGCTCCGGCGACAGTGTCAGGCGGTGTGCTCAAGGGCGATGAACCAGGCCTTGGTGAGCCTGCAAGCCAGCACCGGACTCGCAGCTAGGCGGCTCGAAGACGCCAGGTAGCTCATATCCGGTCAGCAGGTTCATCGTAGCTTGCTGCACCGGATGATTTCCTTACTGCCAGATTCTGGCCCGGCAGCGCGGCGCTGCCTGATCATGGGCGTTCTCAACGTCACGCCAGATTCCTTCTGGGATGGTGGCCACTATCGCTATGCTGAGGCTGCCGTTGCGCAGGGTCTGAAGCTCATCGCTGAAGGAGCTGACATAGTCGATGTCGGCGGAGAATCTACCCGGCCTGGAGCGGTTTCACCTGGTGTCGAAGAAGAGCTTCAGCGCGTAATTCCGGTTATCGAGAGGCTGCGCAAGGCAGGTGATATTGCCATCTCGGTCGATACCTCCAGTCCGCCAGTGATGCGCGCTGCGGCAGCCGCCGGTGCCGATATGATCAATGACGTCAGCGCGCTGAGGCGACCAGGCGCACTGGCGGCAGCTGTGGAGACAGGGCTCCCGGTGTGCCTGATGCACATGCAGGGTGATCCGCAGACGATGCAGCAACGGCCGGCTTATGTCGATGTCGTGGCTGAGGTGAAGGCCTTTCTGTTGCAGCGAGCGGCTGAATGCATGGCAGCAGGTGTGCCCCGCGATTGCCTTATACTCGATCCCGGTTTCGGCTTCGGCAAAAACCTTGACCACAATCTCAGCCTGCTGCGCAGCCTGGATGCGCTGGTCGTCACCGGCTTTCCGGTGCTGGTCGGGCTGTCGCGCAAGAGCATGTTGGGCGAACTTCTGGGCAGGGCCGTGGACGACCGGCTGCCCGGCAGTCTTGCGCTCGCGATGGCGGCCCGGCAGCGCGGAGCCCGGATTGTCAGGGTGCATGATGTCGCGGCAACTGCGGATGTCTTCCGCACACTGGATGCTGTTGAAGGCCTGATTTAGGCAGCCAGTGCAGAATGTCATGGCCAGAACCGGAGTATCTGAGTGAGTAGAAAACTGTTTGGTACCGATGGAATCCGCGGGCAGGTCGGCGAGTATCCGATGACCGCAGAGTTTGCCCTGCGCCTGGCCAGTGCTGCTGCTCACGTGCTCGCACCTCAGGGGGGCAAGGTGCTGATCGGCAAGGACACCCGGGTGTCCGGCTATATGTTCGAGTCGGCTCTGGAGGCGGGCTTCGTTGCGGCCGGGATGGATGTTCTGCTGGTCGGGCCGCTGCCCACGCCGGGCATCGCCTATCTCACCCGGACGCTGGGCGCGGATCTCGGTGTAGTGATCAGCGCGTCGCACAACCCTTATCAGGACAACGGAATCAAGTTCTTTGACCGGGAAGGCAGCAAGCTTTCCGATGCCATCGAGGCAGCGATAGAAGAACGCCTTGAATCGCCAGCGATCACCCGGGAATCCAGTCATCTGGGCCGTGCCAAACGGGTTGAGAACGCGTTGCAGTCCTACCAGAATTTCTGCATCTCAACGGTTCCACCCGATCTGAGACTCGACGGTTTGAAGATTGTTATCGACTGCTCGCATGGTGCCGCCTACAAGGTTGCGCCACGTGTCCTGACCGAACTCGGCGCAGAGATTGTCCCGATCGGCTGTTCGCCGAACGGCCGGAACATCAATGACGGCTGCGGTTCGATGAAGCCTGAGCTGTTACAGCTTACGACCACAGGCGTGCGTGCGGATCTCGGTATTGCGCTCGACGGCGATGGCGACCGGCTGCTCATGGCCGACCATACGGGTGCACTGGTCGATGGCGATCAGCTGCTCTGGGTCCTGGCCACTGCCTGGCAAAAAAGCGGAGAGCTGCGGGGTCCGGTCGTCGGAACCCTGATGAGTAATTTCGGACTTGAGCGTGGTCTCGGTGAACTCGGCATTGAATTTCTGCGCGCCAAGGTCGGCGATCGCTATGTGCTCGAGCTGCTGCGCGAGAAGGGCGGTCGGCTGGGTGGCGAGACCTCTGGTCATCTGCTTTGTCTCGACAAGACGACAACCGGAGATGGCCTGATCAGTGCGCTGCAGGTGCTCAGTGTGGTCAAGAGAACCGGTGCCACGCTTGCTGATCTGGTTGCCGGCATGCCGCGCTATCCTCAGAAGCTGGTCAACGTCAGGATGAGCAGAAGGCTGGATCTGGACGGCTCGACGCCGGTTCAGGCAGCGGTGCTCAAGGCTCAACAACAGCTCGCCGGCCGTGGGCGGGTGGTTCTGCGCGCTTCAGGTACCGAGCCGGTCGTGCGCGTGATGGTCGAAGGAGATGACCATGCCGAGGTCGATCGTTTGACCGAAGAGTTGGCGGAGGCAGTGCGTCAGGCTGCAAATGCCTGATCTGCGTTGATTTTCGGCCGGGCTGAGGCTAACCTGCGCCGTCATTTTCGGGCCGCACCGTGCTTTGCGCGCCCGTCTCCCCGGAGTCTCGTATGTCAAATCGGCGGCCCCTCGTGGCTGGAAACTGGAAGCTGAACGGCAGTCGCGCTGAAAACAGCGCCCTGATCAGCGCCCTGCGAACTGGCCTGCCAATGCAGTTCCGTGCCGATGTAGTGGTTTGCCCGCCGTACGTCTACCTGGCCGAGATTTCTGCGGCTATCCACGATAGCGTTATTCAGCTCGGTGCCCAGAATATTGCAGCGGAAGATGCCGGTGCGTTTACCGGTGAAGTTGCAGCCAGCATGCTGCGGGAGGTGGGCTGCAAGTACGTCATCATTGGTCATTCAGAGCGCCGGGCCCTGTATGGCGAGACAGATGTTGTGGTTGCTGCCAAAGTTGCTACAGCCCTGCGATGTGGCCTCACACCTATTCTGTGCGTCGGCGAGACCCTGGCTGAGCGGGATGCGGCGGCAACCTTGGATGTCGTGCGCCGACAGCTGGGGGCAGTGCTTGATGTCGTGGGCATCGAGGCTTTTGCGGCGGGGCTCGTTGCTTATGAGCCGGTCTGGGCGATCGGCACCGGACGTACAGCGACACCGATGCAGGCACAGGAAGTACATGCAGAGATACGGGCAACGCTGGCGCGACGCAATGCTACAATCGCGGCCGCTGCACGTATCCTTTATGGCGGCAGCGTTAAGGCTTCCAATGCGAAGGACCTCTTCGCGATGGCAGACATAGACGGTGGACTGATCGGCGGCGCCTCGCTGGAAGCGGCCGGGTTTCTCGGTATTTGCAAGGCGGCGGCAGAGAGTTATTGATGACTAACCTGAACACAATTGTGCTGGTTGTACACGTACTCGTGGGCGTGATGATGGTCGGGCTGATCCTTATTCAGCGCGGCAAGGGTGCTGATGCCGGTGCAGCCTTCGGGTCAGGTGCCTCGGGCACGGTATTCGGTGCGCGAGGCTCGACTAATTTCCTGTCGCGGTCTACGGCGATCCTTGCAACAATATTCTTCTGCACCAGTCTCGGGCTTGCGTATCTGGGTACCCAGCGCGAGGCTCCGAAGAGCGTACTGGATGTCGCGGCGGAGACTGCCGCTTTACCGGATCCGGGCCTGCCTGTGATCGGGCCCAAGGAAAAGGATGCGCAGGCGCCGACGGTCACGCTGCCGGCATTGCCGCCGGCTCCGGTACCCGAGGCGCCGGCAGACAAGCAGGCGAATTGATTTTTTCTAGTGCCGACGTGGTGGAATTGGTAGACACGCCGTCTTGAGGGGGCGGTGGCGTAAGCTGTGCGAGTTCGAGTCTCGCCGTCGGCACCATCAGATCAGCATAGCCGCGAATGAGAATTCGCTGGTCAGTCGTGGGTCGAAGGAGCGCCCGTGCTGAACAACTATTTACCGGTATATATCTTTCTTTGTGTGGCACTGGGTATCGGGCTGGTTCTGCTCGGGCTCGGTTTCCTGATCGGCAATGGACAGAAGTATGCCGAGAAGCTGTCGCCCTACGAATGTGGCTTTGAGCCCTTCGAGGACAGCCGCATGCGCTTTGACGTTCGCTACTATCTGGTCGCAATTCTGTTCATCGTCTTTGATCTTGAAATCGCATTTCTGTTTCCCTGGGCGATCACCCTGAAGGAAACGGGACTCACCGGAATCCTCGCCATGGGCGTCTTTCTCCTGATTCTGGTGGTCGGGTTTATCTACGAGTGGAAGAAGGGAGCTCTGGAGTGGGACTAGAACGTCCGGTGCCGGAGATTCTGCAGCAGCGCGGTTTTGTAGTAACCGGGCTGGACAACCTCATCAACTGGGCGCGTACCGGTTCGTTGTGGCCGATGACCTTTGGTCTGGCCTGCTGTGCCGTGGAGATGATGCAGGCAGGTGCCGCCCGCTACGACCTCGATCGTTTCGGAGTAATTTTTCGTCCCAGTCCGCGTCAATCGGATGTGATGATTGTTGCCGGAACGCTTACCAACAAGATGGCCCCGGCCCTGCGCAAGGTCTATGACCAGATGACTGAACCGCGCTGGGTCATCTCCATGGGCTCGTGCGCCAATGGTGGTGGCTACTATCACTATTCATATGCTGTAGTCCGTGGCTGCGACCGGATCGTACCGGTAGATGTCTATGTGCCCGGCTGTCCGCCGACCGCGGAGGCGCTGATCTACGGGATTCTGCAGTTGCAGAACAAGATCCGGCGCACCAACACCATCGCGCGTTGATCCGGGATGCGAGCATTGAGCGGGATGGTTTCTTGATGAATGTGCGCACAGAAGCATTGCTGACTGCGCTTGGCGAGCGCTTTGGCGCACGTCTGCAGCGTGTGGAATCACGCTGTGGTGAGTTGGGCTACGAAGTCGCGCTACCGGATCTCATCGATGTCTGCCGGATTCTGCGTGACGCCTTTGCTTTCGAAATGCTCGTTGACCTGTGTGGCGTCGATTACCTGACCTGGGGTCAGGGTGAGTGGGAAACCCAGGATGCGACCAGCAGCGGCTTCAGTCGCGCAGCGGTGCGGGCCACTGTCCTGCCCGATCCTGCGCAGCAGTTTGATCCGCGGCGTTTTGCCGTCGTCTACCACCTGTTGTCGGTCAGCAAAAATTACCGGCTCAGGCTGAGCGTATACACCGGGGTGGATAATCCGCCGGTCGTGCCGTCTGTCATCGATGTATGGGCTTCGGCCAACTGGTATGAACGCGAGGCCTTTGACCTGTACGGGATCTTGTTCGACGGCCACCCTGACCTGCGCCGGATTCTTACCGATTACGGATTTATCGGTCACCCGTTTCGCAAGGACTTCCCGATGTCCGGGAATGTAGAGGTGCGTTACGACCCCGAGCAGGGGCGGGTGGTGTACCAGCCAGTGAGTATCGAGCCGCGGACACTGGTGCCGCGTGTGATACGTGATGACAACCGCTATGAGCCGGATCTGAAGTCAGCGGAGCCGCCGCGTGGCTGAGCTTCAGAACTACACGATTAACTTCGGTCCGCAGCATCCGGCGGCGCACGGCGTATTGCGTCTCGTGCTCGAGATGGATGGCGAGACTGTGCAGAGAGCTGACCCGCACGTGGGCCTGCTTCACAGGGCCACCGAGAAGCTGGCGGAGAGCAAGCCTTTCAACCAGAGCATTGGCTACATGGACCGCCTCGACTACGTGTCCATGATGTGTAACGAGCACGGTTATGTGCTGGCCATCGAGAAGCTCCTTGGTGTCGCCGTACCGGTACGAGCCCAATACATCCGGGTAATGTTCGATGAGGTCACGCGGATCCTCAATCACCTGATGTGGCTCGGTGCCCACGGCCTTGATATCGGCGCGATGACGATGTTCCTGTACTGCTTCCGGGAACGCGAAGACCTGATGGATTGCTACGAAGCGGTTTCAGGTACGCGCATGCACGCCACCTACTACCGGCCTGGCGGTGTCTACCGCGATCTGCCCGACACCATGCCGAAGTTTCAGCCATCAGCGTGGCGCAGCGACAAGAAATTGCGCAGCCTCAACCAGGCGCGTGAAGGCTCATTGCTCGATTTCCTGCAGGACTTTTGCAAGCGCTTCCCTGCCTGTATCGACGATTATGAAACGCTGCTGACCGATAACCGGATCTGGAAGCAGCGCACCGTAAATATCGGTGTGGTCAGCCCGGAGCGTGCATTGCAGCTGGGCTTTTCCGGTCCGATGCTGCGCGGTTCAGGTATCGCCTGGGATCTGCGCAAGAAGCAGCCCTATGAAGTCTATGCAGATATGGATTTCAATATCCCCATCGGGGTAAACGGCGACTGTTACGACCGTTATCTGGTGCGGATAGAGGAACTGCGTGAGTCAAACCGCATCGTGCGCCAGTGCATCGACTGGTTGCGGGCAAACCCCGGACCAGTAATGACTGGCGATCACAAGATCGCACCGCCGAGCCGTGAGCAGATGAAAGGTGACATGGAGTCGCTGATTCATCACTTCAAGCTGTTTACCGAAGGCTATTCAGTGCCTGCGGGCGAGGCCTATGCCGCTGTGGAGCACCCGAAGGGCGAGTTTGGCGTGTATCTGGTGTCTGACGGGGCCAACAAGCCATACCGGCTCAAGATCCGGGCGCCTGGCTTTGCGCATCTGTCGTCCATGCACGAGATGGTGGTCGGTCACATGCTTTCAGATGTTGTGGCAGTGATTGGCACGCAGGACATCGTGTTCGGCGAGGTGGATCGCTAGCCATGTGTGCGTCGAAGGGACTGAACTGAATGGAAACGGGAAAAATCCTGTCTGAGCACCTGCGTGCCGAGATCGACAGCTGGGTGGCGCGCTTTCCCGAAGGCCGGCAGCGTTCCGCGGTGATCGCGGCTTTACATGCGGCACAGCACGAGAACCATGGCTATCTCACCCCCGAACTGATGGACGCAATTGCCGCTTATCTCAGCCTGCCACCGATACAGGTCTATGAAGTTGCGGCTTTCTATTCGATGTTCGAGACCAAACCAGTCGGACAGCACAGTATTTCGGTGTGTACGAACATCTCGTGCATGCTCAGGGGCGGCGAGAATATTCTTGCTTACCTTGAAAAGAAACTGGGCGTGAAGGCGGGTGAAAGCACAGCAGACGGACAGTTCTATCTGAAGCGTGAAGAAGAGTGCCTGGCTGCCTGCTGTGGGGCACCGATGATGATGATTGACCACAAGTACCATGAGAACCTGACCCCGGCGAAGGTCGATGAGATCCTCGATAACGTCACCAGGTCGGCAGGGCACTGACCGTGAGCGAACAACGCATATACGAACAGAGCCTGGTCTGTTACCAGACGCTCGGGCATGACCGTCCGGCCAGTCTGGAAACCTATCGCAAACTCGGTGGCTATGAAGTCTGGGAGAAGATTCTTTCCGGCGGCATGAGCCGGGAGGAGGTCATCGACGGCGTGAAGTCCTCTGGCCTGCGCGGACGCGGTGGAGCAGGTTTTCCGACGGGTGTGAAGTGGAGCTTCATGCCAAAGGATGCGCCCGGCCAGAAGTACGTGGTTTGCAACTCGGATGAAAGCGAGCCTGGTACCTGCCATGACCGGGACATCCTGCGCTATAACCCGCACGCGATCATCGAGGGGATAGCCATCGGCGGATTCGCGATGGGTACGACCGTCGGTTACAACTACATACGCGGCGAGTTCATCGATGAGCCTTTTCCGGTCTTTGAGGCGGCATTGAAAGAAGCCTACGCTGCCGGCCTTCTGGGCCGGAATATGCGTGGTTCCGGAATCGATTTTGATTTGCATGCCTTCATCGGCGCGGGTGCCTATATCTGCGGCGAGGAAACCGGCCTGCTCGAGTCCCTGGAAGGGAAGCCGGGCAAGCCCCGCTTCAAGCCGCCGTTTCCGGCCGCTTTCGGTCTGTATGGCCGTCCGACAACCATCAATAACACGCAGTCGTTTGCCCTGGTGCCGACGATTCTGCGCCGGGGACCAAAGTGGTTTGCTGATCTGGGCCCCGAGGGCTCGGGCGGCACGGCCATTTTCTCGGTTTCCGGGCATGTAGAGCGGCCAGGAAATTTTGAATTGCCCATGGGCATCCCGTTCCGGGAGTTGCTGAAAATCGCTGGCGGTGTGCGTGACGGACGACGACTCAAGGCGGTAATCCCCGGCGGTTCCTCCGTGTATGTCGTACCGGGCGAACTGATCATGGACGCCACGATGGACTACAACAGTCTCAAGAGTATCGGTACCTCATTCGGTACCGGTGCGGTAATCGTGATGGATGAAACGACCTGCATGGTGAGCGTACTCCGCCGGCTGTCGCGCTTTTATTTCGCTGAGTCCTGCGGCCAGTGCACGCCATGTCGCGAAGGTACGGGCTGGATGTACCGCCTGCTTTCCCGCGTGCTTGCCGGCGAGGCGGAGCGCAAGGATCTCGATCTGCTGCTGGATGTCGCCGGCCACATAGAAGGCCACACCATCTGCGCGTTTGGCGATGCCTCGGCCTGGCCAGTACAGAGCTTTCTGCGTCACTTCATGCCCGAATTTGAATACATGATCCAGCATCGGGGCCGGTCAATCGTTGAGTCACGGATCGAAGCCGCATGAGCGACGGCAGCATCAAGGTTGAAGTGAATGGCGTCGAACTAGACGCCCGGCCAGGTGAGATGCTGATCGCGGTAACTGACCGTGCAGGCATCTATGTGCCGCGCTTCTGTTATCACGAGAAGCTGTCTGTGGCGGCAAATTGCCGGATGTGCCTGGTCGATGTGGCCAATGTGCCCAAGCCGCTGCCGGCCTGTGCCACGCCGGTTACCAATGGCATGAAGGTTGCTACGCGCTCGAAAAAGGCCATCGGGGCGCAGCGAGCCGTGATGGAGTTTCTGCTCATCAACCACCCGCTGGATTGCCCGATCTGCGATCAGGGTGGTGAGTGTGAGTTGCAGGATCTGGCCATGGGCTTTGGCCGCGATATCGCCCGCTTTGCCGAGGGCAAGCGTTCGTTCAGCGACAAGGATATCGGTCCGCTGATTTCAACTGACATGACCCGTTGCATTCTCTGTACCCGCTGCGTCCGTTTCGGGACAGAGATCGCCGGCATCCAGGAGCTGGGTACCATCGGTCGTGGCGAACGCACACAGATTGCGACCTTCGTGGGCAGTACCGTCGACCATGAGCTGTCCGGGAACGTGATCGATCTCTGTCCGGTCGGTGCGCTGAACAACAAGCCCTATCGTTTCAGCGCCCGGGCCTGGGAAATGCAATCACTGCCGACGGTTGCGCCGCATGACTGTGTCGGTTCCAGTCTGTCGGCGCACGTACTGCTCGGGCGTGTGAAGCGAGTGGTTCCGCGGGTCAATGAAGAGATCAACGAGACCTGGCTTTCCGACCGGGATCGTTTCAGTTATGCCGGCATCTATGCACCCGACCGCCTGCAGCAGCCGATGATCCGTGAAAACGGGGAATGGCGGATTGCCGGTTGGGAAGAAGCCCTGCAACTGACGGCGAGCAAGCTGAGCGGGGCAGCCTGCGAGGATGGCGGCGCTGGCCTGGGCGCCTGGGCGGCACCTTCGGCGACGCTGGAGGAGGGCTATCTGCTGCAGCGTCTGCTGCGCCACCTCGGCTCTGAAAATATCGATCACCGGCTGCGTCGCCGTGATTTCCGGCTGGAGGAGCGCGATCCGGTGTTCCCGTCACTGGGCGTTTCGCTGGCCGAAATAGAATCAGCGGATGCGATTCTGGTAATCGGCTCCAACCTGCGGCGTGAAGCGCCCATTCTCGCGCATCGCGTGCGCAAGGCGGCTATCAGCGGTGCCGCAGTGCTGTTCGTGAATCCACTGCGCTATGAATACCTGCACCCGGTTGCCGGGTACATCGAGACCGGGGTAGATCTGGTCAGCGGCATGCGTCGTTTCGCTGCCGTAGGCGATGCAGAGGCTGCGTCAATCGCTGTGCGCCTCAAAGCAGCCACGGCAGCAGGCAAGCGGGCAGTCATCATCCTTGGACAGATCGCAGGCCGGCATCCCCGCTTTGCTGATCTGCGCCAGATGGCCAGTGAACTGGCGCATGTGTCCGGCGCTGAACTCGGCTATCTCTCCGAAGGCGCGAATTCTGCGGGTCTTGCCCTGGCAGGAGTGCTTCCCCATCGCGGAGTTGGTGGCGCAGCGACTAACGGTACAGGACGCAACTTTGCACAGATGCTTCAGCACCCGCCCAAGACACTGGTGCTGCTGGGCTGCGAGCCCGATCAGGATTGCAGTAACGCGGAGCAGTCAGTAGCGGCGGTGCAGGCCGCAGGATTCGTTGTGGCGCTAACGCCCTATCTGGGCGACGTACTGAATGCGCATGCGGACGTTGTATTACCGATCGGAACCTTTGCCGAGACTGCCGGTACCTTTGTCAACGGCGAAGGCCGGTGGCAGAGCTTCAGTGGCGTCGCCAGCCCGGTTGGCGAGAGCCGTCCGGGCTGGAAAGTCCTGCGCGTGCTCGGCAATCTGCTGCAGGTGCCGGATTGTGAATATGTCTCGGCAGACGAGATCCTGACGGAGTTTCGCAGCCTGGTTCCGCCGGTTCAACCGCACAATGTAGTGCTGGCGAGCTCGATTCCGCCGGCACCGACCTCCGCAGATATTTCAATCGTTGCGCTGGACATTCCGATGTACCAGATCGATGCAGTCGTGCGTCGCACGCCGGCCCTGCAGTTGACGCGCGAAGCGTGCGCGGCGCGCGCCAGCAAGCTCGAAACGGCTTAGGGAACCGGACGTCGCCATGGCAGTCATTCAATTCATTCAGGGCCTCTGGTTTGCGCTGCCTGATCAGCTGCGTGAAGTGATCGTGATCCTGGTGCAGGTCCTGCCGCTCACCATAACCGTGATTCTGTGCGTGGCATTCCTGACCTATGGCGAGCGCAAGATCATCGGCTACATGCAGATGCGCGTGGGCCCCAACCGGGTTGGTCCCAAGGGCTGGTTCCAGCCGTTTGCCGATACCATCAAGCTGGTGATCAAGGAAGTGGTCATTCCGGCCAATTCGAACCGCTTCCTGTTTGTTGTTGCGCCTCTACTGGCGATAGTCCCGGCCCTTGCGACCTGGGCTGTGGTTCCGTTGTTTCCAGGCTTTGCGATTGCGGACATCGATGCCGGCCTGCTCTATGTACTCGCGCTGACGTCACTGAGCGTGTACGGCATCATCCTGGCGGGCTGGGCGACCAATTCCAAGTACGCACTACTGGGTGCAATGCGCTCGGCGGCACAGATGGTCGCCTACGAGATCGCCATGGGCTTTGCGCTTGTCGGCGTGTTGATGGCCAGTGGCAGCATGAATCTCGGCAAGATCGTCGAGGCGCAGTCTGGTGGGTTGTTCAGCTGGTTCTGGTTGCCACTGTTCCCCCTGTTTATCGTCTACTTCATTTCCGGTCTGGCCGAGACCAACCGCGCACCATTCGACGTCGCGGAAGGTGAGTCAGAGATCGTTGCGGGCTTTCACGTCGAGTACTCAGGAGTGGCATTCGCGATTTTCTTCCTCGCCGAATACGCCAACATGCTGCTGATCTCGGCTCTTACTGCTGTGATGTTTCTTGGCGGCTGGCTGTCGCCGTTTGCCGGTGATGGGCTGGCTTTTCTTGACGGTACGGTTTTTGAACTGATCCGGCTGCCAGGCTTGCACTGGTTGTGCGTGAAGATCGCTTTCTTCCTGTTCTTTTTCCTGTGGGCCAGAGCGACCTTTCCGCGCTATCGCTACGACCAGATCATGCGCCTTGGCTGGAAGGCGTTTATTCCCGTAACGCTGGTCTGGATCGTGATCGAAGGCTTGCTGGCAGCGCTGCACGTCGGCCCCTGGAGTACATGAAGATGCGGTATCAACAGGTTTCGTTCATATGAACGCGCTTGTCAGTGCGGTAAAAACGCTGGCCCTGTGGGACTTGTTGCAAGGACTACGGGTTACGCTGCGTCATCTCTTCGCGCCCAAGCTTACGATTAATTACCCCGAGGAGAAGACGCCACAGTCGCCGCGATTCCGCGGCCTGCTTGCGCAGCGCCGTTACCCGAATGGCGAAGAACGGTGCATCGCCTGCAAGTTGTGCCAGGCTGCCTGTCCGGCAGCGGCGATTACCATCGACTCTGATGTCGGCCCCGACGGGACTCGCCGCACCACGCGCTATGACATCGACCTGTTCAAGTGTATTTATTGTGGCTTCTGCGAGGAATCCTGCCCTGTAGATGCCATTGTCCTGACGCGGGTTCTCGAATACCACATGGAAGACCGTGGCGAGAACATCATGAGCAAAGACAAACTGCTTGCGGTCGGCGACAAGTATGAGGCGAGCATCGCTGCGGACCGCGCCGCAGATGCGCGTTACCGGTAGAGGGTAAGCTGGGATGTTCGCAACAATACTTTTTTATTCAGCAGCTGTAACGCTGATCGGTGCGGCCATTGCCGTAATCACCGTTCGCAACCCCGTGCATGCGGTACTTTCCCTGATCCTGGCCTTTGTCAGTAGTGCCGTACTCTGGCTGTTGCTGGAGGTCGAGTTTCTGGCCATCGTGCTTGTACTGGTCTATGTCGGTGCCGTGATGGTGTTGTTCCTGTTCGTCGTAATGATGCTCGACGTAAATACCTCGAGTTTGCGT
Organism: Gammaproteobacteria bacterium; assembly: GCA_049290495.1. Lineage (GTDB taxonomy): Bacteria > Pseudomonadota > Gammaproteobacteria > Steroidobacterales > SHZI01. The sequence goes on along the minus strand of JBATNV010000140.1, from coordinate 14,818 downwards.
GAGGGCTTTGCGCGGTATGCACCGGTTGGTGCCATCGTTGCAGGTATCGTCATCCTCGAGCTTGCGGGCCTGATCTGGTGGCGAAATGAAGGCATGCCGGTCGATCGGGTACTGGTGCCGCGCGATGCGGCGTACTCAAGTACCGCGGAACTCGGCAAGGTGATTTACACACAGTACCTGTACCCGTTTGAACTCGCCGCGATGCTGCTGCTGCTGGCGATTGTGGCCGCCATTCTCCTGACCATGCGCAAGCGCCCGGGAATCAAGACGCAGGATATCTCGGCGCAGGTCCGTGTACGCCGCGAGGACCGCGTGAAGCTGGTCAGCATGGAGGCGGAGAAGGACTGATGGTATCTCTCGAGCATTATCTGACGCTCTCGGCACTGCTGTTTGCAATCAGCGTGGCGGGAATTTTCCTGAACCGGAAGAATGTCATTGTCCTGCTGATGTGCGTGGAGTTGCTGCTGCTTGCGGTCAACTTCAATTTCATCGCATTTTCGCGCTACCTGGATGATCCGGCGGGACAGGTTTTCGTGTTTTTCATACTGACGGTCGCTGCCGCCGAATCGGCAATCGGGCTGGCTATTCTCGTGGTGCTGTTCCGGAATCGCCGCAGCATCAATGTCCAGGAAATGGACATCCTGAAGGGTTGATGTGATGGAGAATATCTATCTGGCGATCGTTCTCTGTCCGCTTGCGGCTGCATTGCTGGCCGGTCTGTTCGGATCGTCGATAGGGCGGGCCGGTGCACATACCGTAACGATCCTCGGTGTCGGTGCCTCTTTTATATTGTCGCTTGTCGTGCTCAAGGCGCAGGTATTTGACGGGGCGCCGGCCTTCAATGGCACCGTCTATACCTGGGCAGTGGTCGATGGCGTGCATATGCAGGTCGGCTTTCTGGTCGACCGGCTAACCGCCCTGATGATGGTGGTCGTCAGCTCGGTTTCACTGATGGTGCATATCTATACCATCGGTTACATGCATGACGATGCCGGCTACCAGCGCTTCTTCAGTTATATCTCCCTGTTTACCTTTGCCATGCTGATGCTGGTCATGGCGAATAACTTCATGCAGTTGTTCTTTGGCTGGGAAGCGGTCGGTGTCGTTTCCTACCTGCTGATCGGCTTCTGGTATACGCGCCCTACGGCAATTTTCGCCAACATGAAGGCGTTTCTCGTTAACCGGATCGGTGATATCGGCTTTTTGCTCGGCATTGCGCTGGTCCTCATGGCGACTGGCAGTCTTGATTACGCAACCGTCTTTGCCGGTGCCGACGTGATGAGCAACCAGACAATCCAGGTACTGGGCGACAGCCAGTGGTCGGTTATGACACTAGCCTGCATCCTGCTGTTCATCGGTGCGATGGGTAAATCGGCACAGATGCCGCTCCACGTATGGCTGCCCGATTCGATGGAAGGCCCCACGCCGATTTCGGCGCTGATCCATGCCGCCACCATGGTGACGGCTGGTATCTTCATGGTTGCCCGGATGTCGCCCCTTTTTGAGCATTCCGAGACCGCCTTGTCGGTCGTCATGGTGGTCGGTGCCACGACCGCGCTGTTTACCGGGTTTCTCGGTGTTGTGCAAAACGACATCAAGCGTGTGGTGGCGTATTCGACCCTGTCCCAGCTCGGCTATATGACCGTCGCGCTGGGTGCATCTGCCTACGCGGCGGGTATTTTTCATCTGATGACCCACGCCTTCTTCAAGGCATTGCTGTTCCTTGCCGCGGGTTCAGTGATCATCGCCCTTCATCATGAGCAGGACATTCGCAAGATGGGCGGACTGTGGCGCTACCTGCCCATTACCTGGCTGACCAGTCTGGTCGGCTCCCTGTCCCTGATCGGGTTTCCCGGTTTCGCAGGTTTCTTTTCCAAGGACGCAATCATCGAGGCGGTCGGCGCCGCACACCGGACCGGTGCCGGCTACGCCTGGTGGTGTCTGATGATCGGCGTATTCGTCACTGCGCTCTATTCGTTCAGGATGTTTTTTCTGGTATTCCACGGTGCTGAACGGCTGGATCCGCATGCGAAGGAACATCTGCACGAGCCGTCGATGGTTGTCTGGCTGCCGCTTGTACTGCTCGCTGTGCCATCGGCAATTCTGGGCTGGCTGACAATCGATTCGGTGGTGTTCGGCAGCTATTTCGGTGGCGCCATCTTCACCAATGAGGTCAACGATGTCCTCCGCGAAGGCGCGGCTGAGTTTCACGGTCCCGCGGCCTATGTTCTCCATGCACTCACTATGCCGGTACCCTGGATTGCCTTGGGTGGTGTCCTGTGTGCCTGGTACCTGTACCTGAAGAATCCAGCCCTGCCGGAACGGCTGCGCAAGCAGTTCAGTGGCATTTATACCTTGCTGATCAACAAGTACTACTTCGATGATTTCAACCAGAAGGTCTTTGCGCGCGGCAGTACCGTCCTGGGACGATTCCTCTGGCGGGTCGGTGACGAAGCAGTGATCGATAACGGGATGGTGAACGGAAGTGCGCGGCTTGTGGACTGGGCGTCGCAGGTTGCACGCCAGTTGCAGTCTGGCTATCTGTACCACTATGCGTTCGCAATGATTGCCGGACTCGCTGTGCTTGTTGGCTGGTTGTTGATTACCGGCTGATATCAGCCAGACGATGGGGTACACGTGGGAATACTGAGCATATTGATCTGGCTGCCGATAATCGGCGGCTTGCTGGTACTCGCGGTGGGGCGAACGAGTGCTGGAAAACCGGCTGCCGACGGCAAGGGACTGCGTGCCGATCGTCTGCTGGCACTTGCCATTTCAATACTCTGTTTTGTACTCAGTTTGCCGTTATGGACGGACTTCAATGCGGCGACAGCCGATATGCAGTTTGTCGAACGCATGCCCTGGATCCGCGCCTTTAACGTCGAGTACTACCTCGGCGTAGACGGATTCTCGATGCCGTTGATCCTGCTCACGACCTTTCTGACACCAATCGTCGTGCTCGCTGGCTGGAATGTTATCCGTTCGCGTACGGCGGAATACTTTGCGGCCTTTCTGATTCTCGAAGGCTTGATGATCGGCGTATTTGCCGCTGTAGATGCCTTGCTGTTCTACGTGCTCTGGGAGGCGATGCTGATCCCGATGTTCATCATCATCGGTGTCTGGGGTGGTGAACGCCGGATCTATGCGACCCTGAAATTCTTTCTGTATACCTTCCTCGGCTCGGTATTCATGCTGATCGCGCTGATCTACCTGTATCTGAAGTCGGGGAGTTACAGCATTCTCGTCTTTCAGCAGCTGCCACTGAGCCAGACCGAGCAGATACTGATTTTTCTGGCTTTCCTCGCTGCGTTTGCCGTAAAGGTGCCCATGTGGCCGGTGCACACCTGGTTGCCAGATGCACATGTGGAAGCGCCTGCCGGCGGCTCGGTGATTCTGGCTGCCGTTCTGCTCAAGATGGGCGGCTATGGTTTCATCCGTTTCAGTCTGCCCATCACGCCCGACGCCAGCGGACAGCTGTCCGGGTTGATGATCTTCCTGTCACTGGTTGCGGTGATTTATATCGGCTTCGTCGCCATCGTGCAGCAGGACATGAAGAAGCTCATCGCATACTCGTCAGTCGCGCATATGGGCTTTGTCACACTCGGATTCTTCATCGCCTGGCCCATCATTGCGAATACCGGCAGCACCGCCGGTATCGCGATGGGGCTTTCAGGCGGGATGATCCAGATGATTTCGCATGGCTTTATTTCCGGTGCGTTGTTTCTCTGCGTCGGGGTGTTGTACGACCGGATGCACACGCGGAAAATTTCTGACTATGGTGGCGTGGTAAATGTCATGCCACGCTTTGCGGCGTTCATGGTTTTATTTGTTTTTGCAAACACCGGTCTTCCGGGAACATCAGGGTTTGTCGGTGAGTTCCTGGTCATTCTTGCGAGCTTCAAGGCCGGCTTCTGGTATGCCTTTCTGGCCTCGATGACCCTGATCCTGAGTGCCGCCTATATGCTCTGGCTGCTGAAAAACGTCATATTCGGTGCAGTGGCAAACACGTCTGTCGCCAGTCTTGTCGATATTTCTGCCCGCGAGATGCTGGTTTTCCTTCTTGTAGCCGGTGGCGTGCTTTGGCTGGGCTTGTGGCCAGCGCCTCTTGCTGACGTGATGTCTGCAAGCGTCGATCATCTGGCCGTGCATATTATGCAGTCGAAGCTGCAGGCGGGACTATGAATCACTGGTCCATGGAGTTGTCCGTCCTGTTGCCTGAGATTGTTCTGGCCAGCGGTATCTGTGTGTTGCTGATCGTCGATCTGTTCGTACGCGATAGCGCGCGTGATGTGACCTACCTGCTCGCGATATTCCTGCTGGCTGGTGTGGCATGGGTGTTGATCGGAAACAACCCTGACAGTAGCGCGCATTTTGCATCAGGCGGTGCATACGTTGCCGATGGACTGGCGAGGGTGCTCAAGCTGTTCGCTGTAACTGCAGTGGCGACGGTGTTCCTCTACTCACGTCCCTATCTGCGCGGCAAGAACCTGCATTTTGGCGAGTACTACGTTCTCGGATTGTTTGGTCTGCTCGGCATCATGGTGCTGGCCTCGGGCTACAGCTTGCTGGTCAGCTATATCGGGCTGGAGATTCTTTCGCTCAGCTTGTACGCGATGGTTGCCTTTGACCGCGACTCATCCCGCTCTGCCGAGGCGGCGATCAAGTATTTCGTGCTGGGTGCAATTGCGTCCGGTACTTTGCTTTACGGTATGTCTCTTGTGTATGGCATTACCGGGACGCTGCAGATTGGCGAACTGCAGACCGCCATAGCCGCCCAGTCTGATGTTGTCGGTCTGTGGGTTGGCCTCGGATTTATGGTCGCAGGCATAGCCTTCAAGTTTGGTGCCGTACCATTTCATATGTGGTTACCCGATGTTTATGACGGTGCTTTAACCTCAGTCACTCTCTATGTTGGTGCGGCACCAAAACTCGGAGCCCTGGCGTTGGCGATCCGCATTCTGGTGGAGGGCTCGGCGGGCCTGGCTTCGTTCTGGGAACCAATGCTCGCAGCGCTTGCTGTACTGTCGCTGGTGCTCGGCAATGTCGCGGCTATTGCGCAGACGAACATCCGCCGCATGCTCGCTTACTCCACGATCTCGCATGTCGGATTTATTTTGCTGGGGCTGATGGCGGGTAGTCCGGGCGGCATACAGGCTGCGCTCTTCTACACGATCGTATATGTGATTATGGCCGCTGGAGCCTTTGGCTTCCTTGTGATGCTGGGTAGCCAGGGCGAGGAGGTGAACGATCTTGATGATCTGCGCGGTCTCTGGCAGCGCAGTCCATGGTTTACCCTGATGATGGTGCTGCTGATGTTCAGCATGGCTGGCGTTCCGCCGCTGGCGGGTTTTTATGCGAAGTGGTGGGTCCTTTCCGCCTTGCTGAATTCCGGCTATATCGGCCTGGCGATAGTCGGTGTGCTGACCTCCGTGATCGGTGCTTTCTACTACCTGCGCGTCATACGCCTGATGTTGTTCGATAATGGCGGAACGGCCAGTACGCAAGGTGTGGCCATGGATTTCAAGGTCGTTCTCAGCGTCAATGCCTTGCTGCTGCTCGGTATTGGCCTGTTCCCGAACCGTCTCCTTGACCTCTGTGCACATGCTGCTGCACTGATCTGATCCCGGCACGCTTCCTCTTCGATTCCGGACGGTTGCCTCACCGCTACGAAATGGCTACCATGCACAGCTGCGCTGGTGCGGGGTGGAGCAGTCTGGCAGCTCGTCGGGCTCATAACCCGAAGGTCGTAGGTTCGAATCCTACCCCCGCTACCATTTATCGTTTGAAATGGCCCCGCGCGGGGCTTTGTTTTTTTGCGGTATTGCACGGCGAAAGCCCGCACCCGGGCGGCAGGGAAGATTTGGGGTGCAGCAAGGGTGGGCCAATGGCCCATTTTTTGTTTCTGCTCCCTGCAAATACTGGGGCACGAAACCCAGGTGAGGCGTGATGAGCAAGGGCCGTATACAACTGATTGCCTTGCTGGAGCCGACGATAGAGGCGCTGGGCTATGAACTCTCGGATCTGGAGCTCATTTTTGCCGGCGGCAGTGGAGTGCTCCGCCTGTTTATCGACCGGCCTGAGGGCATTCGCGTCGAAGATTGCGAAGCAGTAAGCCGGCAGATAAGCGGCTTGCTGGACGTGGAGAATCCGATTCAGGGTGACTATGACCTCGAGGTCTCGTCTCCGGGTATGGACCGGAAATTGGTGAAACCTGCGCACTTCGACCGGTTTGCCGGCCAGCCGGTAAAAGGAAAGTTCCGGGCGATGATTGACGGGCGCCGCCGGTTTGCCGGGGTGCTGATTGGCCGGGATGGTGACAAGGCCCGGCTTCAGGTTGACGGTACTGAGTTGACGGTGCCGATTGACGATATTGAACTGATACGGCTGGTTCCGGAATTTTGACCAGCCTTGCATGAAGCGAAGGAACTGCACGCAGGTGTACCGATATGAGTAAGGAAATTCTGCTGGTGGCCGAAGCCGTCTCAAACGAGAAGGCGGTTGACCGCGAAATCATTTTTGAGGCGCTGGAGGCTGCGCTGGCTTCAGCGACCCGCAAGCGATACGGCAATGATGATGTTGATGTGCGCGTCAACATCAACCGTATTACTGGCGAATATGACACTTTCCGTCGCTGGAAGGTCTTCGCTGATGACTCTACCGAGCTTGAGATTCCCGATCGCGAACTGCGCATGATCGACGCGGTCGATATCGACGCGGCGGCTGAGCCGGGCGAGTATGTAGAGCAGCTGATCCCCTCGGTAGAGTTCGGCCGCATTGCTGCACAGACCGCCAAGCAGGTCATCGTGCAGAAGGTGCGCGAAGCAGAACGGAAGAAGGTCGTCGAGGAATTTGAAGGACGGGTTGGTCAGCTGTTGTCGGGCGTCGTAAAACGTGTTGACCGCAACGGTGTCTATATGGACCTCGGCGGTAATGCCGAGGGTTTTATTCCCCGCGAACACATGATGCCGCGTGAGCCTGCCAGGCCGCAGGACCGTATCAAGGCCCTGCTGCGCGAAGTCCGTTCCGAGCCGCGTGGTCCGCAGCTGTTTTTGACCAGAACTTCGCCACAGTTCCTGCTCGAGCTATTCAAGATTGAGGTCCCCGAGGTCGGTCAGGGCCTGATCGAGATTCTCGGTGCGGCTCGCGATCCTGGTCTGCGGGCAAAAATCGCCGTAAAGAGTAACGACCGCCGTATCGATCCGGTGGGTGCCTGTGTCGGCATGCGCGGTTCGCGCGTGCAGGCGGTATCGAATGAGCTGGCCGGTGAGCGTGTTGACATCATTCTCTGGAATGAGAGTCCGGCGCAGTACGTCATCAATGCCATGTCACCTGCCGATGTCAGCTCCATTGTGGTCGATGAAGAAGCCCACAGCATGGATCTCGCCGTTCAGGAGGACAAACTGTCACAGGCTATCGGCCGGGGCGGGCAGAACATCCGTCTGGCCAGCGAACTGACCGGCTGGGAACTCAATGTCATGACCGAGGCGGCGGCCGAGGAAAAGAGCGATAAGGAGTCCCGGGTTCTGCTCGACTTGTTCAAGGAAAAGCTGGACGTCGATGAGGAAGTGGCATTGATCCTCGTGCAGGAAGGCTTTTCGAGCATCGAGGAGGTTGCTTACGTACCGGCCAACGAGTTGCTCGGAATTGAGGAATTCGACCAGGACATGGTTGATGAGTTGCGCAACCGGGCCCGTGATGTGCTGATTACCCTCGCTATCCAGAACGAGGAGAAGATCGACAAGGCCCCACCGGCGCAGGATCTGCTCAGTCTGGACGGTATGGACGCGGCACTCGCCGGTCAGCTTGCTGCGCGCGGTATTTGTACCCGCGATGACCTGGCCGAGCAGGCAGTCGACGATCTGGAGGGTATTGAAGGGCTTGATGACGAGCGCTCTGCGAAGCTGATCATGGCGGCACGTGCGCATTGGTTCGAACAGGAGTCGGCCGGTTGATCTTTATCGACCTGTCAGTACACGGGGTAAGCCTATGTCGGAAGTGACCGTAACGCAGTTTGCAGATACCCTGAAGATTCCCGTGGAGAAGCTCCTGGCTCAGCTGGGTGAAGCAGGAATTTCCATCGCAGGAGCAGACGCGGTAATCAGCGACGATGCCAAGCAGGAACTGCTGACCTATCTGCGTCGTACGCACGGTCATGACGACAACAGTGCAGCAGCAGCTGCGGCGCCTCGCAAGATCACACTCAACCGACGTACATCAACCGAGATCAAGGTGGGTGCCGGGCAGGGACGAGCGAAGACGGTAACCGTTGAAGTTCGCCGCAAGCGCACTTACGTTAACCGGGATGTTCTTGAGCAGGATGCCCGGAAGCAGCAGGAAGAACTCGACCAGCTGCGTGCTGCAGAGCAGGCCAAGGTCGACCTGGAACGAGAGCGTGAGCAGCAGGAACTGGAACGCGTACAGCGCGAGAAAGTGCAGGCTGAGAACGAAGCCAGACAGAAGGCCGATGAAGAAGCGCGGCGGGCCAGCGAAGAGACTGCGCTGCAGGAAAGCGAAAAGACCCGGACCCGGACCGAGGAAGAAACCCGGAAACGTGATGTCGAGGCCCGTCAGCGACGTGAGGCGATCGGCAAGCGCGAGGTGCGTCGCGAAGTCGTTGAAGTACTGACTGCCACGCCCGAAGAAGATCTTCCGGATGAAAAAGGAACACTGTCTGGTCGTCAGGAGTTGCACGTTGCTGCCGATGCCAGCGGGCGACGCAAAAAGAAAAAAACCCGCCGACGGACTGTGGCGGTATCTGTCGACAGTGGCCGGCATGGCTTTGAGCGGCCTACCGCACCGATGGTTCGCGAGGTTGCAATTCCAGAGACCATCAAGGTTGGTGAGCTGGCGCAGCGTCTGGCTGTCAAGTCAACTGACGTAATCCGCTCGTTGATGAAGCTTGGTGTGATGGCGACCATCAACCAGGCCATTGATCAGGATACGGCCACGCTTGTCGTCGAAGAGTATGGGCACACGGCCAAAGCCGTGAAGATTGAAGATCTTGAGGATTCTATCAAGCCGGTTGATGACGACGCTGGAGAGAAAAAATCGCGTCCGCCCGTGGTAACGGTGATGGGCCATGTGGATCATGGCAAGACATCTCTGCTGGACTATATCCGCCGCACCAAGGTGGCCTCAGGCGAGGCCGGCGGTATTACCCAGCATATCGGTGCCTACCATGTAGAAACCGCCAGAGGCATGGTGACCTTCCTGGATACGCCCGGCCATGCTGCATTTACGTCCATGCGTGCGCGTGGCGCCAAGGTTACCGACATCATCGTGCTGGTTGTTGCTGCGGATGACGGCGTGATGCCGCAGACCGAAGAGGCCATCGTGCATGCGCGAGCGGCCGGCGTTCCAATCGTGGTGGCCGTCAACAAGGTCGATAAAAGCGATGCCGATCTGGATCGAGTCCGTCAGGAGTTGGTCGCCAAGGAAGTCGTACCGGAAGAGTGGGGCGGCGACACGATGTTCGTCAATGTCTCGGCAAAGACCGGACAGGGCATCGATGACCTGCTCGGCGCGATTCTGCTGCAGGCCGAAGTTCTGGAACTGACGGCTGTGGCAGACGGACGTGCAGCTGGAGTGGTTATCGAATCCAGCCTTGAGAAGGGTCGTGGAGCGGTCGCCACAGTGCTGGTGACCCGAGGCCGCCTCAAGCTGGGCGATGCATTGCTGGCAGGGCATGAGTATGGCCGGGTGCGCGCCATGACCAATGAGCGTGGTGAGCCCGTCACTGAAGTTGGGCCGTCACAGCCAGTATCCGTGCTGGGCCTGTCCGGCACTCCGAATGCCGGCGACGATGTCCTTGTGCTTGAGGACGAACGGAAGGCCCGTGAGCTAGCCCAGTTCCGGCTGGCGCGTACCCGCGATGTGAAACTTGCTCAACAGCAGGCTACAAAGCTCGAGGATGTATTCAGTCAGTTCGATGCTTCACAGGCAAAGACGCTGCAACTGCTGATCAAGGCAGACGCACAGGGCAGTGCTGAAGCGCTGAGCGACGCGATGAGAAAGCTCTCGCATGATGAGGTGCAGGTCAAGGTCATCAGCACCGGCGTTGGCGGCTTGAGTGCGTCCGACATCACGCTTGCGGCTGCCTCGAAGGCCATCATCATTGCCTTTAACGTGCGTGCAGATGGTGCCGGTCGCCAGGCCATCAAGGAAACTGGCGTGGATGTTCGCTATTACAGCATCATCTATCAGGCCATTGACGATGTGCGTGCAGCGATCACAGGCATGCTGTCGCCGATTATTCGCGAGCAAATTGTCGGTCTGGCAGAAGTTCGCGACGTCTTCACGTCACCGAAGTTTGGTGATATCGCCGGTTGCCTCGTCGTCGACGGTTATGTACGGCGCAATAACCCGATCCGGGTGCTCAGAAACAATGCTGTCATCTACGAAGGCGAACTCGAATCGCTGCGGCGCTTCAAGGATGACGTCAACGAAGTTAGGGCAGGTACCGAGTGCGGTATAGGGGTTCGCAATTACAACGACGTGAAGCCCGGTGACCAGATTGAGTGTTACGAGCGGATCGTGGTTGAACGGACAGCCTGAGCCATGCTTTTGCCGGGTAGCTGATCGTGGCCCGTGAGTTTCAACGAAGCCGGCGTATCGAGGAGCGGATCCAGCGACTGCTGTCGGAGGCGATCCGTACACAGTTGCGTGACCCGCGGGTTGAAGGTGTTGTCATCACCCACGTGCGGGTATCACGTGATCTGGGTGTTGCCTGGGTTTACTACTCAAGCTATGAGGGCGACGGCCCGCCGGATCCTGCAGTGCAGGCCGGCCTTGACCGGGCGGGCGGATTTCTCCGCTCGCATCTCGCCCGTGAGCTCAGCACACGCACCGTTCCTGAATTGCGTTTCCATCGGGATGATGTGGGCGAGAAAAGCCGTGAGCTGGATCGCCTGATTGATGCTGCAGTGGGTATGCCCCATTCAGATTTACCGCAGGAAGCGGATACTGGATTTGCAGAAGACCCGTCTGGGCAGGCTGAAAAAGCATGACTAGCGCCATTCCAGAGGCGCAGGCGGTAGCAAAGCCGCGCAGATCACGCCGGAAAGTGGATGGACTGCTGCTGCTGGACAAGCCATCCGGCATCACCTCGAATGCAGCGCTACAAAAGTTGAAGTGGCTCTATGCAGCGTGCAAGGCAGGCCATACCGGCAGCCTGGACCCGCTGGCAAGTGGCATGTTGCCTTTGTGTTTTGGTGAGGCTACGAAGTTTTCACAGTACCTGCTTGGCGCCGACAAGACCTACCTGGTCCGCGCCAGATTTGGTGCACGCACTGATACTGCGGATTCTGATGGCAGTGTCGTGCAGACAACCGAGGTCCGGATTCGCGATGAGGAAACGCTTCGGGAAGGGATGCGCCATCTGACCGGTTCGATCGCGCAGGTGCCGCCAATGTATTCCGCGTTAAAGCACCAGGGGCGGCGGCTCTACGAGCTCGCACGCGCGGGCCAGGAGGTGGAGCGGGCAGCCCGACCCGTTGAGATCTACAGCTTCGAGATTGAGCACTTCGATCCGGTGACTCCACTGTTCAGAGTTCGCTGCAGTAAGGGCACATATATACGTGTTTTGATTGAAGATCTTGCTGAGGCAATTGGTTCGCTTGCGCATGTTATCGAGCTGCGCCGGACTGCCGTTGGTCTTTTTAGCGAGGCAGCCATGATCACGGTTCAGCAGTGCATGGGTGCCGCAGACCAAGGAACAGATGCGTTGGATGCGCTCCTCCGGCCACTCGATGAGATTACCGGGCAATGGCCGCGAACCAGACTTGCGGCATATGAGGCAGGGCTTCTGCTGCGAGGCAGTCAGGTCGTTGCGCCCGAAGGCCTGGAGGCAGGTATGGTTCGCCTCTATAAGGACGGCGGTGAATTCTTCGGCATGGGCGAGGTGATGAGCGATGGCCGACTGGTCTCCCGGCGCCTGCTGGCCCATGATTTGACTGCCCAAGGCAATGATCTTCCAGTCACTCAGCTATCGCTGTGAACGATACACGGTTAGAATAGCGCCGGTTTACATGGACTGATATCAAGAGTTTGGCAACAGGAGAAGGCTGGAATATGCCCCACACGGCTGAAGTAAAAAGCAAGATTGTTGGTGAGCACCGTCGTAGTGCGGCTGATACGGGTTCGCCTGAGGTGCAGGTTGCACTGATGTCGGCGCGTATTACAGAGTTGACCGATCACTTTACGCGTCATCAGAAAGACCATCATTCCCGTCAGGGGCTGCTTCGTCTCGTCAATCAGCGGCGCAAGCTGCTTGATTATCTGCGTTCGACTGATGTCGCACGCTACAAGAGCCTGATCGAGAAGCTTGGTCTGCGTCGTTAGTCTGGCGCCGGGTTCGTAGCATTCCGGGTTTATTGGACCAGTCTGCCTTAACGGCGACTGGTCCTGCTCTCCATTGCCTTGCCAGAAAAATTGAGGAATTCATTGTGGCTATAGTCAAAAAGTCTTTTCCGTACGGCGAACATCAGGTCAGTATCGAGACTGGCGAGATCGCCAGGCAGGCCGGTGGTGCCGTCGTTGTCAGCATGGGCGATACCATTGTGCTGGTTACAGCGGTTGCCAAGAAGGAAGCGGTGTCTGGTAAAGACTTCTTTCCTCTGACGATTGATTATCAGGAAAAGACCTTTGCAGCCGGCCGTATCCCCGGTGGGTTTTTCCGGCGCGAAGGACGACCGAGCGAAAAAGAGACGCTGGTTTCCCGCCTGATTGACCGACCACTCCGTCCGCTGTTTCCCAAAGGTTTTCTCAACGAAGTACAGGTGATCGCCACCGTCGTGTCGGTGGATCCCCAGATCGATTCCGATATTCCAGCGATTCTCGGCGCGTCCGCGGCTGTTGCGCTCACCGGGGCACCTTTCATGGGCCCAATCGGTGCTGCGCGCGTCGGATACATCGATGACAAGTTTGTCCTTAATCCTTCCGCAGCACAGCTGGCTACCTCGAAGCTCGACCTCGTCGTTGCAGGGACGTCGAAAGCCGTGCTGATGGTGGAATCATCTGCCCAGCAGCTTTCTGAAACCGTAATGCTCGATGCCGTAATGTTCGGCCACGCGCAGATGCAGGTCGCTATCGAGGCGATTCGCGAACTGGCTGCCGAGGCTGGGAAACCCGTATGGGACTGGCAGCCGCCAACCGGCAACCCGGAACTGGCAGCCGCAGTGGTCGCTGCCGTTGGCGAGCAGTTTTCCGCCGCGTACAAGATTCAGGACAAGCAGCTTCGGTACGCTGAAGTAGGCAAGATCAAGGAGCAGACGATTGCAGCGCTACTTGTCGACGGAGGCCCGGCCAAGGATGCGATCGCCGGTGAACTTGCACGACTTGAGAAGAAAATAGTCAGGGACCAGATTCTCGCCGGTCAGCCACGTATCGATGGCCGCGATACCCGTACGGTTCGGCCGATCCAGGTAAGAACCGGCGTTTTGCCGAGGACTCACGGCTCGGCGCTGTTTACGCGGGGCGAAACGCAGGCACTTGTTGTCGCCACGCTGGGTACGGACCGCGATGCCCAGATTATCGATGCGATCACGGGTGAATACCGCGATCGCTTCATGTTGCACTATAACTTTCCTCCCTACAGCGTGAACGAAACCGGCCGCGTTGGATCCCCCAAGCGGCGCGAAATCGGTCATGGCCGTCTCGCCAGGCGTGGTATTCAGGCTGTGCTGCCGGACATGCAGACCTTCCCGTACGTCGTGCGCGTGGTCTCGGAGATCACTGAGTCAAATGGCTCCAGTTCGATGGCCTCGGTCTGCGGCACCAGTCTTGCCCTTATGGATGCAGGTGTTCCGCTGCTTGCGCCTGTTGCCGGTGTGGCCATGGGCCTCATCAAGGACGGTGACCGTTATCAGGTGCTGACCGATATCCTGGGCGATGAAGATCACCTGGGTGACATGGACTTCAAGGTTGCCGGCAGTGGAACGGGCGTGACGGCACTGCAGATGGATATCAAGATCGATGGCATCACGCGCGAGATCATGCAGGATGCCCTGGCACAGGCGCGCGAAGGCCGCCTGTATATTCTTGAGCAGATGAACAGTGCGCTGTCTACACACCGTCAGCAGATGTCTGACTGGGCGCCGACCATCATCATGATGCGGATTGATCCGGAAAAGATCCGGGACGTCATCGGGAAGGGCGGCTCGGTCATCCGTGCCATTACCGAGGAGACTGGCGCAACGATCGACATAGATAACGATGGTACCGTCAAGATCGCATCGGTTCAGGCCGCTGCCGGACGTGAGGCGAAACAGCGCATTGAGTTGATTACCGCGGATGTGGAAGTAGGCCGTATTTACGAGGGTAAAGTTGCCCGGCTGATGGACTTCGGCGCCTTTGTCACGATTCTTCCTGGACGGGATGGCCTGGTGCACATCTCACAGATCTCGGACGAACGGGTAGAGCGTGTGGGCGACAAGCTGAATGAAGGCGATGTCGTACGCGTCAAGGTGCTTGAAGTCGACCGGCAGGGCAGAGTTCGCCTGAGCATGCGGGGACTGGACGCCGCCTGACGTCCAGTCTTTTCCCGCACAGATCTGCTGCTATTGGTGGCGGCTCAGCCGGCGTAACCGGCTGTAGCCGCTATTGATGCATTTCCGCTGCTTCCGGTGCCCGTAGCTACAGGCGATTGCTTGTCCAGCAGATTCTTCAACGCACGGTCGAGACGGGCGGGGAGTTCAGGGTCACGATCCAGTGCACCGAGTCTGATCATGGTGGCCAGAAACTCAGCAGACAGCAAAGGGGCATTGCCACGCTGTGTTTCGGCGATGATCTGCAGCAGTACAGGCGTGGTGATATCGACGCC
>JBATNV010000139.1:0-5039 GCA_049290495.1 Gammaproteobacteria bacterium | reverse complement strand
TTTGAGTCCGCGGCGTACGGTCGGACAGACGGTGCGTGAGCCGCTGGATCTGCACCGGGTTGGCACGCCGGCAGAACGACAGCAGCGTGTGGATGAACTGCTCGCTGTCGTGGGGCTGAGTGCGCAGTCCGCACACCGCTATCCGCACGAGTTTTCCGGTGGCCAGCGCCAGCGTATCGGTATCGCGCGGGCGCTGGCGCTGAATCCGCAGTTCCTGGTCGCCGATGAGCCGGTTTCAGCACTCGATGTGTCTGTGCAGTCGCAGGTCCTGAATCTCATCGTCCATCTGCAGCGCAAGCGGGGTATCGCCCTGCTGTTTATCTCCCACGACCTGGCGGTTGTGCAGCACGTCAGCGATGACATCGGCGTGATGTATCTGGGCCGACTGGTAGAGATCGCGCCGGCCGGGCAGATCCTGACCGCACCCAGGCATCCCTATACCGAGGCGCTGCTTTCCGCGGTGCCGCAGCTCGCTACACGCACACGCTCGCGCATCGTTCTGAGCGGTGAAATTCCCTCACCGCGCAACCCGCCCTCGGGCTGCGCCTTTCATACCCGTTGCCCAAAGGTGATGGCGGAGTGCCGGTTGGTAAGACCTGTGCTGAGGAACATCGGCGATGAGGGAACAGGTTCTGTTGCCTGTCATCTGTACCCGTAGCTACGAGCTCAGGACCGCCAGAACGAGGGCGAGAACAGCACCAGCAGTGTGAACACTTCAAGACGGCCAAGCAGCATTGCGAAGATACAGACCCATTTTGCTGCTGCACCTATGTGGGTGAAGTCGGCAACAGCCCGTCCGAGTCCTGGACCCATGTTATTGATTGAAGTCGCCAGTGCGGAGAAAGCCGTGATCTGGTCTAGCCCGGTACTTACCAATACCAGCAGCATCGCGCCAAACAGGATGATGTAAACGACACAGAAACCCCAAACCGCCTCTATCACGCGCGGCGATACGACCGACCGGCCGAGGCGTATGGGAATTTCAGCGGCCGGATGCACCAGCCTCTGAACCTCACGGCTGCCCTGATTGAACAGCAGCAGCCAGCGTACAACTTTCATGCCGCCACCGGTTGATCCTGCGCAGCCGCCGATGAAGCTGACCAGGATCAGGCTCAACGGCAGTGCGCCGGGCCACTGGTCGAAGTTGCTGGCCACGAATCCGGTGCTGGTCATGAAAGACACGAAATGAAACAGCGAATAGCGGGCTGAATCGCCCACCGACGCATACTGCTGCGTGAAGACCAGGTAGATGGTTCCGGCCAGCGTCAGGCTGCACAGAATCAGGGTATAGGCCCGGAATTCCGGATCGCTCCAGTAGCCGCGCAATCCCCGGCTGCGCCAGGCGACGAAATGCAGGGTAAAGTTCGCGCCAGCCAGAAACATGAACACCACGGCAATGAGTTCAATCAGTGGACTGTGGAAGTAGCCGATGCTCGCATCGTGGGTGGAAAAGCCGCCGGTTGCCAGCGTCGCGAAGCTGTGACAAACGGCATCAAAGGCGCTCATGCCTGCATACCAGTAGGCGAGACCGCAAGCCGCGGTCAGCCCAACGTAGATCAGCCAGAGCGCCTTGGCTGTTTCAGTGATCCGCGGCGTCAACTTGCTGTCTTTCATCGGGCCCGGCGTCTCGGCCCGGTACAACTGCATGCCGCCGACGCCCAGCATGGGCAGGATGGCCACCGCCAGCACGATGATTCCCATGCCACCCAGCCAGTGCAGCTGGGCGCGGTAATAGAGGATCGACGGTGGCAGGGAATCCAGTCCGGTAAGTGCGGTTGCGCCGGTTGTCGTCAGGCCGGATACAGCTTCGAAAACCGCATCGGTCAGTGACATTTCCGGAAAATGGGTAAGCAGCAGTGGCAAGGCACCGAAGCTGCCAAGTCCGAGCCAGAAGATTGCCGCGACAATGAAACCGTCGCGCAAGCGCAGTTCCCGGCGGTCATTGCGCGCCGGCAACCAGGTCAGAAGCCCGACGACAAAGGTGATGACAAAGGAGTTGAAAAAGGCGCCGGTCTGGCCATCGGCAAAGTGCACCGATACAGCCACTGGCGGCATCATCGTGATGCTGTAGAGCATCAGCAACAGGCCAAGAATCCGCTGAACTACCCGAAAGTGCATGCCTTGAATGTCCGGCTATGCTGCCGTTTCCGGTTCAGGTCCGGAACAGCCGCTCGACCTGCTGGATCTGCCGGCGGTCGGTCACAAAGAGAATAAGGTGGTCTTCAGCCTGAACGATGGTGTTGTGATGCGCCTCCAGTACCTCGTTGCCGCGTACGATGATATTGATCGTGGCGCCTTTGGGCAGGGCGATCTCCTCGATCTTGCGGCCCACCACGCGTGAGTCTTTGCGGCTACCGCGGGCAATGGCCTCAATAGCCTCGGCCCGACCGCGTCGCAGTGAATGGATACGCACCATACCGGCCTGCCGCACGTAGGCCAGCAGCGCGCCGATCGTGATCTGCGGCGGAGAAATACCGATATCGATGCGCGGACCCTCCACCAGTTCGGCATAGGACGGTCGATTGATCAGCGCCATGACCTTTCTGCAACCCAGGCGCTTGGCAAGCATGGCCGACAGGATGTTTACCTCTTCGGCATTGGTCAGCGAAACGAATACATCGGTGCTGTCGATATTTTCCTCCAGAAGCAGGCTTTCATCTGCCGCATCACCCCGCAGCACGACAGCTTTGGCGAGACCTTCCGACGCAATCCGGGCCTGATCCCTCGATCGCTCGATGATCTTCACCTGATTGGTCTTTTCCAGAGATTGGGCAACCCGGAAACCGATATTGCCGGCACCCGCGATGATGATCTTGCGTACCGGGTCCTCCAGCTTGCGCAGCTCGCGCATCACGGTACCGATGTCCTGCCGGGCGGCGATAAAGAAAACCTCGTCCCCCTCAAGCAGCCTGGTCTTGCCGTCTGGCACGATAGCGTCGCCATCGCGGTAAATCGCCGCGATACGCGTGGCAATGCCGGGAATATGGTCGTGGAGCGTCCGGACTTCCTGACCGACCAGGGGCCCGTCGCGGTGCGCGCGCGCGCCCACCAGACGCACCTTCCCATCAGCAAAGTCGAGTACCTGAAAAGCACCGGGATAGCGGATCAGTTGCTCGATGTGGCGTGTGACCAGTTGTTCGGGGCTGATGCAGAGGTCTACAGGTATCCGGTCAGTGCCGAACAGCTCGGGCTTGCCGATGTACTCGCTGGAGCGTACCCGTGCGATTTTCGTCGGCGTGCTGAACAGCGTGTGAGCCACCTGACAGGCAATCATGTTGACTTCATCGCTGCTGGTCAGCGCGATGACCATATCCATGTTTGCGCAGCCGGCGCGCTCCAGCGTGCCGGGTGAGGCGGCATGGCCAAGTACGGTACGCACGTCGAGACGATCCTGCAGATCGCGCAGTACGGTCGGATTGGAATCGATGATGGTGACTTCGTTCGCCTCTTCGCGGGCGAGATGGTAGGCGGCGGTGGAGCCGACCTGTCCGGCGCCGAGAATGAGGATCTTCATGAGTAGGTTCGCCGTGCGGTGCGCGGCGGCGAGTTTAACCGGTTTAGCCGCTTCCCGGCCGGACTCACAGCGTTTCCAGGTTGGCGTATGACATGACCAGCCATTTCGCCCCGGCGGTCTCGAAGTTGACCTGAATCCGGGCATGCGCTCCGGCACCCTCAAAGCCCAATACGACGCCCTCGCCGAAGCTGCCGTGGCGCACGCGCTGACCGAGCCGGACGCCAAACCCGGGATCTGCAGGCGGCATGCTGCCGCGCTGGTAAACCGGCTGCGATACATGCAGCCGCGGCCGCACTTCCTCGATCAGTTCAGCCGGAATCTCGCTGATGAAGCGCGAGGCCTGGCGAAAACTGTCCATGCCGTGCAGCCGTCTCTGTTCCGCATGGGTCAGGTAGAGCTCGCTCATCGCGCGGGTGGTGCCCACGTAGCAAAGGCGACGCTCCTCCTCCAGCCCGTCGCCGTCATTCAGCGAACGCTGGTGCGGGAACAGGCCATCTTCAAGGCCGGTGAGGAACACGACCGAAAACTCCAGGCCCTTGGCGGAGTGCAGGGTCATCAGTTGTACGCAGTCGGCGCCACTGTCTGCCTGTGCATCGCCGGATTCGAGTGCGGCATGCGACAGGAAATCCGTCAGGGGCGGCAGTCTGGCGTCGCCTTCTTCTGCCACTTCGCTGGCGGACCGCTCATCAGTCTCGAAGCTGCGCGCCGCGCTGACCAGCTCGTCCAGGTTCTCCAGCCGGCCTTCCGCACGATCGCGCGGCTCCTTCTTGTAATGACCGATGATTCCGCTGTGCTGAATCACATGATCCACCTGCTCGTGCAGCGGCAGGTCTGCGGTATTCCTGGCCATGCTGTCGATGAGCATCAGGAAGGCGGTAATGGCCCGGCCGCTGCGGCCGGTGGCGTCTCCCGCGGCCACGACCTGCGCTGCACGCCACATGGACAGTGCGTTCGCGCGCGAATATTCGCGGATCGCATCGACAGATCGGGCACCGATGCCGCGCGTCGGTACGTTGACCACCCGCTCGAAGGATGAATCGTCATCGTGATTCGCGACCAGGCGCAAATAGGCCAGTGCGTCCTTGATTTCGGTGCGTTCGAAGAAACGCTGACCACCGTAGACGCGGTAGGGCATCCCGGCCCGCATCAGCACTTCTTCAAAGCTTCGCGACTGGGCATTCGAGCGGTACAGCACGGCGATCTCGCTGCGCGCGCTGCCTTGCTGAACGCGATCCTGGATCCGGCCGACGACAAACTCCGCCTCATCCCGTTCGTTATAAGCGCGATACAGGCGGATCGGCGCGCCGTCACTCCCGGCGGTCCAGAGTTCCTTGCCGAGCCGGCCGGTATTGTGAGCGATGATCGCGTTGGCCGCGCTGAGTATGGTTTTTGTCGAACGGTAGTTTTGCTCGAGCTTTATGATGCGTGCGGCCGGGAAATCGCGCTGGAACGTGTGCATGTGTTCCTGGCGGGCACCGCGCCAGCGATAGATTGACTGGTCATCGTCACCCACCGCAAAAGGGAT
>JBATNV010000138.1:0-4008 GCA_049290495.1 Gammaproteobacteria bacterium | reverse complement strand
GCTGACCTGACCTTTTGCAAATCAGTGACATGCTTATCCAGTGATATCTGCTCGTCGATCAGCGTACGCCAGCCGAGAATAGCTGCGGTATAGCGGTCGTGGGCAACCTGCAGCTGCACTTTTGTTTCGGCGGACAGCAGCGGTTCTGGCGTGGTGAGGATGATTGCCAGCACCTCATCGGCTTCATTATTATCGGACAACTGGCGTCGGAGCAACGCGCCCCTTTCAAGTTCCGGCGTGTCGCTCAGACGGTTTACGGCGCGCAGAATGCGGCTGGCCTGCCAGGATAATGCTCTTATGTTATTCAGTGTAGGTAGGCTTGACTGCAGCAGTTCGGAATATTCCTGACTGGTTTTCGAAAGCAGAAGACACCCGGCTCATCGGCTTGCCGTACGCCACTCTCACTTTGAGCTTAGGCCAGATGAGAAACACAAGCGGCTTCAGCTGCGATCGCTTTCTTTGGGATAGCCAATGACCGCAGTTGAAGCCGCTCCTAAGGGAAAGATCTCCCCACGGGTGCTCCTACCGCTTGTAAAGCGCCCAGTGCCTCAGCCCCAGCGCCGGCTTCTCGACAAAGAACCACGACAACATCGCCAGGCCGATGGCTATGATCAGTGCGGACACAAAGCCGGTCCAGCCGAGAATGCCGTTATGCACGAACATGTTAATCACGGGGATATGAAATATATACACGCCGTAGGAGATGTCGTTCCGTTGCAGCAGGCGCTCGGCAAGATCTCGCCAGGAATAGGCGACGGCCAGGATCAGCGCGCACAGCGCCACATAGTTGATGATCCCCATCGAGTTGGAGTCGCCATTGAGCAGCGGGTAGACAGGCAGGTAGTGCGATGCCACAGACGTGAGCACATAGATGACGATGAACAGCGGTGCGCGCCCTGCGACCAGAGGGTAGATGGCTGGCAGGTGACGCTGCGCCACTACACCGCAACAGAACATACCCACCCAGGGCAGAGGCGATTTTGTGATCAGCTTCCAGACCAGTACCGGAATCTGGTCCTGGAATCCGTAGACGGCGTACTGAAGGCCGAACGACAGCACGATGGTGCCAAATAGAATCAGCCCGACCCCCCCCTTCGTAAACCACTTTCCAGCCCAGTAGATGATCGGGGTGAAGGCATAAAACGAAAGTTCGACGGGAATCGTCCACAGGCTCCCATTCATGCCACCGATGCCATAGCCGCGCGTGAAATCGGGAATCCAGTCCTGAAAAATGGTGACCTGACTGAGGCTCCACAGGATCAGCTTGCCAACATTGGCCCGGAGGACCGCACCATCATAGAAAAGCAGCAGGGTCAGTATTGAGAAGAACAGAACTGCCCACAGGGCCGGGAAAATCCGCAAGGCGCGGTTGACGCAGAAGGTTCGCAGGTCCGAATTGCGCTCCCATGAGGCTGAAATCAGGAAGCCGCTGACGAAGAAGAAGGCCGGGACGCCGGGCAGGTAGGCGACGATGGTTTTCAGGCTGCCCACCGGCACGGCCATGTAGTGCATGGTGTGGAACAGCATGACCTGTGCGGCGGCGACCAGTCTGATCAGGTCGAAGTTGTTCTTCTTGAAGTAATCCATGGGCTTCAATCATCGCACGTGCAATTCTGATATTCCGGTAACTTGGCCCCGGTTCCGGCCGGCCGTATGATCGGCGTGCGTGGGGAGTCCGGATACAACCGGGCGAGTAGCCAATGATGTTGCATAACACAGACAGCCTGCTGCCCGCGACGGCAGCGGGCTGATAGCTGATGTCAGCGCCACGTCGTGTGAGTGTGCTGGGTGTCCCGGTCGATTGCGTAGACATGGGCCGGGCGCTGGCGGCAGTCGATGACATGGTGTCGGGTGGGCTGCCGCGTACCGTTCTCGCCGTGAATCCCGAAAAGGTCATGAAGGCGCAGCACGATCCAGTGTTGAGTCGTGCACTGAATGATGCTGGCCTGCTGATCCCCGACGGTATCGGCGTGGTTTACGCGGTGCGTATGTTGTGGGGCGAGCGCATTTCCCGGGTGCCTGGCTCGGAGTTGATGCCGGCCATCTGCGGGCTGGCCGCGAAGCGGGGCTACAAGGTGTTTCTGTTTGGTGCCAGCCGCGCGGTGAATGAGCAGGCGGGGGCAGCGCTCCAGCAAGAGTATTCCGGTATCCCGATTGTGGGTTATCGGGATGGCTATGTAGATGATCTACAAATGCCGCAGCTGATCGACGAGATCAACCTGTCCGGCGCGCAGATCCTGTTTGTTGCACTCGGCAGCCCGAAGCAGGAACTGTGGATGGAGAAGTACCTGCCTCAGCTGCACCACGTACGTGTGTGCCAGGGAGTCGGGGGTACTTTCGATGTGATTGCGGGCCGCGTGCGTCGGGCGCCGGCATTGTTTCGTCAGGCCAATCTCGAATGGCTGTACCGTCTGATCACCGATCCGAGACGCGCGCTTCGCCAGGTGGCCTTGCCCCAGTTCACCCTTGCGGTATTTCGTGCCAAGCTGTCCAGCCGTTCCTGACACCGCTGGAATCAATTCATGGGTACTTCTGCGCCGTCTGTCTTGCCCGGCGAACTCCTCGCTGGCCTCGCCGCAATCGTCGGCGCTGACCATCTCCACACCGACGAAGAATCGCGCACTTTTTTCTCCACCGACGTGTTCCGCCAGGCTGATGTACTCAGCGCAGCGGTAGTCAGTCCCGGCAGCGTGGCCGAGTTGCAGGAAGTCTTGCGGCTCTGTGCCCGGCATAAAACGCCGACGGTGGTGCGGGGTGGAGGCGCTTCCTATACCAATGCCTATCTGCCGATTCGCGCCGGTACGCTGACGCTCGACATGTCGCGGCTGACCGGTATCGAGATCAACGCCGAGGATATGTACGTCACAGTCGAGCCGGGCGTGACCTGGGCGCAGCTCTATGAGGCGCTGGCGCCGCACGGTCTGCGTACGCCGATGTGGGGGCCGTTCTCGGGGCTGGTGGCGACGGTCGGTGGTGGCATGTCGCACCAGGCGGTGAATTACGGCTCGGGACTGTATGGCGTGTCGGCCGAGTCGCTGCTGTGCATGGATGTGATTCTCGCCAGTGGCGAGATGTTGTCTACGGGTTCGGCTGGCGGCACGCACAGCCTGCCGTTCTTTCGCTATTACGGGCCGGACCTTGCCGGCCTGTTTGTTGGTGATGCGGGGACGCTCGGCGTGAAGGCGCGTATCACGCTGCGGCTGATGAAAAAGCCGGAAGGCTTTGCCGGCAGTTCCTTCGGTTTTCCGGACGGCGAGAGCTGTTTGCGTGCTTTGATGGACATCGCCCGGCTCGGTGTGGTGGCACAGAATTTCGGTCTCGATCCGCGCCAGCAGAAGACGGCGCTGACGCAGATGGCCTCGGCCAATCCCTTCGATGCGGCGAAGTCGGTGTTTTTCTCGGCGCGCAATCCGCTCGACGGGGCGCTGCAGGTTGCGAAGATGGGGCTGGCTGGGCGCAATTTCCTGCGCAACGCGGTGTACTCGGCGCACTTCGGTACTGAAGGGCTGACGAATGCCGAGGCGCGACTGAAGCTCGCGAGCGTGCGTGCGATCGCGTCTCGGCATGGCGCGGAGGTGGCGAACTCGATCCCGGTTTACTTCAATGCCAATCCTTTCATGCAGCTGACGCCGATCCTCGGGCCGAACGGCGAGCGCTGGAAGCCGACGCATGGCGTCCTGCCGTTCTCGGCGGTGCTGAAGCACCACGCGGATTTTGAGGCGCTGCTGGTCGAGTATCGCGAGCGGATGCGCGAGCACCGCGTGCAGCTCACGCGCATGCTGATGACCTTCAGCACCAATGCCTTTATCTATGAGCCGACCTTCCTGTGGGAGGACGAACGCAGCATCTATCACCGGCGGGTCTATCCGGCTGCGCTGCTGCCGAAGGTGCCCGAGCATGCCGCAAATCCGGCCGGCCGGGCGCTGGTTGGCGAACTGAAGGAGCGTATTCAGGAGCTCTGCACCCGGAATGGGGCGAGTCATCTGCAGATCGGCAAGGATTACCCGT
>JBATNV010000137.1:0-5548 GCA_049290495.1 Gammaproteobacteria bacterium | reverse complement strand
GTTCAGCACCGTGCCGACCAGCGGTGTGCTCTTGAGGATCTGGTAAGCCTTTTCGAGATCTTCCTTTCGCGTCTGGCCGCTCTCTGCCACCATCAGGAAGCAGTCGGTATAGGGCGAGAAGGCCAGCGCATCATCGGCTGCCAGGATCGGCGGCAGGTCGAAGACCACGAGCCGGTCCGGGTAGCGCGTCTTCAGTTCGTTGACCAGCGCGATCATGCGCGGCGAGCGCAGCATCTCTGCCGAGTTCTGTACGGCGTTGCGGCCCGGCAGTACCACCAGCCGTTCGATGGACGGTGAAAACAGGATCTTGTACAGCGGCACATCACCCTGCAGATAGTCGCTGAGCCCAAGCTCGGGTTCATCGCCAAAATACTTGTGGATACTCGGCTGGCGCAGATCCAGATCGACGAGCAGCACGGTGTGGGTGACTTCCATCGCGAGACTGATCGCGAGGTTGATCGCCGTCAGGGTCTTGCCGCAACCGGTGGCTGGCCCTGTAACGGCAATGGAACTCCAGCCGTTGTTGCGCATGGTCTGCAACACGCGGGTGCGCAGCATGCGATAGGAGTCCCGGTACTTGTGATCGGGTAGCGCGGTGATGATGCGATTGTCGCGCAGATGTTGCTCCGACACTTCCACCATGCGCGTCATCGTATAGCGGACGCCAGTGGACAGATCGGCGCCGGTGTGTGGCGGCGGGCTTAAGCGGGTGTCGGCGCCGCTCGTCTGCCGGTCCTGGCCAGCGCGCTCTAAAGCCTTGCGTATTCTTTCCATGACCTGACCTTAAATGCCGAACTTGCGCAGCAACACGTACCAGAGCACATCCAGCGGAATAATCAGGAAGTGCACGAGCAATAACAGTACCGCCAGCACGGCTGGCGCAATCAGCAATGCACCGATGCGTATCTTGCGTACATGCTTGTGATCTTCAGCCGTCTCGATGAGGGGGATCTCGGCGATAGGCGGTGCACCCTGCACGCGTTCAAGCGCACGCGCACTGGTGATCGAGCCATCCATCGATTCGGCAACCTGTGGCCAGCCGAGGCCAACCGCCAGCACCAGCACGATCAGCAGGGCCAGCAGTACAGGGCGATTCGGACTGGAGGGCAGCAGCGGGGTATCGGGGGGCTCGACGAGCGAGAAGCGTTCGCCCTTGCTCTGGGTCTCCATGGCCTGACCCATCTTGGAGACGAAGGCTTTCTCGCGGGTCGCCTGGTAACTCTGGGTCGCACTGTTCAGACGGCGAATTAGCGCGCTCAGCTGCTTTTCGACGTCGCTGCTGCGCAGAGCCTTTTTCTCGATGTCATCACGCCGGGCGCGCAGTTCAGCCTGTTTGGTGACGAACGAGCGCTCCTGCGATTCCATGGTCTCGCGCTGGGCGCGGATCTGGATGTAGACCGGATTGTCGGCTTTCAGGCTACCGAGCTGTGCATCGCTACGCGACGTAGCCGGCTTCGCCTCCAGCGCTGCGACCTGGCGCTCCAGGCTTTTGACTTCAGGATGGTCCGGAGCATATTTCTGACGCGCTTTGGCGAGCTCCGTGCGCGCATTGGCCAGCACCGCCCCTGAATCACCAAGATCGATATTGGTGCCGAGCTGGCTCTTTACAGCTTCAAGGTCGCGGCGTGTGCGCACCACATCGGGATAGTCGGGGCCGTAACGGCCCTCGAGCATCGCCAGCTGGGTCTGCAGTGCCTTGAGCTGGTCCTCGGGTGAAGTCACCGCCTTGCCATCGGGCAGAACGGTGGTGCCGATCGGATTGAGCTTGGCGAGTTCCGCATCCAGCATGATCTTGTTTTCACGGGTGGCCTGCAGCTGCCGGTCGATCTCCTGGATCTCGTTGCTGAGGTTCTGTGCAACCTGCATGTTGAAGGCCATCAACTCGGGCAGGCTGCCCTCGTTATCGTGCTTGACCGTGGCAATCTGCGCCTCGAGATCGCGGACCTCGCCATCCAGCCGCGTGACCTCATCGTCCATGAAGCGGGTGGTCTGTGCCGTCTGCTCCGTCCGCGAGCGGACGTTCTCAGCCATGTACAGGGATACGAGTTCATTGGCGACGGCGCGGGCGAGTTCAGGCGACTTGTTCTCAAAGCCGAGCTTGAAGGCGATAGTGCTGGCGACCTGCTGACCGCTGGCATTGGGCTGCTGCACATCGATGATGTCGATGCTCATGCGCTTTTCGACATCGGGAACGAGCAGCAGCGTGGGCAGGTACTTGCGCTCCTCCGGGAACAGGTTGAACTTCTCGATGATGCTGGCCAGATTGCTCCGCGTCATGACCCGCTGATTGATGTACTGGATCTGCCGGGAGGCGAAGGTCGTGACCGTGGTCGGCACCAGCCCTGGCGGGATATCCGGATCCTCGATCAGGATCACGGCGGTGGAGGTATAGGCGTTGGGCCACACGACGATACCGACGATACCGAGCAGGAACAGGGTCGCGGCCATGATCAGGGCCGGCTTGCCACGCCGCTTCAGGGCGTCGATATAGTCGCCAAAGGTGCGGCCGTCGTCTTCGGGAAGCGCTATCTCAAAGGACATATGGGGTGTCGGCTCTATCTGTGGTCGTTGTGTGCAGGGTCATCGATGGCCGGGAAATGCTAGCCGCCGATGATTAAGTTGTCTGTGAACACCGGCGCAAATCGTGCCCGGCATCCGGGTGGCAAGGGACTCCTCGGGGCAGGCAAGCGATCTCTCAGGGCAGGCTAAGCGATCTCTCGGGACAGGCAAGCGACCTCTCCGGGCAGGCTCAAGGTGAACTGTATCCAGGAAACCGTTCTAGTTGGTTGATAAGTCTACCACCGGGCATCTACGCGGGCGTTACGGTGTGTACAGGAATTCCGGACCGGAAAAAGAAAAGGCGCCCTGTTGAGGGCGCCTTTTATAGGCAGACGATTTTTTGTAGAGATCAGACGGCGGTGCGACGGCGACGGACAGCAGTCAATCCAGCGACAGCGGTGCCGAGCAGCCAGATGGCGGCCGGTGCCGGTACTGCCTGGGTGCCGCCGAAGTAGGCGCTCTCGACGCAGCTCTTCTCTGCCTTGGTTGTGGCGGAGCCGCAATGGCCGTTATTCAAACCAACGACACGGGCGGAGAAGAACGAGAAGCCCTGCTTGGCACGACCGGTGGACAGATCGACGTAGCTGAGAACCGTGTCCATATCGACGCCGGTGATCGAGAAAGTCAGCGGATCCTGATGGTTCTTGCCATGGCTGTCGAGCTTGATGTCGTAGCGCCCGAAACCATCCATGCGGCCACCATTGCGGGCGCGCCATTCGTCAGGCAGGGCCGTTACGTCACGACGCTCGGTTGCCGTACCGCCAACCACGTTGAAGGCGAACTTCTGGATACCGAAGCCCTCGTCGGCAATATCCAGCAGCGGCTGCAGGGCGCTGACGGTGAAATCGATGGCACCAGCAGCGCCATCGGCGATGGTGACCTGGAGGTAGTTGACGTTATCAGGCAACCTGTTGGATTGATCGAGGAAGAAAGAGACCGATGCAGCCTGACTGGAACTCGCGCTGAGGACGCCTATAAGAAGTGTCGCGGCTAGATATCGCTTGGTCATGATCGTATCCCTATATGTATTCTGCAGGGCCCATTATTGGGCCGCTTATTTAGTTCTTGAGATGCACTCTAGGCGTGTTGCAACAAGACTGCAAACCCGATTTGCCATAATCATCAATATTTATTAACCCGGTGTAATCAGCGCGGCAGACCATAGCCGGGACAGGCTGACATAGACAGCGACCCACCCGGCCAGTCGCTGCTGTTCGGCTGCCGAGGGCAGGCGTCCCAGGTAGGCCTTGAGGAACTCTTGAGCCAGCGGCATCGACAGCTGATGGTGCCCAATTACCACGGCAAGATCAAACCAGAACTCGTTGAATCCACTGTATTCCCAGTCGATGAGCCAGAGCTGGGGCGTGGGCATCTGAGCGGAAGCGGGGCAAGGGCCGGGGTCAGAACCGGAATCAGGACCGGAACTGGGGCCGAGGCTGGAGCTAGAGCTGGAACCAGGACCGGGCTCGGGCACTGCCACAAAATTGTCGGCAACCGGGTCGTTGTGGCAAAAGACCAGCGGCGCCTGGGGGTCGCGGCAGCTAGCGAGCAGGCTCCGGGTTGTGCTCGCCAGCCCCACACTCCCCGCTCCGGCCAAGTCTGCATATCGGTCCACTGCCGCGCTCAGATCGAGGGCCGGCGCATCTATTTGCGCAGAATGGACCTCGCGGAGCAGCCCGGCGACCCGCTCCAGGTTTGCCGTTTGCCGCAGGTCTGCCGCCTGCCAGACGTTGCCCTCGATATGGCGGCGGAGCAAAAGACCGCTTCCTGGGTTCGCGGCAATCGGCGCCGGACCGAGTCCCGCCGCTGCGACGGCCTCGAGCCGCGCAAACTCCGTCGCCCGGTCGAGACCCATCGCTGCCGCGGCGGGCTGATCGATACGCAGCACCGCACGCTCCCCCGCCCACTCCACCAGCCAGCTGTCGGCGAGCGGGCCGTGTCGCAGGGCGTGGATCACTCTGGTATGCGTCGCGCTCTCGACGCCGCACGCAGCCGCGAGCTGCGCGAGTGCTTCTGTGGGAGTCATGGCACGTTCTTGTGCATGGAGCGACGCCACGCGCGGTAGCCGATGATGATCAGGACGAGATACAGGGCAAACAGCGCGGCGGTCAGGTAGAGGCCGCGGTTCAGGAAGGCGCCGAGCGACAGGCTGTCGATCACGAACCAGTACAACCAGTTTTCAAGCACCTTGCGCGTCACCATCCAGGTGGCAAGCAGTGAACCCCAGGTGATGGAAGAATCGAGGTACGGCAAGGCAGCGTTGGTGTTCAGCACGAGCAGGCGACCGCTCGCAGCCGCCAGCACCGCAACCAGCAATAGCGCGATCACATGGTTGCGCCAGGGCCAGGTGTGCACCACGAGCGCGCCGCCCTCCCCGGCTGCCGCCGGTCGCCATGCCCACCAGCCATAGATAGCCATGGCCACGTAGAACATCTGCAGCGCGGACTCCATATAGAGCTGCTGCTTGCCGAGCAAGGCAATGTAGATCAGCGAACTCAGTATCGCGGCTGGCCAGCAGCCCGGATGCTCGCGTATCGCCAGCACCAGGTAGACGACCGCGAGGAATACCGCGGCGACTTCCCACGGCGAGGTCGCCGTGACGAAGCCGGCAAAAGCGGTATCGAGCCCCAGGCCAGCGCCGTCCGACATCTGTTCAGACGCTGGGCGGATTGCGAATATCGAGATCCGCGTTCACGAACTTCGCCACCAGCACGATGGGATGCACGCGCTCCATCGCCGCCTGCGTGCACCGGTTTACGGCGCCCATGACTGCAGAAAACTCGCCGCGCAGCTGGGTGCTCAGCTGGTTGGTGACCATCTCGATACCAGGCTCAAGACGCAGCTCACGAATGAAGTCGGAAATCGGGCCGATGAAATCAGCCTGCAGCGGGTAAAGACTCAGCTCGACAGTGATACGCATCTGATGTTTCCTTTTTAGTGGTGGTGGCCGGTAGGAGCGGCTTCAGCCGCGATCCCATAATCGTTGAAT
>JBATNV010000136.1:0-52467 GCA_049290495.1 Gammaproteobacteria bacterium | reverse complement strand
GCGCTGCCGGGTCGTAACGATAGAAACCGAAATCGTGTACCGGATCGCGATACACCGGCGTCAGCTCGACCTCTTCCTGGTTGGTGAAGATGGCGACTGCGCGCACCGGCCCCGAGGTCACGACGTGTCGGTTGGTGAGTATCAGGCCGCGCTCTGCATCGACCACAAAACCGGTGGCCTGGGCCGATTCATTCCACTCCGTATCGAAGGCGCGCGTCTCGTCCACCTGGATGGAAACGACGGCGGGGGAAATTCGCTCGATGGTATTCCGCCAGGCACCGGCCGCAGAATCGTCCGCTGCCTGCAGCGCCGGGACTGCAGCCAGGTACAGGAGCAGGGCAAACAGGCTAGATGTTGAGCGCATGACCGAACGCCACACGAAACTCCTGTGCCAGTGATGCCGGGGTGAAATGATGATTCTGTGTACCGCGATGAGCGATCTTGATAGAGCCAAGCAATGCGGCCAGTCGCCCTGTTTCAGTCCAGGGCAAACCACGTGACAGGCCGAACAGCAGTCCGGCGCGGTAGGCGTCGCCGCAACCGGTCGGATCCTGCAATGCAGATGGCTTGACCGCCGGAATGCTGATGCTCTCGCCCCTGGACCAGATCGTCGAACCCTCGGCACCGCGCGTCACGATGAGCGCATCGACGTGGCAGGCAAGTTCCGCTTCACTCCACCCGGTTCGGTCACTGAGCAGCCGGGACTCGTAATCGTTGACTGCAACCCAGCTTGCCAGTTCGATGAAGCGGCGCAACTCGTCGCCAGTAAACATCGGCAAGCCCTGCCCGGGGTCAAAGATGAAGGGCACCCCCGCTGCATGAAACTGCTCTGCATGCTCAAGCATGCCGTCGCGACCGTCGGGAGAAATCATGCCGAGCTTCAAACCGGCGCCGGACGGCACCTGGTTGAGATGTGCGTGGTTCATTGCACCGGGGTGGAAGGCCGTGATCTGGTTGTCGTCGAGATCAGTGGTGATGTAGGCCTGCGCGCACAGCGTATCCGGTAACTCGCGGATATACCGGCAATCGATGCCGTGGCTGTCGAGCCAGGCCCGATAGCTGGCAAAGTCGCCGCCCACCGTCGCCATGATCAGCGGCTCGTCGCCGAGCAGCTTCAGGTTATAGGCGATGTTGCCGGCGCAACCACCAAACTCGCGGCGCAGCTCCGGCACGAGAAAGGCAACGTTCAGGATATGTATCTGGTCGGGAAGGATGTGTTCCCTGAAGCGCCCCTGGAACACCATGATGTTGTCATAGGCAATCGAACCACAGATCAGGGCTGACAAATTTCTACTCTCCGGAAGCGCCTGCGGCGCGTGGAATCAGTTGACGGTTCTGGGCTTGCCCTGCCACGTCAGGTCGAGCTGGCGGGCGGCGCGTACATCGTCAAGGCGCCGTACCGGCGTGGTCTGTGGCGCGCGCTTCAACTCGCCAACATCGCGAATGGCCAGATCACGGATCTCGGTGAGCGCCTGTACAAAGGCGTCCAGCTCCTGCCGAGCCTCTGTTTCGGTCGGCTCGATCAGCAGGCACTCGGGAACCAGCAGTGGGAAGTAGGTCGTCGGGGCATGGAAGCCGCGGTCGAGCAGCGCCTTGGCAAAGTCCATCGCCGTGGCACCCGTATCGCGGGCAATGTCCTTGAGCGAGATAATGAACTCGTGGCTTGCCCGACGCCGGGGGTAGGCGATCGTGAAACCGGCAGCCGCCAGCCGCGCGGACAGGTAATTGGCATTCAGCGTCGCGTAACCGGACACGCGCCGCATACCCTCCGCACCCAGCAAGCGCATGTAGATATAGGCGCGCAGCAGAATGCCGGTGTTGCCCATGAAGCCTGACAACCGGCCGATGGTCTGCGGACGGTCAGCTTCTGTCAGCCATACATAGCGGTCATCGCGCTTGCCGACGATCGGGATGGGCAGAAAAGGTTCGAGGCGCGTATTCACCGCCACGATTCCCGAGCCGGGTCCGCCACCACCGTGCGGCGTGGAAAAAGTCTTGTGCAGGTTGATATGTACGACGTCGAAACCCATTCCTGCCGGCAGTGCGCGGCCGAGGATCGCATTCAGGTTCGCGCCGTCGTAGTAGAGCAGCCCGCCCGCCGCATGGACGATGCTGGCAATCTCGCTGATCCGGCGCTCGAAGACGCCGAGCGTCGACGGATTGGTCAGCATGATCGCGGCGGTTTTTGGCCCGACTACCTGGCGCAAGGCCTCGAGGTCCACATCGCCGTCCGGCCCGGTCGGAATTTCTATCGCTTCACATCCGCACATGGTCGCCGTGGCGGGATTGGTACCGTGTGCGGCATCCGGAACGATGACCTGCGTACGCTCGGTGTCACCGCGCGCCAGGTGATAGGCACGGATCATCGCGATGCCGGCAAACTCGCCCTGTGCACCGGCCATCGGCGTCAGCGATACGCCGTTCATGCCGGTCATGGCCTTCAACAATTCCTGCAGATCGAACAGGGATTCAAGCACACCCTGCGCATGACTGGCTGGCTCGAGTGGATGCCGGGCGAGAAAGCCCGGCAGCATCGCCAGCGTGTTCGATGCACGCGGGTTGTACTTCATGGTGCAGGAACCCAGCGGATAGAAGTGCGTATCGATCGAAAAGTTGAGCTGTGACAGGCGCGTAAAATGACGCACCACCTGCAGTTCCGATACTTCAGGCAGCAATGGCGGCTCCTGCCGCAGCACGGATGCCGGCAGATCATCGAATGCGGCGGGGACAGCCGGCGCATGCGTGGGCGCGCGCCGGCCCGGCCGGGACACTTCAAAAATCAGTTCTTCGCGCTTCATGCGGCTGCCGCCAGGCCAAGTGCGCCGGCCAGCGCCTGGCGATAGGCCTCTATATCCTCGGCAGTGCGCAACTCGGTAGCACACACCAGCACGGCATGACCCAGCTCGGGGAAATCAGCGCTCAGGTCATAGCCACCGAGAATCCCGGCATTGGCGAGGCCTGTCAGCACGGGCGCGACGGGCTGCGGCAGCTTCAGCACCGCTTCGTGGAAATACGGCGCAAAGCGCAATTCCACCTTATCGAGACTGGTCAGCGCAGCGACCAGCGCGCGGGTATTGGCATGACACTGTGCGGCCACACGCCGTAATCCCTCGCTGCCAAGCAAGGACAGGTGGATGGTAGCGGCCGTCACCATAAGTCCCTGGTTTGTACAGATGTTCGAGGTCGCCTTCGAACGCCTGATGTGTTGCTCGCGCGCCTGCAGGGTCAGCGTAAAACCGCGCCGCCCTTCGATATCCAGCGTCTGGCCGACGATCCGGCCCGGCATCTGCCGCACCAGTGCCTGCCGGCAGGCCATGAAACCAAAATAGGGCCCGCCCGAAGCAAGCGGAATGCCGAGCGGCTGCCCTTCGCCGCAAGCGATATCCGCACCTCGCGTACCCCACTTGCCGGGCGGCTTGAGCAGCCCGAGTGCGACGGGATTACAGACGCCGATTACCAGCATGTTGCGGCTGTGCGCCCAGTCGGTCAGTTCATCGACCGGTTCGAGGCCGCCAAGAAAGTTTGGCCAGGGCAGGCACACTGCCGCGAAGTCATGACCATCCAGCGTCGCCAGCGCGTCCAGGTCAGTGCGCCCGGCTACAGCTGGCAATTCGACCAGTTCGACCGCCTGCCCCTTGAGCAAGGTCTCAGCCGCCTTGCGCCAGAGCGGATGCAGATAGCGCGCCACCAGCACCCGCCGCGAATTGTTGCGGGTGGCACGCACCGCCATCAGGCAGGCTTCGGCAAAGGCGGTCGCACCGTCATACAGGGAGGCGTTGGAAACATCGAGGTCGACCAGCCCGGCCAGCATCGACTGATACTCATAGATGAGCTGCAGCGTGCCCTGGCTGGCCTCGGCCTGGTACGGCGTATAGGCAGAATAAAACTCGCCGCGCGTGGCAAGTTCCCATACGGCCGCCGGGATATGGTGCTCATAGGCACCGGCGCCGAGAAAACAGAGGCTGTCGGTATTCTGCGCCGCCCGCTTGCGCATCAGGCGCGTGACAGCAGCCTCCGACATACCCGCTGGCACGCCGGGCAGACTCGCCACCCGCAGCGCTGCAGGAATCTCGTCGAACAGCGTATCGATATCAGCGACACCGATGGTCTGCAGCATGACAGCCAGATCGTCGTCGGTATGTGGGATGAATGGCACGCCGCTTCCTGTATTTCGAGCTGTCTTGTTTTTGGCTGTCGTGTACCGACGGTCTCAGTCTTCTGCGGCCAGCAGCTTTGTGTAGGCCGCACTGTCCAGCAGCGCGGCGAGATCTGTGGCATCAGAGGGACGTAACCGCAGCAGCCAGCCTTCGCCATAGGGATCCGTGTTGACCAGTTCCGGCTGACTGGCGAGCGCCGGATTACCCTGCACGACGACGCCGGCCAGAGGCGCGTAAACATCCGAGGCTGCCTTGGTGGATTCAACCACGGCCATCGCATCGCCACGTGCCACTGTCCGCCCCGCATCCGGCAGTTCAACGTAGACGAGTTCGCCGAGCTGATGCTGGGCATGGTCGGTGACACCCATCACGATCGAACCATCGGCTTCAGCGCGGACCCACTCATGGTCGTCCGTGTATTTGAGCTGTTGCGGTATCTGCGTCATGTCTGTCTGTATTCCCTGTTATTTCTGAACCGGCGCATCGTCAACCAATATGCGCCCGAGGCGCACAAACGGCGGTTTGACGATCCGCGCCTTGCGCAGGACGCCACGAATATCAACCTGGCAGGTACCTGTCGCTGCAATCGGCAAGCGCGCCAGCGCGATCGAGCGCTCCATCGTCGGCGAAAATCCACCACTGGTGATACTGCCTTCACCGGTCGCCGTTATCACCCGCTGGCCGTGGCGCATGATACCGCGATCCTCCAGCACCAGGCCGGTGAGCTTCTCGCTGAGCCCCTCAGCCTTCTGTTTTTCCAGTGCTGCGCGGCCACGAAACTGGCGGTCAGCCGGGTCCAGAGCAACCGTCCAGCCGAGCGCAGACACCAGTGGTGAAGTCCCCGCATCCATGTCCTGACCATAAAGGTTAAGCCCGGCTTCCAGCCGCAAGGTATCCCGTGCGCCCAGACCGCAGCGAACGGCACCCGCAGCGGCAAGCTCCCGCCACAGCACCACTCCAGCCTCGGCCGGCAGCACGATTTCAAAACCATCCTCTCCGGTGTAACCGGTACGCGCCACGAACACATGGTCATGACGCACACACTCAAATGACCGCAGCGCGAGCGCCGGCGCCTGCAGTTCCTCCGCCAGCAGGGAGGCAGCGAGTTCGCGGGCCTTTGGTCCTTGTACGGCGATCATGAGCAGATCGTCGCGGTGCCGGATCACGATGTCATCGCGGTCAGCGACCCGGGCCATCCAGCCCAGATCCTGGACGCGCGTTGCGGCATTGATGATCAGCCGGTAGACGTTATCGCCAAGCCGGTAAACGATCAGGTCATCGACGACACCACCGGCATCGTTGAGCATGCAGCTGTACAGCCCCTGCCCCACACTGCGCAGCTTGCCCGGATCATTGGCCAGCAGTCGCATAAGAAAGCGCGTGCTATCCGGGCCGGTGAGGTCAACCACCGTCATGTGCGAGACATCAAAGATGCCGCATGACTGCCGGACAGCGTGATGCTCTGCGAGCGCAGATACATACTGTAAAGGCATATCCCAACCGCCGAACTCGACAATCCTGGCGTCGTTGGCGACATGGTCGGCATAGAGCGGAGTTTGATGTGCCATCGGTTCTGCCTTGATTAATTTGCCGCAGCTGTAAGTTGCAGCAGAGGTCCCGTGGAGAATGCCACGCGTTCTTCTACGCTGACGCCGGCGGGCTGCGTCTCGATTACCCTTAGCCGGTCACGCAAGCCACACCGGTTCGCAATCTGGATATTGAGACCGGGCCGGACATTGAGCTCCAGCAGCATCGGCCCGTGGTCGCGGTCGAGCACGATGTCCACGCCAAGATAACCGAGTCCGGTCAGTTCATAACAGCGTGCTGCGAAATCGAGCAGATATTCCCAGCGGGGAATCTGCCGGCCGGCAATCGCGGCCCCGGTATCGGGGTGTTCGGTGACCAGCGAATTGCCGATGACGGCACAGGTGGTTTCGCCGCTGGCGAGATTTAGCCCGGCCCCTACCGCACCCTGGTGCAGATTGGCCTTGCCGTGCGATCTGCGCGTTGGCAGTCGCAGCATGGCCATCACCGGATAACCGCGAAATACGATGACGCGGATGTCCGGGATGCCGCGATACGCGCACTCGCTGAAGATCGGATCAAACTTCACGCAGTATTCAATCAGCGCGATATCGCGGTGTCCGCCAAGGCTGTACTGGCCACTGATCATGTTCGACAGGTGATGACCGATTTCGTCGCCATCCATGATCGTGCCGTCGACCAGCCGGTACGCCGAACCGTCCCTGACCCTGGCCGAGACCACCAGGATTCCGTCGCCCCCCGAACCATGCGCCGGCTTGATGACGAAATCACGATGCCCGGCCACCCGTTTTGGCAAATCGCGCACATCGCGATGGCTGGCGATGACACCGTACAGCTCTGGCACCGGCAGGCCCGCTGCGATTGCGAGGCGCTTGGTGGCGAGCTTGTCATCGACCAGTGGATATAGATGACGCGGGTTATGCCGCAGGATGTACTGGCAGTTGCGCGCGTTAATGCCGAGCACTCCGGTCGCGGCCATCTGTCTTGCCAAACCAAACATCAGGGCGCCCGGTTCGCCAGTGACTTGAAGCGCACCAGTTCGAGCAGCCGGTACCCGCTATAACGGCCGAGCAGCAGCGTAATGGCAAGCAGCCAGAGCAGCAGTTCGGGGAAGACGAAGAACAGGTGCTTGAAAAATCCGATATCCATCACGCTGAAGCATAGCGCGGCGACAAACAGGCTGCCGATACCCTGCTGGATCGCCTCGGTCGGGCCACGCTCTTCCCAGACGATCGACATGCGTTCGATGGTCATGGTGAGAATGACCATCGGGAACAGTCCGACCGACAGGCCCATGTCCAGGCCGAGCTGGTGACCAACGATGCTGATCAACGCCATCAGCAGCACTACGATGATCAACACCGAGGCCAGACGCGGTACCAGCAGCAGACGCAGATGCTCCATGAAGAAGCGGAACAGGAGACCCAGCGCCACAACCAGTGAAAACAGGATCACGCCCGCCACAACCTCAGTCTCGCGGAAGGCCAGCGCGACCAGCACCGGCATGAAGGTACCAAAGGTCGTGACGCCAACGATGTTGCGCAAAAACACCACCAGCAGCGCGCCGAGCGGAATCATCAGCAGCACGCCGTATACCGCTTGCGTCTGGATCGGCAGGGAAAACATCGAGAAGTCTGCGATCCGTGACTGCCAGGCACTGGCCCGGCGTTCGGCAACCAGTACCGGGTCAACCTCGTTGCGCTGGACTGAAAACTGCACATCGGTATTACCGCCACCGTCACGCGTAAACAGCGGTGCAGAACCGCGCCACCAGACGAGGAAATTTTCCGGCAAGCCCTGCGCGCCGGTAACCGGATCGAAGTAGATCCATCGTTCGCCGTCGTGTACTTCCAGCCAGGGCAACACGCGCGCCTGCTGCTCCCGGTCAACCAGATAGACACCGCGCAGCAGGCGGGCTGGAATCTGTGCTGCCGCGAGTACGGTAATTGCGGTGGCGGCACGCGCCGTTATGCCCGCCTGCGGCCCCAGCAACATGAGGACATTCTGGTCGGTGCCCGGATTGGCCAGGCGTTTGAGCAACTCGACGGTGAAAGACGCCGGATCCGCCGACTGGCTCTGTATCTGGCCCACCAACTGTTGCATGGCAATCGCTTCCGGCTCACCTAGCCTGGGTGCCGAAGGAAATGGCGGTGTGGTGTCGCTTTCAGCGCGCAGCGGATCCTTGTAGATCGTCGCGCGGTAATACAGCGTCTGCTCACCCTTGATCCGGCGGACCGCCCACTGCACTTGCCGCCCACCAGTGACGTAGCGGGTGGTGAAACCAAAGCCACGCGAGACGAAATTCTCGTCGAGAATCGCAAAGCCGGGGGTCAGTGCCGGCACGTATAGCGTGACCTTGGCCGGAGCCGGCGCCGGACCCGCATCAAATTTCAGCGTGGCCTCAACGGTCCAGATACGCATCTGTTCATCAGCCAGCAGCGGATATCCGAGGCCCTGCCACTTGTAGACAAACAATGCGCCGCCGACCAGGAACAGGGCGAGGGCCAGCACCCAGACTTTATAGTCCTTCATAAGGTTCCCATCGCTTCACCGGGCCGCCGTGCCGATCATGGCTTCGATCGCATCCGGATCAACCGGCAGATCACGGGTCATGACTTCACATCCGTCCCTGGTCACGAGTACATCATCCTCAATCCTTACACCGATATTCCACCACTGCTTCGCAATGCCACGACTGCCGACGGGAATGTAGATGCCGGGTTCGACGGTCAGCGTCATGCCGGGCTCCAGCACGCGCCACTCCTCCGCAATCCGGTAGTCGCCAACATCATGTACGTCCATGCCCAGCCAGTGTCCGGTGCGGTGCATGAAAAACCGCTGGGAGGCGCGCGTCTTGAGCAGATTGGCCAGACTGCCTTCCAGCAGGCCAAGGTCTTTCAGTCCCCGCGTCACGGCGCGCACAGCCGCCTCATGCGGCTGGTTCCATGGATTGCCGGGCTGAACCTCTGCGATGGCCGCCGCGTGTGCGTCCAGCACAACCTGGTAGATAGCCCGCTGCTCCGAAGTGAAACGGCCGTTCACCGGCCAGGTACGCGTCACATCAGATGCGTAGTAGTCATACTCGCAGCCGGCGTCGACCAGCAGCAGATCGCCGTCCTCCAGCTTCCGGTTATTGGCATGGTAATGGAGGATGCAGCTGTTGGGGCCAGAGCCGACGATGGGCAGATAGGACGGACGTCCGCCCTGGCTGTGGAATTCATGCATGTATTCCGCTTCGATCTGATACTCGTACAGGCCGGGCTTGCAGATACTCATCGCACGGCGGTGCGCCTGAACGGCGATGCGTCCGGCCCGCTTCATCGCCAAAAGCTCTTCACGGCTCTTGTAGAGGCGCAGATCGTGCAGAAAATGATCGACTGCAATGAACTGATCCGGCGTATGCGCAGCGGCAGCACCGTGTGAGCCGAGCGCAGACAGCCAGCCGGTCAGGCGTTGGTCAAATTCCGGATGCGCGCCCATCGTGTAATAGAGCCGTTCACTGGCGGCGATGATCTTTGGCAGCACGTCATCCACCTTGCCGATGGATAAAGCCTCATCCGCACCGAACTGGCTGACCGCATTGGCGGGACCAGCGCGCGTACCGTCCCAGGTCTCGCGCTGCGGGTCGCGGTCACGGCAGAACAACAGGTACTCACCGCCTGCCCGTCCCGGCGCCAGGACCGCAACCGCTTCCGGTTCGCTGAAGCCGGTCAGGTAATAAAAGTCGCTGTCCTGCCGGTAGGGATACTGAACATCGCGGTTGCGCATGCGCGGCTGCGCAGCCGGCAGGATGGCAATATTCCCCTTGCCCATCATGCGCATCAGTTGCCGGCGACGGCGGCTGAATTCGTCGGGATT
Organism: Gammaproteobacteria bacterium; assembly: GCA_049290495.1. Taxonomy (GTDB): domain Bacteria; phylum Pseudomonadota; class Gammaproteobacteria; order Steroidobacterales; genus SHZI01. The sequence continues at coordinate 42,907 of JBATNV010000136.1, read as the reverse complement.
CATGGTGTGATCTTCAGTGGCGGACAGCTGTGGCGATGCGCTGTCGCACGCCGGCCATCTCTTCGAAGACGAGTTGCACGCTCACGCGCACATATTCGACGAGTTCCACCCAGGCAACTTCGCCCTCACCCTCTATTTCGTCTTCGGTATAGCCCAGCTGTGCAAGTTCGGCGAAGTCCCGCACGATCTCGGCAATGGCATCGGTCTGGATAGCCTGATCGGCATCACCGATACGCACCGCATGTGCCAGGCCATAGTTGAAGCCCTGGCACCAGGCGGCAAGGGCCTCTGTACGCTGCTCGAGTGATACATCGTCTTCCGGCAGCAGCAACTGGAAGCTCATGTCGCCCGCCTCCAGTGCTTTGGTGCTGGTAGCCGCCAGCAGGCTGAGCAACGCCGTCGCTTCTTCGACCCCGGACAGGTCCTCACCGGGGTCTTCATCCGCCGGAACTGCCTCATCGGTCGTTGCGAGGGTATCTGCCATCCACAACGACTGCGCATCGGCGCCCAGCACACAGGCAAGCGCGCACAGGCCGCCATGGGCCTCGGCAGGCTCAGTGACAGCCCCGGCGCGCCGCAGGGCATCTTCTATGACATCAAAGGACAAGGAATTGCTGGCCGTCATGGCTAATCCCGGCGGTAAATCAGTGGTATTGAAACAGCGAAAAAGCGCCCCGGCAGTCGGGACTTTTAACAGCTTCGGGCGGCCTGCCTATCCTAGCATCAGGCCCGGCATCAGGCTCCGGCTCGGGAACCGGCCAGCCGGCATTTGACCGCCACAGCGGGCTGACACTATATTGAGTTCCATGAGCGACACCCTTGAGAAGACCTTCAGCCGTGAACTCGAACGTCTCGAACGGCGCCTCGATGAACTGGTATTGATCACCAACCAGCTCAAGGATGAAAACCGCTCCCTGCGCCAGCGCCAGGACACGCTGATCGCCGAACGCGCCACGCTGTTGCAGAAGAACGAGCAAGTCCGGTCGCGCGTTGAAGCGATCGTCGGACGGCTCAAGGCCATGGAGCACGGTTCATGACCATGGAAGCCTCAACCCAGGTCAACATCAAGATCCTGGAGAAGGAATACCAGATCTCCTGCCCCATCAGTGAACGCGTTGCGCTGTTGAACTCGGCAGAACTCCTGAACACCAAGATGCGCGAGATCCGCGACAGCGGCAAGGTGATCGGCCTGGACCGGATCGCCGTGATGGCTGCGCTGAACATGGCCAATGAATTGCTGCGCTCACGCAACGTCGGCGAAGCGCTGGAAGGTAATGCCAAGCTCAGGCTGCAGGCCATGCGTGAGCGCATCGAAGGTACGCTGCAGGCCGGTCGTCAGCTCGACCTCTGACGTGTCACATATTTTTTCCGGGTCCGTGTCTATAATGGAGCCGGTCCCTCCTGCGGTGTTCGACAGCGGCTTGATTGGTCTCTCGACCCTTAATCGTGCTTTCGGAATCGCATGCTGTCGGTAGTTTGTGCATGACCGCCCCGTGCGGGAAGCCTTCTCTACCGCGTTTGATTCCACCTGATGCTCCCGGTCGGTGAGCAGCAGGCTGCACCGGCACAGGTGGGAGGGGCCACCTTTCCCGCCATGACCAACGGCAAGGCAGCTTCCACCAAATCACACTACCGCCAGCACTTGCTCGCGCAACGTCGGGCATTGACCGCAGAACAGGTACAACAGGCCGCCCGGCGGGTTGCCGCCAGCGTCTGGCGCTTGCCGGTAGTGGCCCGCAGCCGACGTTTGGCCCTGTATTTTCCGGTATCCGGCGAACTCGACTGCAGTCCCGTCATCAGCGCAGCCTGGCGGCGCGGACGTGAAGTCTTTCTTCCGGTCGTAACCGGAACTGAACTTCGCTTCGCACCCTTTACACCCGACAGTCAGCTGCTTCACAACCGCTTCGGCATTCCTGAACCGGCCTGCAGTGATCGCGAGTCGCGCAGCGCGCGCGAGATGGATGTAATTTTTGCACCTCTGGTCGGCTTCGATGCAGAGGGCAATCGGCTCGGCATGGGTGGTGGTTACTACGACAGGGCGCTGGCCTTTCTTGCACTGCGCGCAAATTTTCGCAGGCCACACTTCATTGGATTGGCTTATGCGTTCCAGCAGATCGGCACTGTTCCTCATAAGAAACATGATGTGCAACTTGAAGCTGTCGTGACTGACACAGGTCGTTTCAGTTGCCACCGGAGACCACGACAGGAGTAAAAAACTCTCTCCGCAGGTGTCGAAGCAACGAAGTACCCCTTGACCCGAATGAGAACCAATTCACTCCGGTTGCTGGAATTCTGCAAACTCTTGTATATACTCAGCTCCGTCTACCTCGACACGGAGACTGAAACTATGGCTACGAAGAAAGCTTCCAAGAAAAAAGTTGTTCCTAAGACCAAGAAGAAGGCCAAGAAAAAGGCCGCCAAGAAAAAGCGTTAGTTGCTAAACGCCGGCCAGAAATCTGAAAAGATTTCTGGCCGATCTTCGAAAGAAGATGACGCGCGAAATCGGTGCCCGCTTCGGCGGGCACTTTTTTTTGTATCGCCTCCCCGCGCTGCATACCTATAATCGGCCGGCAACAGTTGCGGAGATGGACATGGAACAGGCCGCCAGAAAGCAGCAGGCCGCACAGGCCGCTCTCGAGTTCATCAAGCCAGGCATGACACTTGGCGTCGGCACCGGGTCCACCGTCAATTACTTCATCGATGAACTGATCCGCTATCGCGATGACCTCGCCGCCATCGTCGCCAGCTCGAGGGCCACCGAAGCACGCCTGCGCGCCCGCGGCTTGACGGTCAGCGAACTCGAGGACGTGGGCGACCCGGATCTCTATGTGGACGGTGCCGACGAGGCCAACAAGCACTTCCACCTGATCAAGGGCGGCGGCGGCGCACTTACCCGGGAAAAGATCCTGGCGGCCGCTTCACGCAAATTTGTCTGCATCATCGACCAGTCGAAATGGGTTGCCACCCTTGGCCAGTTCCCGTTACCCGTAGAAGTCATTCCGATGGCGCGTTCGTATGTCGCCCGGCAGTTCCTCAAGGTGCGCGGCCAGCCCGTCTGGCGGGAGGGCGTTGTTACCGACAATGGCAATCACATCCTCGATGTGCGCAACCTGCAGATCAGCAACCCCGTGGAATTCGAAAGCCGCTTCAACCAGGTTGCCGGCATCGTTACCGTCGGACTCTTTGCCAACCGGCCAGCCGACGTGATTCTCCTGGCCGACGACAGTGGCGTGAAGCGCATGGACAGGCGCTGAGCTACCGGCTCACTAGCCGCAAAAAATGGACTAGGATCCGAACAAGCCGCCCAAGACGTTGTTTTTGCGCACGGCTCCTTTTCGACACCCGTATTTACTACATAACTTGCTACACAATTGGCCGGCACTGGGCCGCCGCACTTGATGGTCAACCCGGCACAGCACTTCGCGGATGTCGTCGCGCTCAGCCTCGGGCACCTGCCGGCCGCTGAGCGGGTGTTCTTCAAGCCGGCCCGCTGAGTCGATCAACTGCTGCACGATGTGCGTGGCGTAAAACGGAGCTTCGCGGTTGAGGTAGCCGTGAATCCCATCCAGCGCGAGCAGCGCCGGGTCAGTCCAGTTAACGCTTACCATTCAAAAACTGCTTCTTCACGTCCTCGTGCGGGGTGATCCGGCCTTCGCGCGAGGCCTGCATACCGAGTTCGATCTGCTGTCGCACGTAGAGCGTGTAGAGGCTATCGCCGAGCTCGTGACGGATGTCGCTGAGCGTCGCGTCATCGGGCAGTTGGTCGAGCAACTGTTTGACCTGGTCCTTAGCCGTTTGCATGGGCAATGCTCCCGTCGACGGCTTGCCGTTTGAGGTGTTCGTTCCCGATCACAGTATCGATCATCTTAGGCGTTTTTTGCATATGGGGCTTGATGGTTCTTTGGCAAAACGGAATCAACCCTCTGCAAACAACTGGTTCACCCCCACGTTTACGGACACCTCCCAAACGGACGAAATACGCGACCGTCAGCAGTGCTGACACCTCGAACGAAGCCGTGCGCTCTGACCCACCGCATCAGGCCCTGTCTCCACCTCGGCACTGCCGTTGCAGACAACAACCAGATGGCGCAGCATCGGTACGTCCAAATTCACGTTGGCTGTGTCAGCCCGGTTGATGCCCGTTACGCATCGCCCGAAGCCGGTCAGATCTCCTGAAAGCCGGTGGCCGAAAGGCCTGGAGATATACGTCAGACTTGAGACACGATACGTTTGTCCTGCCCCAGTCGAGCTTGCAGAACCGTAGCGGCATCTGCCGAGACACCACTACTGCAATCTCGTCCGCATCCTGCCCCAGCATCGCTGCGCCAACCGCGTCGTCACTACGCGGCGCCAGCCAGTAGTGACGACGCGCTGACAGCCCCAGCACACAAGCGTTGTACCGGGGCTTTCGCAAGTGACGACCCACGTGACGACCTCTCTGGAACGTCACAACCTCGGACCGCGCAACGCGGTCTGGCCCTCGCCCGCCTCTCTACGGGCCACATCAGCAATAGCGCCACCCCGCGCACCCAGAGCCTTGGGTCAAAGGCTCAACCGATGGATTACCTTCCCACAGGAAGTGCCATCGACGCCAATGCCGCGTGCCGCGGCGGCCAGTAGTTACTCGGCACGAAACGGGAGTGGTGTCCCGTGTCCCTTGTGGTTTCCGTAACGCTCAGGCGATCGGGACGGACAGAAACACTGACCAGATATGCAACACACACCAGCGACAGGAAGGGGATCGAAAACCCTGGGGCAACAGACGGGAGGCAGAAGGAACGACAAGCAGACGAGAAGCGAATGCGGGATCTGAACTACGAGCTGAAGCAAATGTGCCGGCGCAACCGCGACGGCAGCTTCGCGACCCAGCGCGATCGCGCGCTCGATCTCGTGAAAACAAGCCGTAAGATCGTATGTTGCAATATATATACATATATTGACTTTTACAGTTCTTTCACAACACACTCTCTTCCATGCCCCGTCCGCAAACCAACGAACAGGCTGTCCTTCGGCTCGCGCGCAAGCACCGGCTGCTGCGCGCGCGCGATGTCGCCCAGGCAGGCCTGCCAACCGTGACGCTGACCCGGCTGGTGTCCGCCGGGAAACTGGAAAGAGTGGGGCGCGGCGTCTACAGCCTGCCCAACCAGGCGATCAGCGAAAATCGCTCGCTGGCAGAGGTGGCGATCCGGGTGCCTCGCGGGGTCATCTGCCTCGTTTCAGCGCTGCGCGTGCATGACATCGGCACCCAGGCGCCGCATGAGGTCTGGCTCGCAATACCCCACCATATGCCTTCGCCACGGATCAGCCAGCCCGCACTCCGCGTGATTCGCATGTCCGGTCCATCCCTGACCAAGGGCGTCGACCGCCTGAAGGTGGACGGCGTGGAAGTCCCTGTTTTCAATGCCGCAAAAACCATCGCCGACTGCTTCAAGTTCCGCAACAAGATCGGACTGGACGTCGCGCTTGAAGCGCTGCGCGAGGGCTGGAACAAGCGCAAGGTCACGATGGATGAGCTGTGGCGCTACGCGACTGTCAATCGTGTCGCAAACGTCATGCGTCCCTACCTCGAATCCATTGCCGCGTCATGAGCAAGAACCGGGCGGCTTCGATTCGTGCGCGGCTGAAGAACCGTGCGGACGCAGCGAAGCAGGACTTCAATCTCACGCTCACGCACTATGGCCTGGAACGGCTGCTGTACCGATTGTCGGTATCAACACACGCGCCCAACTATATGCTCAAGGGCGCGCTGCTGTTCATGCTGTGGTACGACGTTCCGCAGCGACCGACCCGCGATGCCGACCTGCTTGGGTTCGGCCCGGAAGACATCTATTCGGTGGCCAACGCTTTTCGCGACATCTGCGCGATTGAAGTGGACGACGGCATTGCGTTCGATGCGGGTTCGGTCAAGGCAACCGCCATCCGCAAGGAGGCGGGTTACGGCGGCGTACGCGTCGAGCTGCGCGCGATCCTGGACGGTGCGCGTATTGCGCTGCAGGTGGACATCGGTTTCGGCGACGTCGTGACGCCGGCACCGGAGACGATCAGCTATCCCGTCTTGCTCGAAGATCTGCCGTCACCAGGTCTGCGCGCGTATCCGAAGTACACGGTCGTCGCTGAGAAGTTTCATGCGCTGAGCGCGCTCGGCATGGCAAACAGCCGCATGAAAGACTACTTCGACCTGTGAGTGTTGCTGCGCCAGGGCGATCTGGATGAAGCGGAACTGGTACGCGCGATCCAGGCGACCTTCACCCGCCGTCGTACCGCGCTGCCGGAAGGTGTCCCCGTGGGGTTAAGCGATGGGTTCGCCACGGATGCCGGTAAGCAGGCGCAATGGCAGGCCTTCGTGACCAGGAACAAGCTCGATGCCCTTCCGCTGGGCGAACTGGTGCCGCGTCTGCGAGTGGTATTTCAAAAGTTGAGTATTTTCTAGCGCGCTCTCCACCATTGACCGGGCTGGTGGCTGAAATCCAGTGAATCGGTGCCCATGCACTCAGCATAACCAATCGAGTACACATCAAAAGCATGGGCGACGCGAAGCCCAGTCTTCCCGAGGGTTTGGTGCCTGCTGGCTCGATGTCTGGAGACGTAACGATTGACGCGTGGGTGGCGATGATTGGTATTGGTTATCGGTTTAGGCCTCAAGCCACCTCGCGGCGGATCGGGATTACGTCCGCCTTACGCTTGATCAGATCCAGGTAGTCGGCCCACTCCTGCATCATCTTGCGGCGCGGCTCCAGATAGGCGGCCTTGTTGTAGATACCGCGGATCTTGTCCGGGTCGCCATGCGCCAGTTGCCGCTCTACCCAGTCAGCTTCGTAACCCTTGTCGTTGAGCGCGGTACTGATCAGGTGCCGGAAGCCGTGCATGGTCTGCTTCTTGTGATAGCCGATGCGCTTGAACATGCCGGCCACCGCACCGTCGCTGATCGGCTGGCGCGGATCATTGCGGCCCGTGAAGACGTGCTCAAGGTGGCCCGTAATCGGCTGAATATCCCGCAGCATCTGGACAGCCTGGGTGGGCAGCGGCGTCAGGTGAAAATAGCCGCGCTTCATACCCTCCCGCCCCTTCTCAATCGTCCAGATACCCGCCTTGAGATCCAGCTCGTCCCATCGAAGGGTGCGCGTGACGCCCGGACGATTTGCAGTCCACAGGGCAAGGCGTGCACAGCCTTTTACCAGCGGCGAACCGTCGTAGGCATCCAGCGCGTGCAGGAAATCGGACAGCTCATCCAGTGACAGGTGCGCGTAGTTTTTGACGCCCGGCCCCGCCTGTGCGATGGCAGCTAGATCACGGGCGGGATCAATCGCCGTCCAGCCGTTGGCCCGCGCATAACTGTAGATCGCCTTGAGCCACTGGCGGGTCTTCTTGGCGATGTCGAAGGCCCCGCGCTCCTCGATTCCGGCCACCAGCGCACCGAGTTCGGCCGGCGTGATGTTGTCCAGCGGGCGGCTGCGGAGTTTCGGCAGCATGTCCTTGTCCAGGTAGACCCGCGCCTGGTGGCTGGTCTTGTCATCCCATGTCTGGCTGCGGAAGGCGTGCCATGCATCGGCCGCCTCGCCGAAGGTATTGGCCACCCGCTGTTTGGTGGTCAGTTTTTCGACGCGCCGCTGGTCGGCCGGATCGGAACCCTCGTGAATCAGGGCGCGGTACTCGGCGGCCTGGGCCAGCGCCTGCTTGAGCGTCGTGACCGGATACGGCTTGCCGACTGAAATCATCCGCGGCCGGCCGCCAATCCGGTAGCGGAGTCGCCAGTATTTGGCTCCGTCCGGTGTCACCAGCAGGGTCAGGCCGCCACCGGCCGCCATCGTGTATTTGGCCGCGCTGGGCTTGGCGTTCTTGACCTGTAGTTCAGTGAGCTTCTTGCTCATGTGTAGCAGCCAGTTCGGAGAATGGGCCAAATTGTGTAGCAAAATGCTTTGCTACTCAACTTTGCTACACGGATTGCTACACACTAGTAGCCGGCTCTGACCTGCACAGATCTGCACACCCTGGAACGAAAAACCCCGCATTTACGCGGGGTTACAGGGTTCGTTCGGTCTTCTTCGGCACCCCTCGGAAGGGGAGTTGGCTGGGGGACTAGGATTCGAACCTAGGTTCTCGGAGTCAGAGTCCGATGTCCTACCGCTGGACGATCCCCCAGTGGGTGGGACGCATTATAGACCGGTCAAAAACTAGCGCTTCGAGAACTGGGTTGCACGGCGGGCCTTGCGCAGGCCGACCTTCTTGCGCTCGACCTCGCGCGAATCCCGGGTGACAAAGCCGGCCTTGCGCAACTGCGGACGCAGACTCTCGTCGTATGCCATCAGTGCACGGGTCAGACCGTGGCGGATTGCGCCGGCCTGGCCGGTGATACCGCCGCCAGCAACATTTACATTGACGTCAAACTGGTCTTCAAGCTTGGTCAGCTCCAGTGGCTGCCGGACGATCATGCGGGCGGTCTTGCGACCGAAAAACACATCGATGGGCTTGGCATTAATGGTGATCTGGCCATTGCCACGACGAATGAATACCCGTGCGGTGGAAGCCTTGCGGCGGCCGGTGCCATAAAACTGGGTGGACTGAGTAGCCATCTGTGGTGGTGCCTGCTGGGTCTGGTTTAGGGGTTAGAGCTTCAGTTCTTGCGGCTGCTGGGCCGCATGCTCATGCTCGGAACCGGGAAATACGCGCAGTTTCTTGAGCATTGTCGCGCCGAGGCTGTTCTTGGGCAGCATCCCCTTCACGGCCTTGGTAATGGCGCGCTCCGGGTGCTCTGCCATCATCTTGCCGAGGGCGATGGTCTTCATGTTACCGATATAGCCCGTGTGGTGGCGATACAGCTTGTCTTTCAGCTTGTTGCCAGTCACGCGGATATTGGCGGCATTGATGATGACGATGTAGTCGCCCGTATCAACATGCGGCGTAAATTCGGGTTTGTGCTTGCCGCGCAGCCTGAAAGCCACTGCGGAGGCGAGGCGACCGAGCGTCTGACCTGTGGCGTCTACCACATACCAGCCGCGCCGCACCTCATGAGATTTGGCAGAAAACGTGCCCATTCGACACCTGTAATTAAATGCCTCGGCTGGACCCGGTAAACCGGACAGCCTTGGCGAGGGCCGCAAAGTGTATGCGGGCCAGCGGTTTTTTTCAAATCGGCTGGGCCGGAACCCCGTGAGCGGCACAGAAAGTCCCGCCTGGCGAGTGATCTGGCCACCTGGAGTCACCCGGCCGACGGCTTTTCCACCACCAATGCCGGGCGCCGACCCAGGGACTGGTCCTTATATTCGCTGGGCGAAAGCCCCTCCCAGCTGCGAAATGCCCGGGAGAAGCTGCTGACGTCAGCGAAGCCCAGCAGATAGGTCACCTCGCTGACCGAATGCAGTCCCTGGCGGATATAGAGCTGCGCCAGCTCCCGGCGGGTCTCGTTGAGCAGATTCCGGTAACTGGTATTGCGGGTCGCCAGTTTGCTCTGCAATGAGCGGTCACTCATATTAAGGCGCGCCGCGACCTTTTCCTTGCTGCATTCACCGGAGGGCAGCAGCTCGATGAACAGGGCGCGAACCCGGGCGATGATGTCGTCGCGGTCCATACGTGCCAGCAAGGCCATGACCACGGCATCGTTCTGCCGGGCGAGTTCGGCATTGGCGGCCGGCAGCTCCACGCTCATATCGCGCAGATCCAGTACCAGGCTGTTGGCAGGACAGCCGTACACAACCGTGGTACCAAAGAACTGTTCGAAACGCTGCACCTTTTCCCGCGGCCGCGGCCGGCTCAGGCAGACGGACAATGGCGCAAAGTCAGGGCGATAGATCTCGCGTATGAAACGCACTGCCGTCGCCATCCAGGCGTCCTGCGGATAGTACTGCTGACGGTCGATAGTTGCCGCCATGACCAGACGGTATTCAGTAGCGGTACGCTCCATCTGGCAGTCCGCATTGGTACTGACCAGACGGAAATAGCGCACTACCCGTCGACAGAACGATTCGAGCGTACTGCTGGCGAGCAACGAGAAGCCCAGCGCATGCAGTGAGGTCGCATGCACGAACTCGGCAATAGACAGTCCGAATGATGGATCGTTGGTTGCGGCATCAGCCAGCGCATAGACGCGACTCATGGCCATCGCAGGAAAGCGGGTGGTCGGAATCCGCGCAGTTGTCAGGTCGATGCCGGCACTGCTGAAGATCGCCCGGCTGTCGAGTCCACGCGCATCAAGGGCCTGAGCGACGGCTACGGCCCAGCCGGCAATGATGTGTGGATCCTTCGTCTCGTGCGGATCCCTGGTCTCGTGCAGCTCCACGGCCTCGCCTCCCGGGTGACTATGCCAATAGTCGAGCCCGGTCAGCTGAAACACAAGCCCGCTCAGAAGGCGCTGACGCCCGTGAGTTCCTTGCCAACCACCAGCTGGTGCACCGACTCCGTACCTTCGTAGGTGATCACGCTCTCGAGATTCAGCATATGACGTACCGGCACATACTCGGCACTGATACCGCCGCCACCCAGCATGTCGCGACAGTCCCGCGCGATGTCGAGCGCCATTCGTACGTTGTTCCACTTGGCCAGCGATACCTGTGTGGGATGCAGGCGGCCTGCATCCTTGAGCCGCCCGAGGCGCAGCGCCAGCAACTGGGCAGTCGTGATGCGCCGGGCCATATCGGCGAGCCGCACCTGAATCAATTGCTTGTGGGACAGCGGGCTGCCAAACAGCTTGCGGCTCTCAGTGTAGGCCAGCACTTCGCTGAGACAGGCCTGGGCGCTGCCGATCGGGCCCCAGCTGATGCCGTAACGCGCCTGCGTGAGGCAGCTCAACGGACCACGCAGACCGGTGACACCGGGCAGCACATTGGTATCGGGAATACGCACGTTGTCAAAAAACAGCGCGGCGGTCACCGAGGCCCGCAGCGACATCTTGTTCTCGATCTCCGGCGCAGCAAATCCTGCCATGCCCCGCTCAACCAGAAAGCCGCGAATACCTTCGTCGGTATTGGCCCACACCACTGCAACGTCGGCGATGGTGCCGTTGGTAATCCACATCTTGGAACCGTTCAGCACCCAGTCGCTGCCCTGGCGCTTCGCGTGGGTCTTCATGCTGGCCGGGTCGGAACCACCGTGCGATTCAGTAAGACCAAAGCAGCCGATGGCCTCACCGCGCGCCATCGCCGGCAGCCAGCGCTGTTTCTGCGCTTCTGAACCAAAGGCGTGAATCGGATACATGACCAGGCTGCTCTGCACAGAAACAAAACTGCGCAGGCCGCTGTCGCCACGTTCCAGCTCCTGGCAGATCAGGCCGTAGGCCACGCTGTTCAGCCCCGCGCAGTCATAACCCTCGATACTGCTGCCGAGCAGACCGAGCGCTGCAATCTCCTTGATGAGTTCCTGCGGGAAGCGATGTTGCTCAAAGCACTCGCGAATGATCGGTAACACCTTATCGTCGACGAAGCGGGCAACGGTATCCTGCACCAGGAGCTCGTCTTCACTCAGTTCCGAACGGATATCAAAGAGATCGAGCGGATCCAGCGCCCGGCTTGTCTTTGCCGACGCACTGCGCCCGGAAGCTGCATCCGGCTGGGATACCGACTCGACCATGGTCATATGTCCTGCTGTGCTTCAGGTAAAGACGATTATTAACAAAGCAGCCGCTCCGGCCGTTATACGGTTTGCGCAGCTGCATTGGCGGAAGCAGCCACAGCGGGCCACGCCAGCCCACACCGCGCTAGTATCCCCGTATCAGCGGGCGAAAGACGGCCCGTTTGCCCCGCTGCATTGAGGCCAGCATGGACGACATTACACACGAGTCCTTTAGCGGTTCGCGGCCAGTGCCGCCGGCCGACATGCCATTGCCTGGCCAGCTGGTGCTGGAAACCGCTGACCTGCTCGCGGCCCGCGATCACCTGTCCAGATTCCTGTGGCCGCACTCGGTGATTCCCACGGCGCGGCGACCGCCGGTTGCCTTCCGTCACTGCAGTGCCAGCATCGGGCAGATCTCGATCCACGCCCTGCACTATGGCGCTGCCGTGCAGATCGAAGCGCACCCGGATGACTCCTATCTCTTTCTCGTGCTGCTGCATGGCGTGGGCACACTTAGCCAGGGCGGGTTCACCGGCCCCTTGAACCCGCAGGTCATCCGGGCCATGAACCCGACCGGGCCCGCCACCATGCGTTTCGTCGCAGGCGAAGTGAACCTGACGCTGCGCATACCAGCTGTGCTCCTGCATGGCTGGCTCGAAGAGACGACCGGACAGCGTGCGCCGGCTCCTGTGCACTTTGAACAACTTTCAGACCCAGGTGCCAGCGACGCACCGGGGCTGCGACGTTTTCTGCGCTTCCTGTGCAGCGAGTTTGAACAGCGCGCCGCAGGCATCGTCAGCAGCCCAACGGTGTGCCGCCAGCTGGAACGAACGCTGATCAGCCTGGTAATGACGGAACTGCCGCACAACTACAGTGCAGCACTCGATGCCGAGCGCACGGGGCCGGCACCGCCCTATATCCACAGTGTCGAGCAGTACATCCGGAGCAATGCTGACCAGCCGGTCACGCTGCATGATCTCGCCGGAATCGCCGGGGTCAGTGAAAGAACGCTACAGGCGGGGTTCCGGCGCTTCCGGCAAACAACACCGATGGAATACCTGCGCGACTACCGCCTCGATCTCGCACACCAGGGACTCATGGCAAGTGCAGTCGGCGGGCGCAGCGTGACCGACATAGCGCTGGCCTGCGGCTTCAATCACCTCGGCAAGTTTGCCAAGTGCTACCGCGCGCGCTTTGGTGAAACGCCTTCGGAAACCCGGCGCCGGGCACAGACGGGATCCGTTTAGCTACCTCGCCGCTTGGTCGCAGTATTTGGAGCTGACCCGGCGACCAACATGGCTGTTCGGCTCAGCGCTTCTCCACGCTGACAGCCTGCGCGCGATTCGGCTTTTGCATAGCCGCAAAGATCGCGGGCGGCGAATGGTGCGACTCGGTAACGATTATCCCGGTCTCATACAGCGCATCCTGAACCGCAGCCGAGATTGAGTGCAGCGGCGCGCCGCCGCCCTCGCCCATGCCCTTGGCGCCGTTGTAGCTGAAGGGCGACGGCGTCTGGATGCTGCCGTAGATGATATCGGGGATGTTCATCGAGGTGATCGGACAGTAGTCGCTGAAGGTATTGGTCAGCAGGTTACCCGTCTCGTCGTAGTTGAAGCTCTCCATCATCGCAGCGCCGATGCCATGGCTGGTCGCACCGTGCACCTGGCCGCCGACGATCTTCGGATTGATGACGGTGCCGCAATCGTCGACGGCGGCGTAGGCAAGGATCCGGGCGCGGCTCGTCTCGCGGCTGATCTCGATCACGGCGATGTGCAACTGGGCCGCATAGGTCAGGGTGAGATTACCGAACTTGCGCTTCGTGTCCGGCACTGTAAATGGCGGGCGATAGACGTGACGGATGTTGAGCGTCACATCCGCCATGCGCTCGTCGAGCATCGCGTTGTTGTTGTTGATGACGTTACTCAGCTGCCAGTAACCGATCGCCTTGTCGCTACCGCGGACCCGCACTTCCGGGCCCTGCGCGCCGGTGCCGAATTCCAGCGTGTCTTCCGGCGTATCGAGCAGGAAGGCTGCCAGCTTGCGCATCTCGGCTTTCAATTTCTGGCAGGCACCGTACACCGCCGACAGACCAGTGACCGCAAACTGGCTGGCATAGGTGCCCGAGTGGCCGACGTAGGTATTCCAGCCCGAGTCGAAACCGGAGCGCACATTCACCAACGCCGGATCGATGCCGAGTTCGTCGGCAATTACCTGTGAAGTCGCGGTTTCATGTCCCTGGCCAGACGGCCCGGTACCCAGACTGACCACCAGCGCGCCATCGAAGTCGAGGCGCATGGTGCAGACCTCGGCATTGCCGGAAAACGGCAGGTACGGATTCATGATCTGCGCCTGGCCGAAATTATTTGTCCCCGAGTCCAGCGTGGTGCCAATACCGATGCCGATCAGCCGGCCCTCGGCACGCGCATCCACCTGCATCTTCTTCCACTTGTCCCAGTCGACGAGCTGCTTGGCCTTGGCGAGCATCGCCGGATAGTTGCCGGAGTCATATACGCAGCCGTTCGGAGTTTCGTAGGGGAACTCCGTGATGTAGTTGCGCAAGCGCATTTCATCGGCCGGAATATGCAGTTCGTGGGCGCAGATATCGATGATGCGTTCCATGAACCAGAGATGCTGCATCCGTGAATAACCGCGGTTCGGTACCGCCGGGCACTTGTTGGTTACGGTCTGCGTAAAGTCGATACGCATATTGCGCAGCTTGAAGGTGGCCGGCAAAACCTGCGACCAGATCACGCAACCCAGCGGCTCATAGCGCGTGTAGGCACCGCAGTCATCGATATGCCGGGAACGGATCGCAGTGATCACGCCATTCTTGTCCAGCGCGACCTCAGTATCGAGGAAGGTCCGTTCGTTGCCATGCCCGCCGCCGGCCAGGCCCTCGGTGCGGAGCTCCGACCACTTGACGCGCCGGCCGCCAGCTTTCTTCGATGCCAGTGCCGCAAGCGCCATGTACACGTAGTTCCAGATCTTGTTGCCGAAGCTGCCGCCGATATCGTGGGTGCGGATGCGCACCTGGTCGGACTTCAGCCGCAGGCCGGGCGCCAGCAACTGCTGGGCAAAACCGGGGAAGGAGTTGTTGCAGAGAAAATCGACCGTGCCCTGGCGGGTCCACTCGGCCACGCAGGCACTGCCTTCGAGCGGCGTACTCGCGTAGCGATGGAAATGCAGGCGCGGAATGCGCACCACGTGAGCGGCATCGCGGAAAGCCTGCTCCACATCACCGTATTCGTAGACGTCGTGATAGGTGCGGTTGGTTCCGGCTGCTTCGTGCAGGATGACCTTGTCGGTGAGCGCCTGTTCCGGATCCACCACCGCATCCAGCATCTCGTAGTCCACGTCGATCAGCTGACCGGCATCCATCGCAATCCCTGGCGAGGTCGCAGCAATGGCCGCCACCGGCTCACCCTGGAAGATGACCTTGTCGATCGCCAGCGGCAGATCGCGGATCTTGTCGCAGGGCGCGGGGCCAAGCTGCATGTAGGGATCGCAGTGCTCGAGGATATCCTTGCCGGTCAATACGCAAACCACGCCGGGCAACGCTTCAGCTGCGGAAGTGTCGATGCTGAGGATGCGCGCATGTGCATAGGGCGAGCGGAGGATATAGAGATGCAGCATCCCGGCACCGAGTTCATCATCGGCGAAGAGCCCCTGCCCGCGTACCAGCCGCTCGTCTTCCTTGCGTCGCAAGGATTTCCCTACCCAGCTCATGATGCACTCCCTCGTTGCATGGTCTCAGCTCGCCATCTCAGCCAGTTTGGCTGGGCGACAGCGCCGCCTGAATGGCATCGATGAGACGCTGAATGTCTTTCTTGGCGATCGGCCGGATCAGTCCGCCGGCCAGTGCGACGAGCTTGCCGAACATGCTGAGATCGCCCTGCCATTTGACCCGCGTACCGCCGTCAGCCAGCGCTTCGAGATCGAAGGAGGTCAGCATGTTGAAGGCGCTGCCCATGACCTTGCCTTTACCGCTGTAGGCCGCGCGACGCGGCGAATCCGCCTCTTCAAGGGCCAGCGAGACAACAGCCGAGCCGCGAATCTTGCCGACGCCCACCTCAACCGTAACATCTGTACTGCCGTCATCCTTCGCCTCAAGACTGCGGTAGGTCGGCAGCAGCGGCGCAAACTTCTGCGGATCGGCCAGCATGTCGTAAACCGTCTGCGGTGCTGCCGTCACAGTGAACTCACCGTCGAACTTGATACCCATCTAGCCGTCCCCCCGCAGCTCGGTGGCGGCTGCTTCAATCGCCTTGAAAATATTCTGGTAACCGGTGCAGCGGCACAGGTTGCCCTGGATCGCCTTGCGGATGTCTTTGGCATTTGGCTCCGGATTGGCCGCGAGCAGCGCATGCGCGGACATGATCATGCCGGGTGTGCAATAGCCACACTGCAGGCCGTGGTGCTCGGAGAAAGCCTTCTGCAGCGGATGCAGCTGACCATCTTTTTCCAGGCCCTCGACGCTCAGAATCTCGCCACCATCTGCCTGTACCGCCAGCACCGTGCAGGACTTGATGGGCGCGCCGTTGAGCTGCACCGTGCAGGCGCCGCAATAGGTGGTGTCGCAGCCGATATGCGTACCGGTCAGCCGCAGTTCTTCGCGCAGGAACTGCACCAGCAAGAGACGCGGTTCCACCTCACGCCGATACAGCTGCCCGTTTACCGTGACCTCGATGGGCACGAGGTCGATGGTTTCAGTAGTACTCATGGCTTACCTCAACTGACTCGCCCTGGCACCGGCGCTTCGCGGTCTCTATACCGCGCTTTACCAGTGCATTGATGATCGACTGCTTGAAGGCGATGGAACCGCGCTGATCGTCAACCGGATCGCACTCTGCGACCGCAGCCTCGGCGGCACGCGCCAGCACTGCCGGCGTCAGCGTCTTGCCCTTGAGTTCGGCTTCAGCGCCACGCGCGTGAATCGTAGTAAGCCCGGCTGAACCGAGGGCAATGCGTACACTCTCACACTGCTCGCCCTTCAGGCTGAGCTGCACGCCGACCGAAATGGTCGGATAGGCAGGCGCGCAGCGTTTGAAGCCAACGTAGGCACCGGCGCTGCCTTTTACGGGCAGCGCAAAGCTGATGCCGGTGATGAGTTCGCCGGGCTTCAATTTCGTGACATAGAGATCTTCGACGAAGCCGTCGACGGGCAACTCGCGCACACCACCAGGACCCTGGGCCTGCAGTTTTGCATCGAGCGTGGTCAGCAACACCGGCCAGTCGCAGCTCGGATCGCCGGAAGCCAGCGAGCCGCCAATGGTGCCGCGACTGCGTACCTGGTTGTCGGCGATACCGTTCGCGCAATCGGCAACGATGGGCAACTGTTTCGCGAGCGGTGAGCGGGCGATGCGCGCATGGGTCGCCAGTGCACCGATGCGCACGCCGCTGGCATCATGTGTAATGGTGTCCAGCCCGGGTATACGCCCGATGTCGACCAGGTCGGTGACCTCGCCGAAGCGCATCTTCAGCCAGACCAGCAGACTCTGGCCACCGGCCAGGGCTCGGGCACCCTCACCAAGCTCGGACAACTGCCGGATGGCTGCATCGATCGAAGCAGCCCGGTGATAACGGAACGGCGCAGGATACATACTTGCTTCTCCCTTGACTGATTGTTAACACATGCGTGCCCGGCGATCTATCCGGCTGCGCGTGTGGCTAACAGATTTGCCGAGAATGGGAACCGGGAGCCGGCCTTGCGTGTCTATGCTGAACAAACGGGTTATCGTTCACCCTTGGTTCTGAATGCAGGTCTGATGCAATGGCACTCAACCTAGAAGACTACTACCTGCCGGCCAGCCTGCAAGAGGCGAGCACCCTGCTGCAGCGCTACGGGGCCGGAGCAATGGTCGTGGCTGGCGGCACTTTTGTACACGGTCTTGAAGTGCGGGGATTGCTGAGTGAAACGGTTGCCCTCGTCGATATCAGCCGGCTGGAGCTGCGCGGCATCAGCGCGAGCGGCAACGGCGGCATCTCGCTTAAGGCGCTGACCACACTCGCTGAAGTCGGCAAAGCAGCACTCATCAGCAAGAATCCCGCTTTCGGCTGTATTGGCGACGCACTGCGCTACCCGCCACGCCAGATACTTAATGTCGGTACGGTCGGCGGTTGTGTTGCGGCGGCAGCACCTCTTTATGATCTGCCGGCCGCGTTTCTGGCCCTCGACGGACAGGTGCATGCAAGCCTGGCCGGCACGCAGCGCGTCATTCCACTGAACGACTTCTTTGTCGGCCTGTTTGAAAGTGCCTTGCAGCGCGGGGAAATCATCACCGCCATCGAGATCCCGGCGCCGGCCGCCCGCACCGCCAGCGCCTTCCTTAAGCTCGAAACCAATGCCAACGATCTGTCCATCCTCAATGTCGCCGTGCGGCTGACACGGGATCAGGCCGGCAAGTGCACAGACTGCCGGATCATTCTTGGCGGCGGCGTCGGCGAAACCTATGTGCGCGCGAGCAGTGCCGAAGCCGCACTGCGCGGCCAGGCTGCCGGCGAAGCAAGCTTTGCGGCGGCCGCTGCGGCAGTCGTCGCTGATTTCGAAGCCGTCGAGGATCACCGCGCATCGGCAGCCTACCGACGCCATATCGCGCAGGTCTATGTGCGCCGTACGCTGGCCACAGCCCTCTCACGGCTGGGTTGAGACAGGATCCAAATATATGAAAACCATCCAACTGCTGATCAACGGCGCGACGCATGAAGTGTCGATCGAAGCCGACGAAACCCTGCTGCAGGTGCTGCGCAACCGTCTGGACCTGATCGGCACGAAAAAAGGCTGTGACTCCGGCGGCTGCGGCTGCTGTTCGATACAGGTGGACGGCAAGGTCGTGTACTCCTGCATGATGTATGCGGTGGGTGCGGCTGGAAAAGCCATCACCACCATCGAAGGACTCGGCAACGGCGGCACGAATCTGGACCCGCTCCAGCAGGCGTTCATTGAGGCCGGCGCCGTGCAGTGCGGTTACTGCACCTGCGGCATCATCATGAATGCCAGCGAACTGCTGGCCACCACAAAGAATCCCGATGAAGACCAGATCCGGCACGCCATTGCCGGCAACCTGTGCCGTTGCACGGGCTACACGAAGATCGTCGACGCCATCAAGCTGGCGGCCACACGGATCGCCGGCTGAGCGTTGGAGAAACAGAAATGAGCCTGATTGGAAAAAGCCCCGTACGTCCCGACGCCTTCGACAAGGTTACCGGCGGCAAGGACTTTCCGGTCAACATCAAGGTCCCGCGCATGTTGCACGGCAAATTGCTGCGCAGCCCTTATCCGCATGCCCGAATCCTCAGCATCGACACCAGTGCTGCCGAGAAACTGCCTGGCGTGAAAGCCGTGCTGGTGCCGTCCGAAGTACCGACGCGCAAATTCACGCCGGTTTATTTTGTGCCCGCCAATGCCGGCAGCATGGTGCAGGACATGCTCATCATGAGCGACACCGTGCGCTTCGCCGGTCAGCCGGTTGCCGCCGTCGCCGCGACGTCGCTACGCATCGCTGAACAGGCCATCGAGCTGATCGAAGTCGAGTACGAAGAACTGCCGACCGTCTTCGACCCGGAAGAAGCGATGCAGCCCGGCGCGCCGCAGTTGCATGAGCATGCGGCAAACAACGTGGCGGTGAACCCGGTGATGGGTTTCGGCGACCTGGACAAGGGCTTTGCCGAAGCGGATCACATCTTCGAAGGCGTCTACAACAGCCACCGCGTGCATACCTGCTACATGGAACCCCGCGTGTGCATCGTGGACTGCGACCGGCAGGGCAACTTCACCGTGTACTCGTCCACGCAACACCTGTTCGGCGTACGCGAAAAGCTGGCCTATGCACTGGAGATTCCCGAGAGCAAGGTACGCGTCATCAAGGCGCCATATATCGGCGGTGGTTTCGGCGGCAAGCTGGACATCGGCTACATCGAGCCGGTCGCTGCCCTGTTGAGCAAAAAGACCGGCCACCCGGTGCGCATCGAGCTGACCCGCTACGAGGACTTCATCAGCACCGCCCGAAACCCGATCAAGGTCTATCTGAAGACCGGCGTAAAGAAGGACGGCACCTTCACGGCCCGCTACGCGAAGAGCATCCTCGATACCGGTGCCCATGCGACCCATGGCGCCGAAGTCATCAACGTACACGGTGTGTTTGGCCTGCTGATGACCTATCGCTGCCCGAACAGTAAATGGGAAGGTTATACGGTCTACACCAACAACATGATCGGCGGTGGCTATCGCGGCTACGGTTCACCACAGGCCTGTTTCGCCGCCGAATCACAGATCGACGAGATCTGTGATCAGCTCAAGCTCGACCCGATCGAGTTCCGCCGCAAGAACGCCTGGCATCAGGGCGAACCGCATCCGATGGTCCAGGGCCTGAATCTCGACAGCTACGCCTTCGACGAATGCCTGCAGAGTGGCGCAGAACGCTTTGGCTGGTCCAAACGGCAGAAGCCGAACAGCGGCAAGGGTCTAAAGAAGCGCGGCATGGGCTTTGCCTGTCAGCCACTGTGGGTCAGCGGCTGTATCGGTTTCCCGGATATCTACGAGCACTCGGGCGCCATCATCAAGCTCAACCCTGACGGTACCGCCGACCTCGCCAGCGCCACCATGGACATCGGTTCTGGCCAGATCACCACGCTCTGCCAGATCGCAGCCGCCGAACTCGGCCTGCCGATGGAAGCTGTACGCATGGTGCAGAATTCCGATACGACGACCGTACCGGTCGACGCGCCGACGCATGCGAGCCGGACCACCTACAGCTCCGGCAATGCCGTGCAGGCAGCGGCGCGGATCGTCCGCGAACGACTGCTCAAGGTGGCCGGCATCATGCTCGATATCAGTCCGGACCAGCTCAGCGTTGTGGACGGCAAGGTCCTGGTCAAGGGCGCACCGGAACGCACACTGAGCGTGGCTGAAGTTGTTACCCGCGCCGAATCGCCATTCGTGCAACATGGCCCGAACGGACCGGCACCGACCACGCTCGAGGAGAAGGGCACGATCATCGGCGTCGCGAGCCTGGCGCCCAAAGCCAACCCCTCACCGGTATCGGTGGAGTTCGTCGAGGTCGAAGTCGATACCGAGACCGGCGAGGTGCAGGTGCTGCGCGTCGTCTATGCGCACGATCTCGGCAAGCTGATCCATCGCAACGGTGCGGAAGGCCAGGTTGAGGGCGGCTTCCAGCAGGGCATGGGCTACGCGCTGATGGAAAATCTGCAGTTCGACCCGGTATCCGGCGCCTGCCTGACCGGTGATTTCCTCGACTACAAGATGCCGACCGCTATGGAAATGCCGCGCGACATACAGAGCATCTTCATCGAGTCCAATGAACCCAGCGGTCCGTTCGGCGCAAAGTCGCTGTCCGAGCCCTGCATCACGGTGCCTGCACCTGCCATCGCCAACGCGATCTACAACGCAGTCGGCGTGCGCATCCGCGAGCTGCCGATCACGCCCGAGAAAATTCTCGCCGCACTCGGCAAGCTCTAGTCGATGATCGCTACGGACTTGATCTGGGCCCAGACCTTCTTGCCCGGGCCGAGATCCAGTGCATGCACTGAGCGCGCCGTCAGTCGCGCAAGCAGCAGGGTGCCACCGATATCGATCTGAGCCAGCCGCGCAGCAGGATGACTGCTCTCGGCAATGGCAGTGACGGTACCGGGCAGCAGGTTCAGGATGCTGACGTCTTCGCAATGCGTGAGCGCAAGGCTCACATCGCGGGCCTGCACCCGTAGGCGCAACCGCCGGCCGATTGCGGCACCGTTGTCCTGCGCCCACAGATTGCCGCCAGGAAATGCGGCTTGCAGCAAATGCCAGTCGGCATCCCGCACCGCGGCTGTAGCCTCGATCACGACACCGGCATCGTCGTCCTCGCGGCCCGGCAGATCGAGCCGCGACATGACTTCGGCGATCGGACCACTGGCAAATACCCGCCCCTGCTCCAGCACGACCAGGTGATCGGCAAAGCGCGCGACCTCATCGGGCGAATGAGTCACATACAGCACGGGGATCTGCAATGTCTCGTGCAGTTGCTCGAGGTACGGCAGGATCTCCCGCTTGCGCGCAACATCCAGCGCGGCGAGTGGTTCATCAAGCAGCAGGATGCGCGGGCTCACGGCCAGGGCACGCGCGATGGCGACGCGCTGGCGCTCGCCACCAGACAGCCGATCCGGTTTACGCGCGAGCAGATGTCCGATGCCAAGCAAGGCGATCGCCTGATCCAGCGATACGTGGCGTTGCGCTGCGGGGATGCGCTTGAGGCCAAACTCGAGGTTGCCCTGTACCGTCAGGTGCGGGAACAGCGCAGCATCCTGGAAGACGTAGCCGATCGGCCGACGGTGGGTCGGAACGAAGCGCGTCTGGTCCTGCCAGACCTCATCGCCAAGTGCGAGAAAGCCGCCGGGCGCGCGCTCAAATCCGGCCACACAGCGCAGTAGCGTGGTCTTGCCGGAACCGGAAGGGCCAAAGAGCGCCGTCACGCCCGTTGCCGGCAGACTGAGCTCCACGTCCAGGCTAAAGCCCGCGTAGTCGACGCGAAAGCGCGCAGCGATGCTCATGAATGCACGACGCGATAGCGGCGATTCACGGCATAGACACCGAGCAGCAGCAGGAAGGACGCCACCAGCAGGCTGCCTGACAGCAGATACGCAGAAGCGTAGTCCAGCGCTTCGGCATGGTCGTAGATGGCAATCGAGAGCACGCGCGTTTCGCCCGGAATATTGCCGCCGACCATCAGCACGACACCGAATTCGCCCACGGTGTGTGCGAAGCAGAGCGTGATCGCAGTGAGGAAGCCACGCCTCGACAGCGGCACCACGATATTGAAAAACCGGTCCCAGGGGCCGGCGCGCAAGGTCGCCGCCGATTCCGTCATCTGGCGGCCCACACCCGCGAATGCGTCCCTGAGCGGCTGCACCATGAAGGGCAGCGAATAGAGCGTAGAAGCGATCACGAGTCCGGCAAAGGTAAAGGCCAGATGCGGCAGCCCCAGGGATTGCAGCAGGCCGCCAATCGGCCCCTTCGGGCCGAGCGCAACCAGCATGTAGAAACCCAGCACGGTGGGCGGCAATACGAGTGGCAAGGCAACAACCGCTTCCAGCAGCAGTGCAGCGCGCACCCGGGTGCGCGCCAGCCACCAGGCCAGCGGCGTACCGAGCAGCAGCAGAATCAGCGTGGTGATGGCAGCGAGCGCCAGCGTGGTGCGCAGCGCCTGCAGGTCAGCCCCGGACATGTCTAGTCCGCCACTTCGTCCGGTAGTACGAAGCCGTAACGACGCATCACCACACGCGCCGCTGCGCTGTCGATCCAGGCAGCAAAGGCCGTTGCGAGCGGATTATCTTTCGCGCGCCGCGTGATCACATAGCCCTGCTGCAGCGGCTCATGCCAGGCCTCCGGAATCAGCGTCCACGCGCCCCGGTCCTTGAGGCCCGGCGCCAGCACCAAGGACAGCGCGACGATACCGGCATCCGCACCGCCGCTATCGATGAACTGCGCGGTCTGCGCAATGTTCTCGCCACGCACCAGCTTTGGCGCCATCGCCATCCACACACCAGCGTGTTCAAGCGCCTCTTGCGCACGCTTGCCGTACGGCGCGTGATCGGGATTGGCGATCGCAAATTTGCGGATCGCAGCGGTCGGCAATTCCTTTAAAGACAATCGGCCAAGTTCGGGCTTCAGGCTCCACAACACGATGCGACCCACCGCATAGGGCTTCGCCGCACCGCTGGTCAGGTCCTGCTTTTCCAGTGCACGCGGATAGGCGATATCGGCGGAGAAGAACAGGTCAAAGGGCGCACCGTTCTCGATCTGTGCGGCAAACTTTCCGGACGAGCCGTAGATGACTTCAACGGTGTCCTCCGGGTGCGTAGCACGAAAACCCGCGACGACTTCCTGCATGGCGAACTGGAGATCAGACGCTGCAGCGATGGTGATCGAACCGGCGTTGGCTGCTGTGGCATATGCAGCTGTCAGCGCCAACAGCAGATTCAGCAGTAGCGAAGCAGACCGGACACCTGTCAGCCCGCTGCTTCTTTGTAGTCTGTCGGAAGAAGTACTCTTCATGCGGCCACCCCGATAATGACGCTCGAGGCCTTGAAGAGCACGGCAGCTGGCTTGCCGACCGCAAGTCCCAGGCTGTCGACACTGCTGTTCGTGACGATCGCGGTAACGACTGTCCCACCGGGGAGTTCGACCGTGACTTCTGCATTCACCGCACCGCTGACGATCTTCTGCACCATACCCCGCAACTGGTTACGCGCCGACAGTTTCAGCGTACTGTCACCAGCAGCGAGCAACACCCACGAGGCCTTCACCATGGCCACTGCATCGCTACCCACAGCGAGACCAAGCTCCGCGGTACTCTCATGGGTAATGATCGCGACGACACGGTCACCGCCCGGCAATGCCAGCTCGACCTCATCGTTGACCGCACCGCGCCGGAGCGCTGCGACCTTTCCATAGAACTGGTTCCGGGCTGAGGTCTTCATGGCAAGTCTCCGCAGCAGTTTCAGGGTGTCGCCGCCATCGGCGAGCGCAACAGTCACATCATGCAGGAAGCGCTGATGGGCCGTATCGATCAACGCGAAGGATTCAATAAAGCGCTTGCCCTGCGGCGTCAGCCGCGTACCGCCACCGCCCTTGCCGCCAGTCTCGCGGACAACGAGCGGCGTGCCGGCCAGATTGTTGATCGCATCGATGGCATCCCAGGCCGCCTTGTAACTCATGCCCATCTCGCGTGCGGCGGCACTGATCGAGCCGTGCGCATCGATGGCGCGCAACAAGGCGATACGGCCATGACCGGCAGCAGCACCGTCCTTGCCGCCGCTCGCCAGCCACAGGGAGCCGCCGACCTCGATTTGCGCCTTCTTCATTAATAGCCCGCTCTTTGTACCGGCAGATGGCCGTCAGTCTGCCACTTTGCGAACCTCTATGGACTTCAGCCAACGCACATGGCGCGGTCCGGTGCGGGTATCGAGCCTGGACACCAGCGCGATCGGGCCTTCCGCGTCTGCCAGCGGCGCCTTGTCCTTCTCAAAAAAGACGATCACGCCATCGCCGACCGGAGAATTGAAAATCTCGCTCCACGAGAAGACGACCGTATAGCCGTCGGTAGCGCTGACAAGCACGATCATCTTCTTGACGTCATTGTGGCCTGGCGCCAATACCTCGGCCTTGGTCAAAATATCCCTGAGCAACACGCCCTTCAGGTTTTCCAGTTGCCCCTTGTTGGCACCGCTCTGACAGATCAGCTGTACTTCACTGACCTGCTCCGAGGGAAATTCCAGCAACTCGGGTACGCCCAGGGTCAATGGGTGCTGCACCTGGCCGCTGACAAATATCTGTTTGGCCAGCGTAGGCTGGGCAGGGATCACGGGGAGGCTGTCAGCGGCGACGCTCACGCCACCAGCCAGGCAGGCAGCCAGCGCAACACACAGATATAGAATTTTCCTCATGACACGATTCTCCACAAGTTTCAGAACTGGTAATTGGTACCGGCAAACCACATCCGGCCGGCTGACGGAAAGCCGTCGGCCAGGGCATAGTCCTTGTCAAAGACATTGCTCGCGCCGGCGTCTGCGCTCAGTCGCGGAGTCGCGCGCCAGACGGCCTTCAGGCTGGTCGTCGCAAAGCCGGAAAGCCTGGTCGTATCGGACACCCAGCGACTGCTGTTGGACTCAAGGAATGCGATCAGGTCGATGTTGTTTGCTGGCTGGAACTGCGCATCCAGGGTCAGCTTCTGACGCGGTACATCGGTCAAGCGGGTGGCCGTGCTGCGGTTATCGCGGTCGATCAGCGTGTAAGCAAAGCCCACTGCGAGTCGCGTCGTTAATTGATCGTGCATGGCAAGCTCAAGGCCTGAGATGCGCACCTTGCCAATGTTCTGCATCTGCGACAGATTGCCCGACACGTTGGCAACCGACTGGATCTTGTCATCGATGTCACTGTAGAACACGGCCGCCTCGGTCCTGATCGACTCTCCAGTAAAACCCTGGAAACCGATTTCATAGTTGGTCGATTCTTCAGGTTGCAAGTCCGGATTCTCGATATAGGTACCAAGTCGCTGCGAATAGCGATCCTTGAGCGTCGGCAGGCGGAATTTTCTGGCCACTGTCGCATAGAGCCGGGCGCTGTCTGACCAGCTATAGAAAAGGCCAGCCTGTGCGTTAGTGGCATCCTTCGTGTCAGGCAGCGAGTAGGCATTACCTGCGCTGTAGACGGTATCCGGGCGCAACTCATCGCGACTGATGCCGAGTGACAGCAGCAGTTTTGCTGCCAGCTGGATATTGTCTTCCAGCCCATAGGACGCAAGCGCATCCTCGAAGTGACTGTTCTGAAGGCCATTGGCGTCTTTTTCCCGGTGCTCATCGGTCCTGTAGCTGGCGAACAGACGGATGGTATTCGCCGCAATACGCGCTGACTCAAGCTCCAGCGAGCCGCCCTTCGTGCGGTCATCGTAAATGCTGCGGCCCGTACCAACGCTGCCTCTGCCGGAGGTCTTGAGCGTGGTGTAGGTGCCGTCGGTGTAACTGTCGACTTCGTTTCCATAGTCATCGGCATAGAGGCGGAGTTTCAGACTTTCCTTGTCACTCAGCGCGGTGCTGGTGAGTAGCGCAACGCCTTCCTTGTCCCAATACGGCCACTTCCAGTAACGGGCATCTGCGGGAATCGTCGATGATGGCTGTCCTTTCCCGCCATCCTGCCGGTAGTAGCTGAGGACGTATTCATCTTGTCCCCTGGGTGTCAGGCCCACCTTGAGCGAGATCTTGTCGTCATTGCGCGAGGAGTTTTCCCGCGCGCCACCATTTTCTGTGGCGGTCGGTACAAAGTCGGAGGACAGCGGAAAATCGTCTGCCTCGATACGTGAGGCACCGGCTTGCAGATACCAGCCCTCCTGCCGGGTGCCAATATTGACGGCCAGCTGTCGCTCGTCACCGGCGCCGGCACTCAGCCGACCGTCTGCTTCGAAACGGGCCGTGGGTCGGCGCGAAATCAGATTGATGGCTCCACCCAGCGCATTTGGCCCGTAGGCCAGCGAACTGAAGCCCTTTGCGACCTGGATGGCGGCCAGGTCAGCGGTCGTAAAACGACTGAAGTCCACATAGCCATCGTAGGGCACGTAGACCGGCACGCCGTCCATGAACAGCGGGACTTGTCGCGAGTCGAAGCCGCGAATCGCGATGGTCTTTTCATTGCGCGCATTGGTCGACAGCGTCACGCCGGACAGGAGATTCAGTGCATCGCCGACATTGTCGCGGTTGAACTCACGCATGTCGTCGTGCCCAACGACGGATGCCACCTGGTCGGGGCCGACTTCGCCGATGGCCAGTCGTCTTGCGGTCACGATAACCGTGCCCAGCTCAAAGGGCGTGACGCTGCTCTCCGCGGCCACCGAAGGAACGGGACCGCAAGCCACCAGCAGCATTGCGACAAGAATCGGCCTTCGGCGCGAGATTGCCACGCAGCTGTCACTCCTCGTTCGGCACTGATTCATCTTAAGCGCTATATTTATTCTTATATTACGCATGACAATCGGAACGGGCGCCACCCTTCTTTCCCAAGTCGAGATCGTCTCGCTGCTTGATAAAGCTGAAAAATGCATATCGTCCCATTTAGCAAGCCTATTTGCAGGGAAATGGTAGCGTCTGCTACTGCCTGGCCGCCCGCCTGTTTTGCCATACGTTATATATTTGTCCATATAACGTATGGCGTCAACACAACCGGGTGCAGGTCGCCAACAGGCACCGGATCGCCATTGGCCATAATGGGACCTACCCAGCGCGTCTGTTCTAGAATCCGGCCCTGCGCGCAGTGCCCGTTCCGGAGTTAAGCATTCAGTGACAACCGCCCCGACCTCATCCCGCGCAACGACGCGCGGCACGCTGCTGCGCTGGATTGCCTGGTTCGGGATTGCAAACGCAGCGCTGTATGGACTGGTCGGGCTGCGTTACCTGCTTGCCTTTGGCATGCCCGGTTCCGGCCTGGCGACGGTCTATGTCGCGCTCGCCTATATCGGCCATTTCGCCCTGCTCGGCTTCCTGCCGCTGATGCTATTGCTCGGCCCTGTTGCGCTGCTACTGCCGCGCAAGGGTCTGCTGATGGTCATCGGCATACCCGTCGCCGCAGCCGGGCTGACCATACTCGCGCTCGATACGAATGTGTTCGCGCAGTACCGCTATCACATGAGCGCGCTGACAGCGCAGATCTTCGAAACCTCCACCTGGATTCTCACCGGCATCATCTTCTGTGTTGCACTGCTGTTTCAGGCGATGCTCGCGGGTAATGTCTGGCAACGGGTCGCTACGAGCAGGGGCGGCAAGGGCATCTGGCTCGCGGTAGTACTGATCCTCTGCTGGTGCGGGGGGCAGGGCACCCACATCTGGGCAGACGCCACAGCCTATGTACCGGTATTGAGCTTTACCCGTTACCTGCCGGTGTATTTTCCGATCAAGGCCAAGCGCCGCCTGTCACAACTGGGCCTGGTAGATCACGAAGTCGTCGAAAGGGAGCGCCTGCTGCGCAAGGCCAGCGCACCGGATAGCGGCCAGCTGCGCTACCCTTTGCAGCCGCTGGCTTGCAGTGCCAGCAAGGCGACTCTGCCGAATATCCTGTTTGTCGTGATCGACGCCTTGCGGCCAGACAAGATCAGCCCGGAGTACACGCCGCGGATCGCAAAATTTGCGGCTGATGGACTGCAGTTCAGCAACCATTACAGTGGCGGCAACTCGTCGCGTATGGGCTTTTTCTCCATGTTTTACGGTCTGCCGAGCACGTACTGGCAGGCGTTCAACGACACGCAACGCCAGCCGGTACTCATGGACCAGGTAGTCGCACAGGGCTATGAGGTCGCCGCATTCAGCTCGGTAGGCTTTGGCGGTCCGGCGGAAATAGACCACACCGTGTTTGCCGCGGTCAGCCCGGACCATATGTACCCGGCACCGCACGACGGTGACCGGAACGTCGACATCACCCGCGCCTGGCATCGCTGGTTTGATGTGCGTAATGCCCCGGACACACCCTTCTTCAGCCTGCTGTACTACGACCCGGGCAATGCGGCCAGCGATATGGGTACCAGTGCCGCGGCGCCCAGCACCCTAGCGGAACGCTATGCCGCTTACATGCATGGCATCAAGGCCACCGATCATGAAGTCGAGGATGTGCTCGCCGCCCTCGACGCAAAAGAAGGCCAGCGCGAAACGCTGGTGATC
Source organism: Gammaproteobacteria bacterium (assembly GCA_049290495.1). Taxonomy (GTDB): domain Bacteria; phylum Pseudomonadota; class Gammaproteobacteria; order Steroidobacterales; genus SHZI01. Next base: position 14,176 of record JBATNV010000136.1, on the reverse strand, counting down.
ATCGCCAGCGACCACGGCTATGAGTTCGATGAACTGGGACTCGGCAATATCGGCCACGGCAGCAACTACGGCCCCTGGCAGTTGCACTCCACGCTGCTGATGCGCTGGCCAGGTCGCAAACCGCATGTGTACACTCATCGCAGTGCGCACCAGGATCTGCCTGGCACCCTGCTGCAGGAAGTTTTTGGTTGCCGGAATCCGATTTCCGACTACAGCAGCGGCGGCAATCTCTTCGACGGGAAATCCTGGGACTGGATCATTGCCGGTAGCTACAGCGACTACGCGATTGTCGAGCCGGACAAGCTGATCGTCACCTGGCCTGGCGGGCTGGTTGAAGTGCTGGGGCCTGATTACCGGCCAAGGTCAGGTATCAGGCTCAACCCCGCCACGATCGAAGCGACGATGCTTGAAATGCGGCGCTTCTACCGTTGAGCGGACCTGATGGGAAATCCGGCACCATGAAGCGACTGCTGTTCTATGTCGAACAGGACTACTCCTTCGATATCCTGCGCCCGCTGCAGGCTGAAGCGCGCCGCCGCGGGCATGAAGTGCGCTGGCTGGTGCTCGGCGATGCATCGTCTGCTTTGCTGAAGCCGGATGAAGTTGCCGCCCGGAATGCAGCAGAGGCCGTCCGCTATGCCCCGCACGCCCTGTTCGCCCCGGGCGACCGGGCGCCTGCCTTCATTCCCGGCCTGAAGGTTGAGGTATTTCACGGCCTCAATGAGGACAAGCGCGGCGACCCGATCCCCGAGCGCGGGCTGTTTGACCTCTATTGTACCCAGAGCCCCTCACAGACTGCGATGCTGCAGCCCCTGGCGCTCCAGCGCGGTTATTTCCGGGTCCAGGAAACCGGCTGGCTGAAGCTGGACAGCATCTTCAAACATTCAGCCGACAAAACCCGCCGCGACCGGCCACAGATCCTGCTGGCTTCGACCTTTACGCCCAGTCTGTCGGGGGCCGAAGCCTTGTACCCGGAGATTGCCCGGCTCAGTCAATCACCCGAATGGCAGTGGCTGATCACCCTGCACCCGAAGATGGCGCCGGCTACGGTTGCGCGCTACAGGGCATTGGACAGCGACAGTCTGCAATTCCACAGCACCGACAAGGTCATCGAACTGCTGCACCGGGCCGATGTCATGGTCAGCGACAACTCATCGATCCTGCAAGAATTCCTGCTGCTGGGAAAACCGGTGATCAGTTACCGAAACCGCAACCCGGGTCCCTTTCTCATCAACATACACGAGCCGGAACAGCTGCACGATGCGATTGCCCGCGCGCTGCACCCGGATGCAGCACTACGCAGCGCGATCGCTGCCTACGGCTCCGCCATCACCCCGTGGCGCGACGGCAGGAGCGCAAACCGCATAATGGATGCCGTAGAAGAGATACTGGCCAACAGCTGGCAGGACAAAAAGCCCATGAACCTGCTGCGCAACCTGAAGATGCGTCGGCAGCTCAACTATTACCGATTCTGGTAGAGACGTACGGGAGCCACCATGCATTCACTGTCGGCAATCATCGTCTGCATGAATGAGCAGGACCGTATCCAGCCCTGCCTGGAATCGCTGAAACAGATCGCCGATGAAATCATCGTCGTTGATTCAGGCAGCACCGACGACACCATCGCTATTGTCCGCAAGTACACCGACAAGGTCTGGATCACCGCGGACTGGCCCGGCGACGGCTTCCAGAAGCAGCGCGCACTCGACAAGGCCACTGGCGACTGGGTGCTGATCATCGATGCCGACGAGTGGCTGGATGCGGAAATGAAGGCCTCGATCAGAAGTATCCTGTCGAGACCGCAGATCGAGGAGGTCGCCTTCAAACTGCCCTGGGGCAACGTGATTCTTGGCAAGCAGCTGAAACACGGGCGCTCGGCGCGGGCGCCCAAACGCCTGTTCAGGCGCGCCGGAGCCCACATTACGCCGGTGGTCGTACACGGGCATATCGTGACTGAGGGGAAGATTGGCACCATCCGCGAGGGTTACCTGATGCACAACTCGCTCAGGGGCTTTGATCATCTGCTGGAAAAAAACCGCAGCTACGCCTGGGAAACCAGCCGCAAATACTACGCGCAGAAGACGCGAAGCTACGGCATCCCCTTTGCCATCGTGCGCGCCGTGTGGACCTTCTTTCTGATCTATGTACTCAGGCTCGGTTTTCTCGACGGGCAGCGCGGCCTGATGATGGCCGTCATGTTTGCGCAGGCCTCGTTCAACAAGTACGCGGGGCTCTGGTATCTGGAAACCGAAAACCGGCCCCGCACTTGAACATACTCATTGCGGCCGGCTCCCGGGGCGCCCTGAGCCAGTTGCGCCCGGAGTTTGAATCCTTCATCGCGATGGCAGAGCGCGGGCACAAGCTCACCATCGTCATCAAGCCGGATTCTGTCTATGTACCGCGCCTGCGCGAACTTGGCATCCGCATGCTGGATTGCTATCCAGACAAGAAGATCGACCTGAAATCGATCCGCGCCTTGCGCGCAGAATTGCGCCGCACGCACTACGACATCATCTACGCAACGACGTCAAAGACCATACCCAATGCAGCCTTTGCGGCAATCGGCTTCCCGGCGAAGCTTGTTGCCTACCGGGGCACCACCGGCGGCCTGCACCGTCACGACCCGACCGCCTACATGACCATCCTGCACCCGCGTGTGGATGGCGTGATCTGCGTATCCGAAGCGGTCCGGCAGGACGTACTGCGACGGGTCTGGAAGAACCGGAAGCAGGTCGTGACCATCCACAAGGGCCACAACCTTGAATGGTCCTCAAAGCCGCCGGCCGATCTGGGCGAATTCGGCATCGGCGCGGATGATTTCGTGGTCATCTGTGCAGTGAATGCCAGGCCCAGCAAGGGCATCGACATCATGCTGGAAGCGGCCAACGACCTGGCGCACCTCGGCAATCTGCATCTGCTGCTGGTGGGCAAGGACACGAACGCAGAGCCCTACTCGTCGCTGATTGCCCGCAACAGGATGCGCGAGCGCATCCATGTTGCCGGTTTTCGCAATAACGCCCCCGAACTGATCGCCGCCAGCGAGGTACTGGTGCAGCCCTCGCGCAGCGGCGAGGGACTGCCGCGAGCCGTGATGGAGGCCATGGGTTATGGCACGCCGGTGGTCATCACCGATACCGGTGGCGGCAAGGAAGTGGTTGTAGACGGGGTGTCAGGCTTCGTCGTCCCGGTGGAAGATCCGGCCGCCATCAGCCGCCGGGTAGAGCAGCTGTACAGTGACCCGGAACTGCGCCGGCAGCTGGCGGAAAACGGCAAGAAGAACCTGGAAGACCAGTATTCGTCGGCCCGGACGACGGACAAATATCTGGCCTATTTCAGCACACTGGCCGGCGTACCCGGCGTGTCAGACCCGGGCTGATCAGGGTGTCAGCAACCTGACCGGAATGCCCTGTTCAGCCATTCTGCGCTTGCAGTCATTCGGCGTGACATTCGTGAAATGAAAGATGCTCGCCGCAGCCACCGCTGACGCCCCGGCGCGGATCGCTGCAACACAGTCATCCGGACCGGAGATACCGCCACAGGCGATCAGCGGGACATCGGCAGCCTGTGCATAGCCCCCGATGCTCTCCTGGTCACAACCCTCCATCGTGCCGTCGCGATCGACAAAGTTGATGAGCAGCTCGCCGGCGCCGAGCGCCTGTGCGCGGGCAATCCATTCAAGCGGATCGAGATCCAGTGCCGGATCGACCCGCGACCAGACCCGGTTGACGCCGTCGCGCCGGCGAATATCGATGGAAACGACGATGCATTGCGCGCCGAATACGCGCACCGCATTACGGACGAATTCCGGATCGACCAGCGCACCGTAGTTCAGCGACACCTTGTCCGCGCCCGCCTTTAGGAGCTTCTGGATATCCTCGATGCTGCGCAACCCTCCGCCGACCGTCAGGGGCATGAAACACTCCGAGGCAATCTCGCGCACCGTAAACATGTCGATCGAGCGCTTCTGTGTCGATGCATCGATATCCAGCAGGATCAGTTCGTCTACATTGCGCGTGTTGTAGGTACGCGCGACGGTGATCGGGTTACCCAGATTGCGGCGCTCACTGAAGCGGATGGTCTTGAGCACGGAATAGCCGTTGATCAGCACCACCGGTATGACCCGGTGCCTCAGCATGCGAGAGCCACGAAATTCCTGAGCACCTGGAGCCCGGCGTCCTGGCTCTTCTCCGGATGAAACTGGGCACCCCAGACCGGGCCGCTGGCTACAGCGGCAACGACCTCACCACCGTAATCAGCGGTGGCATAGGGGATATCTTCATCCAGCTGTATCGCATAGCTGTGCACGAAGTAGAAACACGCACCATTCGGTACACCGGCAAACATCGCCATTGATCCGCCTTGGACATCGTTCCAGCCCATGTGCGGAATACGCAGCGAGGGATCATTCCGGCGCAAGGCAGCGACATGTCCCCGGATCAGCCCCAGACCGGAAACCGGCGCGCCTTCAGCACCTTCGTCACCGCTCGTGGCGAGCAGCTGCATGCCGAGACAGATGCCGAGTATCGGCGTCTGCCGGACTTTCACGCTGTCTGTAATCGCATCGTCCATGCCGCTTGCAGCGAGGCGCCGGGTGGCTTCGGCAAAACTGCCCACGCCGGGCAGGATCAATGCGCCTGCGCTACGCACCCCGGCCGGCTCGGCGCACACCGTATGCGCAATGTCGAGAAACTTCAGCGCCCGGGCAACGCTGCCGATGTTGCCCATGCCTATGTCGATAACGGTGATCACAGGGGCTGTGGCAGAAACTTTCTCTGCAGGTTGCCGTGCGCATCCTTGACGAGATTGCCGTCATCGTCACAGACGAAGAGCATCTTGTTTGTGAAGCGGTCGAGCGTTGTCTCGAATACTGCCTCGCTCATGCCGAGGAATTGCAGAAAATCAGGCACGTACTTCCAGGGCACCTGCCCTTCGGAGGACGCGATCAGCTTGTCGATGGCTTCACTGCGCGTCATACGCCCGGCCCGGATTTCGATGCACAACTGGTCAGTGGCGCGTCCGTAACCGAACTTGATGAACTTCATGTAGTCATGCAGTCCGCCGATCCACTTGCAGTCGAGATTCTCGATGTCGTTATAGGCACCCTCGACCGGCCCGCCGGGATTGCGGTTCCAGCCCAGGCTCAAGACCAGGTCCCGGTTGCGTTCGGTGTCCCAGGGCTCGAAATAGCCGAGAAACAGGCCAGTGACACCGACCTCGTGAATCTGCTGGTCCGGCGGGTATTCGAGAAAGTAGATGTCGCGCATGTCCACACCATCGTGCACGGCATCGGAGAGCCGGTGGCCAAGCATCTGGAACTGCTCAAGCCAGTTGCGATCGAGAAAATTATTGCCCTTGCGGGAAGCCGGGCCGCCATATTCAAACTGTGAGTTCTCGCCCCAGATCAGCAGTGGAATGCGGAACTCAACGGCAATCCGCACCGGTATGGTGAAGATGCCGATATGCTCAGGCCAGCAGCAATCACCCAGCTTTCTGAAACCGATGTCTACCAGCTGCCGGTAAGCCTTGCGGTTACCCCCCACCTGGATCAGGTCAAAGCCCTGGTCACGCAGGAAGCTCAGGTTCTTCTGCCCGACCTCGGTCATTTCGCAGGGGATGTGATTCACGCAAAGCGGCTTCATACCGTACTTGTCGCGCATGGTCAGTGCCTGGTAGCAGCTGTCCTTGCCGCCGCTGACGGGAATGATGCAGTCCCAGCGCGCACCATCACCGCGATACCGTGCGAGGATGGCATCGAATTCAGCCGCCCGCTGACTCCAGTCGATGTCGCGCTTTCTGGCGACTGAATTGCACGCATCGCAGACCCCCTCAGCATCGAAGACCTGCTCCGGACGGGTAATCGGCATAATGCACTTGCGGCAAAATTGCATCGTTGGCTCCTGTTAACCAATCATATGTCAGAACCCGGGAGCGGCTGAATCATGCGGACTGAACCGAACATATATGTCTGCTCGACGGTCAGGCATCTGTTGTTTGCCCTGCTGCGCGCCGCCGAGTGCACGGACGAATCGCATTACATCCTGTTTTTCGCCGACTATCAGCAGGCTTCGCTCGCCGACTGGCATCTGGCCAAGCTGCCCGCAAACATAAGCGTCTTCGAGCTGTCCCGTGGCCGGTTTCGTCAGCAGCTGGCCGGAAGTCTGCGCGGCAGGCTGTGCTACTTTCTGGCCATGCGCGGCCTCAGCGCTCCAGCGATCATCCTCAGACCGCTGTACTCGATCCTTGCTGCAGCGTCCCCGGAACTGGCACGCGCGCTGGCTGACACCAGAACGCCGCATCTCTGGCTGTTCAATGAACGCAACAGGATGGCCCGCCTGCTGCGGTTACTGGTGAGGCGCTTTTCTGTTCTTGAGGACGGCGAAGGTAACTATCTGCTGCAGCGCTGCCCGTGGTGGAAATGGCCCGTCCGTCTGATTCGCGGCCTTCCGGCCCGACACCGCGTTTTTGGTGAAGAAGTCTGCTGCGAATCGGTCTGGGTGCTGCACCCCGGGCGACTACCCGCACCGGTACGCCACAAGGGCCGGCAAATCGACTTTCTCACCAGCCCCGCCGGGCTTGCAACGATCAACCAGCTGTTCGGCAACCATGCAATATCGACCAGCGACGCACAGCAGGTGATTCTCGCCAGCCAGCCATTCGGGATACCGGGCGTCAGCACCGCAGACAAGCAGCGCGTGTATGGCCAGATCGTCGACTATCTGCAGGCCCACGGCAGGCCTGTGGTGCTCAAGATTCACCCGGCAGAGGATGCCGGTGACTACGGCTTCCTCGGCGACAGGGTCCGGCGGGCGCCGGCAAAAATCCCCCTGGAAGCCTTGCTGCTCGGTGCCACTCAAGCACCGGTCGTGTTGTCGGTCTTGTCTACGGCCGGCCTGGGCTTTGAACGTTACTGCTGCAGAATAAAGCTCTGCGAGGACAGCGCGAGTGACGCCCTGTACTTTCAGACAGTCCAGCGCTGGGTTGCTGACCCCAAAACGCTCGACACAGTGCTCCGGCAAAAACTGCCGGCCTGACCGGATAGTTACCGGCGGCCCGGCACATCCCCGACCAGCTGCCAGCTCACCGGTGAGCCCCGCAACGCGTCGATCTGTGCATGACGGCCGACGATGGCGCCGATGCAGTCCGGCGGCAGACCAAAGCCCGGACGGATACTGCGCACATGTTCCGCTGTGATCAATTCACCCTTGCAGAGATCCTTGACCACATAGAGCGAGCGCCGGAACTTCGCATTGTCCTGCTCCGAGGACTGGCGCTCATAACTGACCTTGCCCAGTGCCGCCCATGCGGTGTGCGCGTCGGCAACCAGGCTGGCAAGCTCGGCAGGTTCCAGTGAGAAGCTGTCATCCGGACCGCCACCCGCCCGATCCAGCGTCACATGCTTTTCAATCACGCAGCCGCCGAGCGCAACCGATGCCAGGGCCGTCACATTGCTGATTGTGTGGTCTGACAGGCCCGTCAGCACACCGAAGCGCTGCGCCATATCGACCATCGTTTTCAGATTGTACTCTGCGGCCGGCGCCGGATATCCGCTGACGCAACGGAGCACGATGGGGTTGGCGCACCCGGCTTCACGCGCGGCAGCTATCGCCGCATCAACCTCCTGCAGAGTGGCCATGCCGGTCGACATGATCAGCGGCTTGCCGGTGCTTGCCACACGGCGAATGAGCGGCAGGTCGATGATTTCAAACGAGGCAATCTTGTAGGCCGGCGTACCGAGTTGTTCGAGCAGGTCCACGGCCGTGGCATCGAAAGGTGAACTGAAGATGGTGATGCCGAGTTCACGGGCCCTGGCAAACAGCGGCTCGTGCCATTCCCAGGGCATCTGCGCCCACTGATACAGTTCGAACAGGGTGCGGCCATCCCAGAGACCACCGTGCACCTGGAAGTCTTCGCTGTCGTGATCAATGGTGATCGTATCGGCACGGTAAGTCTGCAGCTTGATCGCATCGGCGCCGGCATTTTTTGCTGCCTGGATGATCCGCAGGGCACGGTCGATATCGCCGTTATGATTTGCTGACAGCTCGGCGATCACATAGGGCGGGCACCCCTCGCCGATCTCGCGTCCGTTGATTTGCACGGTTCTGTTCATTGGCGTCCTGGCAGCACAAATTCCGTATCAGATACGCGCTGATAGCCAGCCGAGGCAAATAGCCTGAGCGATGCAGCGTTGCCCGGCAGTACCGTCGCATGGATTGTAAGCTCCTGATGCAGCTCACCGAGCAGGTTCAGCGCAGTCAGGCCGAGCCCCTGTCCGTGCAAGCCGGGCGCCACATAGATCGACACCTCATATTCACCCGGACGCTGCCGGTCCAGGCGCACCACCCCGGCCGCTTCACCTGACCTGCAGATCATGTAGAAGTAGCAGAAAGGATCACGCAACCTGGCACGCATCCAGCTGTAGTGCGCCTCCCGGTCCGGTACTTGCGGGTTGCGCGCATAACGCCGGATCTCCGGCATCTGCTGCCATTCATAGACCTGGGCGATATCTGCCTCACCGGCCACCGCGAGCCATACGCTGCAGCCATCCCGACTCGACGCGGGGAGGATTCGCTGTACAACGCGGCGGCAACCGAGACCAGCGCTCACCGCCAGATTGGCCTGTACGTAGTCTGGCCAGTGGCTACGGAGACGGGTCAGCGCGGCCGGCAGCTCAGCGGCCAGCGCATCGCGCTGGATCGCGATGCCCGTATGTGCATCTTGCATGGCCACTGCCACATCGGCCTGGTTGGCCGCGAATGGCACCAGCACCGAGGGCAAACCGAGGACTGCGCGCTCCCAGGTGGTCGAGCCCGGCGCACCGATGGCAAGCGTGCAGCAACTCATGAGGCCAGCCATGTCTTCGACAAAATCGTGCAGCACAAAGCGTCCGCCCAGCTCGCTGACACGCTGTCGTATCGACGCAAAATACGGCGCTGCAGCCGGCAGGACCAGATCGATGTGCCTGATCCAGTCGCAGGCAGAACTTGCCAGCACTTCCAGCACCGAAGCGCTGACATTCAGCGCGTCATAACCGCCCATGCTGACCAGCAGACGATGTTCCTGCGGCACGACGCTGCGATCCAGCTGTTCGCGAAACCGGTAATAGACCGGCTGCAGCAGTGCGTATTCGCTGCCCGCAAGTACCTCGCCAACCTGGCCGTGGCTGTAGGCTGAAGCTGACCTGCCCAGCGTCTGATCGATGACCAGACTCGCGACGTGCTGGCGGCACAGGTCATCGATCACAATCAGCTGGCCGCAATGCCCGTTGACGGCCTTCTCCCACTCCGCACCCAGTGCGTAGTGATCGACGACCACGATGTCTGCCGGACCGGCCAGCGCCGCAAGAAATTCAGCAGCATCTTCGGCCTGCCCGGGCGACGTCGCGCCAGAAGCTCGGGTAGCCGGCAACCGGGTGACTGCAAAGTTGCGCGCTTCGATTCTATCGAACAGCTGGCCGGGCAGTTCGCGGCACAGAAAGTGACAGTCAGCACCGCGCGCCGCAAGCGCATCTGCGAGCGCCAGACAGCGCATCACATGGCCGGCACCAATATCGCTGGAGGCATCCGCCCGAAACGCGACACGCATCAGGATTGCGCAGCCAGCACCTTGAATGCCAGCTCCGCTACTGCCCAGTCTTCGGGGGTATCGATATCGTGTACCCGCCTGCGCGGCAGCAGGATCGCTGCTGAGCGGCTCGCAAAGACCGGCCGCTCGGCGAGCCAGGCATCGGCCGTACCCCAGTAGAACTGTCCGGCATCGTGATAGCAGGGCTCTAGGTCTTGTGAGCGCGTCTTGAGGTGCCCGGGCTGCAGCATTTCAACGGCGCCACCAGCAGTCAACCGAAAAGCGCGCTGTATAGGGAAGCCAAATTCCGTTGCGCTGAATACATAGTCCAGCCCGTCGCCGGCCACCAGTTTCGTCAGGCCCGCGGCGAGATCCTCCGCACGCATGAACGGTGCTGTCGGATAGATGCAGCACACCGCGCTGAATGCTTGTCCACCCGACTGCAACACCTCGACCGCGTGACGCATCACCTGCCCCGTGGTCGCCATATCGTCGGCAATGGCTGCCGGACGGACAAAGGGGATCTCGGCGCCATGCTCGCGGGCTACGCTCGCAATCTCGTCGTCATCTGTCGAAACGACGACGCGGTCGAACAATCCGCTGCGGGTGGCCGTTTCTATAGTCCAGGCGATCATCGGCTTGCCGAAGAACTCGCGGATATTCTTGCGTGGTATGCGCTTGCTGCCACCGCGCGCCGGTATCACGGCAAGCTTCATTCGAGCGCCGCTCCCAGCACTTCTACCACCCGGTCCTGCTGTTCGTCAGTCATGTGGTGGAACATCGGCAGGCTGATCGCCTGCTCGTAGTAACGGTCAGCTTCGGGCCAGCCGCCGTTCAACTGCTGTGTCTCGACGAAGTACGGCTGGGTATGCAGGGGTATGTAGTGCAGATTGACACCAATGCCGCCGGCACGCAGTGCGTTGAATACCTTGCGGTGACCAGCAACACCCTGATCTGCCGCCAGACGGATCACATAAAGGTGACGCGACGAATACGCATCCGGATGCTGCCACGGCACCGCCACCGGCAGATTCACCAGTAGCCGGTCGTAGCGCTCCGCCAGACGATTGCGGGCACTCACCCATGACTCCAGGTGCGCCAGCTGACTGAGGCCCAGAGCCGCCTGCAGATCGGTCATACGGTAATTAAAGCCCAGGTCAATTTGCTGGTAGTACCACGGACCATCTGCCGCATGACTCATCTGCGGCTCCTCACGGGTTATGCCGTGACTGCGCAACAACGCCATCCTGCCCGCCAGCGCAGCGTTGTTCGTCATGGCTGCCCCACCCTCGCCGGTAGTGATGATCTTGACCGGGTGAAAACTGAACACGGTGATGTCACTGTAGCGGCAATCGCCTATCGGCTGATCCTCATAGCGTGCACCGACCGCATGCGAAGCGTCTTCGATGATTGAAAACCCGTACTCGCGTGACAAGGCGCTGATCGCAGCCATATCGCAAGACTGCCCGCACAGGTGAACGGGGATCACGACTTTCGGCAGGAGTCCTCCTGCAGCGCGCACCGATTTCAGCCGGGCTTCGAGCGCCACCGGACTCAGGTTGTAAGTACGCAGATCGATATCGATGAAGTCCACCTTCGCCCCGCAGTACAGGGCACAGTTGGCCGACGCGACAAAAGTGATATCGCTGGTCCAGACGAGGTCACCGGGTTTCACATCGAGCGCCCGGCAGGCGAGATGCAGCGCCGCTGTCGCGGAACTCACCACGACTGAATACTGCGCACCGGTCACCGCACAGAGTGCCTGCTCAAAGGCCGGCACCTTCGGACCCTGGGTCAGGAAATCAGACCTGAGCACCTCGACGACCGCATCGATATCGGCCGCCGATATTTCCTGTCGGCCGTAAGGAATCACAGTTCTGCCTGCCGGTCGAACTCGCGGATCTCCGGCACCGAGAGAAAATGCGGATTGTCACCCGAGTGGTACTGAAAGCCCTGTGCGACGGGCACGCCCGTCTCGCCAAGGCCGTTGACCATATAGTCACAGTTCTCGTGATGGAACTGGATGGTTGGGCGCAGCACGTAGTGATCCTGAAACTCGAGGGTCAGGTGTGAATCGTCCGCCGGACACATGATCTCGTGCAGCTTCTCGCCCGGACGGATTCCCACGATCTTTGTCGGCAGCTGCGGCGCATAGGCCTGCGCAAGGTCCATGATGCGTACCGACGGAATCCGGGGCACGAAGATCTCTCCGCCCTGCATGCGCTCGAAGTCGCGGAGCACAAAATCAACGCCCTGCCGCAGCGTGATCCAGAAGCGCGTCATTTCAGCATGGGTAATCGGCAGGTGATCTGCGCCTTCTGCCATCAGCTGTTTGAAAAACGGCACCACCGAACCGCGTGAACCGACGACGTTGCCGTAACGAACGACAGAAAATCGGGTGCGCGCCTTGCCAACCATGTTGTTTGCGGCGACAAACAGCTTGTCAGACGCCAGCTTTGTTGCCCCATAGAGGTTGATGGGGTTGGCGGCCTTGTCGGTAGACAGGGCGATGACCTTAACCACATTGTTCTGGATTGCGGCCCTGATGACGTTCTCGGCGCCGTGTATATTGGTCTTGATGCATTCCATCGGATTGTATTCAGCTGCCGGCACCTGCTTGAGGGCCGCAGCGTGAATCACGAAGTCGATATCGTGCATGGCCTGATTGAGGCGGTCAGGATCGCGCACATCACCGATGAAGTAGCGCATGCACGGGTCGTCAAATACCCGCTGCATCTCGAACTGCTTGAGTTCATCGCGGGAGAAGATAACGAGGCGCCTCGGCTTGTAACGATCGAGGATTGTCCGGGTGTATTTCTTCCCGAACGAGCCGGTACCACCGGTGATCAGTATCGCTTTGTCGTTAAACATGAGGTTCCCGGGTGTCGGCCATCCGCTTCAGGCGCCATGCAATCAGGCTTGCATTATCCACTGGGCCGCGCAACCATTAAAGCAGTCATATGACGGGGTTCTTTCGCGAATCGCAGGCTCCCCCCTGCGGCTCATGAATTCCTCTGGTATTTTTCCCTACTCAAGGTTGCATGCATGGGCGGCTCCGGTACCAAGCGCTGCTTACTCCTCCTGCTCGGCATCACCGCGACAGCCAGCGCCGAACCCTGGATCGACACATCAAACCTCGCGCTGCGCACGGAAATCCAGTACCTCGCAGACCGGGGGCTGATCAAGGCACCGGTCACTACCTGGCCACTGATGTGGGCGGCCATTGAACCCGACCTGCGTGTGATAGATGCCAACCAGCTCGATGCGGCCGGGCTCAACGCCTGGCAGGACGTCATGCGGCATCTCAATTTCTCAAAACAATCCATCAGCTCGGCAAGCGTCACAGTGGCGAACGACGACAACCGTTTTGCCGGCTTCGGCGACGAATACCGCGACAAGAACACGGTGGCCCTGAGTTACAGCACGATGGGCGACCGGTGGGCACTTAAACTGAAGCCCGCATGGGTGTCCGACCCGAAAGACGACGACGAATATCGTTTGGACGAAAGCTATCTGGCCGGAACGCTGGGCAACTGGGTCCTGGCTGTCGGCGCCCAGGACCACTGGTGGGCGCCCGGCTGGGACACCACCCTCGCCCTGACCAGCAATGCACGGCCGATGCCCGCACTGACACTGACGCGGCGCGACTCCCATCCCTTCCGGCTACCGTTTACGGCTGATTACCAGATCCCCTGGACGGTCACCACGTTCATGGCAAACATGGGTACCGACCGTACGGTGCCGAATGCACTGCTGTGGGGTTTCCGGCTCAATTTCAAACCGCATCCACGCCTGGAAGTCGGCATTACCCGCCTGGCGCAATGGGCGGGCGACGGCCGACCGCACGGTTTCGATACCTTCTGGAATGTTCTGCTCGGCCGCGACAACTGCGGCAACAGTGGACTCGACTGTACGGACAACAACGAACCCGGGAACCAGCAAGCCGGTTACGACCTGCGACTGTCCTTACCGGTCGCGGGGCATAACTTCGGTATCTACTATCAGACATTCGCCGAGGACGGGAGCCAGAAAAGCACCAAGCTCTGGACCAAAGCGCGCCCGCAGATGGGTATCGACACCACCGTCACCATAATGGATACGCCGCTCCTGATGTTCCTGGAATACACCGACACCCTGGACTACTGTGGTAATGGCGAACAGGTGGGCATCGCTGATTGCTATTACGAACATCATATCTATCAGACCGGGATGCGTTACCAGCGCCGTAATATCGGCAATCTTTACGATAACGATGCCGCTACGGTGGTCTTCGGCATGATCGCCCAGATGCGCAATGACACTAGCTGGCAATGGTCGCTGCGCTATGCGCACCTGAACCGCGATAACAGCGACGCTTACCCCGGCGAACCGAACGGTAATACAGTCACGGAGATTGCCGAAGACCTGCTGATGCTGTCGGCTAAATATCAGCGCATCCTCGGCCGCTGGAAACTCGGGCTCGGCGGCAGCGCCAGTCATTCAAGCTTCCGCGACAAGGCGAGCGACGACAACTACGTCGCCTTCGTTGACGTGGAATATCTGCTGTAACGCTGTGGGAGCGCCCGTAGGAGCGCCTTCAGGCGCGATAATTAATTGGCATCGCGCCGGGTAGGAG
>JBATNV010000135.1:0-1667 GCA_049290495.1 Gammaproteobacteria bacterium | reverse complement strand
TGGGTCATGCAGGTCAAGGCCATCACACACCGCGAGCGTCCGGTCCTGCACACCGTACTGTCCGGGCCTGAGGTCTGGAATACCGTTGGCCTGACCGCCGAAGCTGCGATCTATCGTGCCCTCAAGGCCCGTCACCCGGAAGTTACGGCGGTGTTTCTGCCGCCCGGTGGCTGTGGTTTTTACCAGGCGGTGATTCAACTCGATTCGTCCGCGACTGGCAGCTGTCACGAGATCCTTCGCGATGCGTTCGCGGCGTTCAAGTCACTGCAACGCGTGGTGGTTGTGGACAGGGACGTCGATATCTTTGATCCCGTGGATGTCGAGTGGGCGATTACCACGCGCTTCAATCCCGATACCGGACTGCTGATCCTGCCGGGCGAAGAGGGCCATATTCTCAATCCCATGGTGACCATGGCCGACGACGGCAAGAGCGGAACCGTCACCAAGATCGGTATGGACGCCACCGTGCCCCCGGGTGACCAGGCGCGTTTTGAACGGGTGCTTTATCAGCAGGTCGAGCTGCGCGACTACGACATCAGCGGATTCACGCCTCGATGAGCGTGTAGCGCCTGCTCAACGACGCGTATGCGACGGCGACTCGCCGAAACGCACGCCGTACTGCCGCGCGAAGCGGCCCAGGTGGCTGAAGCCACACTCTATCGCGATATCGGTGACCCGCGCGCCTGGCCGACGCAGGATTTCGGTGCGCGCATGATCGAGCCGCCGGTCGCGCAGGAAACGCATGGGCGTGGTGCCGCGATAACGAAGGAAGCTCGTCTGCAGTGTGCGCGCACTGCTGCCTGACACCGCCAGCAGCTCATCCAGTCCGACAGGATCGGCCAGATGCGCGTCTATGTAGTCTTCAACTGCGCGTATATGACGTGGTGCCAGCGGAGTATCGCCAGTCGGCAGCCGGATGCTGTAACTGTGCGGCAGATCCGTAAGCACGAGGCTCATCAATGTTCGGGCCAGCGGTGTGCGTATCTGCGCGCGGGTAAAACTGCTGGAGCCTGCGTCGAGATCGTCACAGATCGCGCGGACGAGGCGTGTAAAGCCCCCAATCGCCCCATCGAGACGATGTGTTGTGGGCATGAATTCCAGCGGTTGATAGACGGTGATGCCGAAATTCTCGGCCAGTGCGAGGCGCACCGCCGGTCCGTCCAGCTGGACGATGAGCATGTCGAAGTCGGCGGACATGTGATCGACGAGATTGCGGGTCGGATTCAGGACGCAAACAGTCGATGCTTCTGTCCTGTAAGTGTCGCGCCCCTGGCTGACTTCGCTTGAGCCGCGCAGCGTGATCTTTACCAGGTAGGAATCGGATGGTGTCGGTGCCTGTACTGTGACCTCGCAACCGTAACGCAGGCTGTTGATGGACATGACGCCGAGGTCAGCGCGGTTGTGCTGGAAATCGATGTCCCCGTGCCGTTCGCCGAGCACGATACGATGCGGGCGGAACAACCTGGAGAGATGCTCACGGGCGCGCAAGGCGTTATCGGTGGCAAGCGCCGTAAAGCGCGAGAGGGGCAAGTCTGGCGCGGCGGTCTGCATCATCGTGATCTCGAATCTGCGGGGCGACCCCATGGTGCGTCAAGTTTCTGAGTGGCGCAATCACGGATGCGCATCGCTCGCGTTTGCGGGCCAATCGATGCGCATAGCGGCTTGTG
>JBATNV010000134.1:0-49407 GCA_049290495.1 Gammaproteobacteria bacterium | reverse complement strand
TGGATCCAGCGGCAGGTAATGCGCACCGATGCGCAGCACCGCAAGCACGCTCGCCAGCATGTCGATACCGCGTTGCAGACAGATCGCCACCGCCTGACCGGGACGCACGCCGCGAACGTAAAGCGCAGCAGCCAGCTGCTCGCCACGGGCCAGCAGTTGTGCGTAAGTCAGCGTCGCACCATCGACTTCTACGGCAACAGAGGCCGGGCTGCGTGTCACCTGGGCAGCAAACAGCGCATGGATGCCGGTAGCCCGGTCCCAGGGTGTGGCCGTGTCATTCCATTCGTCGATCTGCTGGCGATCCGCTGCAGCCTGCACCGGCAGCGCAGACAGCGATGCAGCGGGATCAACAACGATCGCCGCGAGCAGCGTTTCAAAGCCCGCCGCGAGACGCTGGATGGTATCGGCATCAAAGAGGTCGCTGTTGTACTCGAGCGCCAGCCAGAGCTGCGACTCGAACTCCGAGACCGACACGGTGAGTTCAAACTTTGTCGTATCCGCCGCGGCCATATCCGCTGGTCTGACCGCCAGCGTGCCGAACCCGACATTTTCCCAGGGCGTGTTCTGCAGGATGAACATCACCTGGAACAGTGGTGAGTGCGAAAGATTGCGCGGCGGCTGCAGGACTTCGACGAGTTTCTCGAAGGGCAGCTCCTGGTGAGAGAACGCCCCCAGCGTGGCACTACGCACGCCCGCGAGCAGCTCACGGAAATCCCCGGCACCCCCCAGCCGGGTACGGATCGCCAGCGTATTGGCGAAGCACCCGATGAGCGACTCGAGCTCACTGCGCCGCCGTCCGGCAATCGGTGTACCAATCACGAGATCGGACTGACCCGACCAGCGCGCAAGCAGCAGATTAAAGGCGGCAAACAGGAGCATGTAGAGCGTCGCGCCCTCCTCGGCCGCCAGCGCCTGCAAGCGGGCACTGAGCGCTACGGGCAAGGCGCGGCTGAGCCGGTTACCGCGATAGGTCTGCAAGGCCGGGCGTGGCCGGTCGGTGGGCAGATCGAGTAGCGGCGGCGCGCCCATGAGATGCTCGCGCCAGAAGCTCGTCTGCCGCTCGAGTTCGGCACCGGCCAGCCAGTCACGTTGCCAGACGGCGAAGTCGGCGTACTGCACCGGAAGTGCAGAAAACTGCGCAACAGCGCCACAGCTGAAGGCGCTGTAGGATGCGGCGAGATCACGGTACAGCACGCCAGCCGACCAGGCATCCGAGACGATGTGGTGCATCACCAGCAGCAACACGTGTTCCGTGGCATCTGCAGCCAGACGCAGCAGATGTACGCGCAGCAAGGGGCACTGCTGCAGATCAAAACTCGCCGAGCCCAGCTCATTCAGCTTCGCCGCCAGCGCGGCGTCGCTGGCGCCGTACAGTTCAAGCGCCTGCACGGGCACCTCAAGCTGGCTCGCAACCCGCTGGACGACATCGACGCCGCGCATCGCAAAGCTGGTGCGCAAGGATTCATGGCGCGCCACGACTGCATCTACAGCGCGCTGCAGACTGGCCTGGTCCAGCGCACCGGACAGGCGCAATGCCATCTTCAGGTTGTAGACGGCGCTTGCACCTTCGAGCTGGTCCAGAAACCATAGCCGCTGCTGGGCGAAAGAAGCCGGAAACACGTAGTGCGCGGTGCTCATGCTTCGGCCCGGCGCTCCAGTCGCGGAATCGCATCTGGCACGACTGACTTGCGCTGTCTGGCAGCCGCCACACGCAATGCCAGCCCGCGAATCGTCGGCGCTTCGAAGACGCTGATCAGCGGCAGCTCGACGCCGAGGCGGTCAGCGATCCGCGCGATCATCCGTGTCGCGAGCAGCGAATGACCACCGATGGCGAAAAAGTCATCATTTGGCGCAATCGACGCTACTGGCAACAGGCTCTGCCAGATCTCTGCCAGCTGCGCTTCCAGCTCGCTGGGCAGCGGCGTGGTTTCCAGTTCCGGATGCATAGTTGGCGCTGCCGCATCGGCGGACGACTCAGTCCCGCGCCGTGCGACGGCATCAGGGCCATGCAGCACCGTGCGCACGGCAGGCAGCAGCCTGGAAATGCGTGTTTCCGGCGCAGCGATCACGGCTTCGAGCAGGGCAATAAAATCAGCTGCGAGCGACTCGACCCACAGCCTTGAGAACAGCTTGCTGCGCCAGGCGAAAGCGATATCGAGTCCGCCCGCTTCTTCGGCCACATGCACGCTGAGATCGAACTTCGCCGCCTCACCAGTGACCAGCACCGGCTCGCTCTCAAGTCCGGGCAGCGCCAGCGAGGTGCGTGGCTGGTTGTGCAAGGTAAACAGCACCTGCACGATCGGACTGTGGCTCAGCGAACGCTGCGGCGCGAGCGCCTCAACCAGCTTTTCAAAAGGCACATCGGCATGCGCATAAGCATCGAGCGTTACACGCCGGACGCGCAGCAGCAGCTCACTGAAAGCCGGATCACCGCGCAGGTCGGCGCGCAGTACCAGCGTATTGAGGAAAAAGCCGATCAAGCCTTCGAGCTCAGTATGCGGACGGCCGGCCAGCGGCGTGCCGACCAGCACGTCCTCGCTGCCAGCATGACGGCCGAGCAGCACATCGAAAGCCGCCAGCAAAACCATAAACAGCGTACAGCCCTGCGCGCGAGCCAGCTGATGCAAAGCCGCAGCGCTGTGCGACGGAAGTATGCAATGGTGCCAGGCACCATTCGGGACACCGCCCGATTCACGCGGCTGATGGACCGGCAGCGCCAGCAGCGCGGGTGCATCCCGAAGCTCCTGCCGCCAGAAGTCGAGCTGCCGGGACAACTCGCCGCTCGCCAGCCAGTCAGCCTGCCAGCGCGCATAGTCGGCATACTGCAGCGGCAAGCAGCTCCATTCGGGCGCAGTACCATTCAGAGCTGCCTGATAAGCGGTCGCCAGCTCGCGGTTCAGTACCGACAGCGACCAGCCGTCGGCGATGATGTGGTGCATGACCAGCACCAGCAACTGATCATCCGGCGCGATCTCCAGCACGCGCAGCCGCCATAGCCGATCGCTGGCGAGATCGAAGTGCAGTCCCTGCAGATAGTCCGCGGCAGCTTGCTGCGGATCACGGCCATTCAGTGCGACACACTCCACACAAACCCGGCCCTCCGGCAGATCAGCGCGCGGAAGCACCTGCTGTACTGCCATGCCATCAGCTTCGATGAAGCGGGTACGCAGAACCGCATGTCTGGCGACGAGTGCATCCACCGCAGCCTGCAGCGCAGTCCGGTCAAGCCGGCCGCGCAGGCGCACCGCCCAGGGCAGGTGATAGGCGCGACTATCCGGCTGCAAACGATCCAGGAACCACAGCCGCTGCTGCATCGCTGAGAGCGGCGCCAGCAGGTCGGTCGGCTGTGCGCCAGAATGCCGGGCGTAACGTGAAATGTCCGGGCCACGCAATCGCCCACCGCCCTGACGATCGGCCTGCACATCCGCCAGTGCCGCGGCAATCCCCGCCGGCGTCGGCGTTGTGAAAATCGCCCGCAGCGGCAGCTCTACCTGCAGCGCATCGCGGATACGGGCCACCAGCCGGGTGGCGAGCAGTGAGTGGCCGCCACCGGCAAAGAAGTCGTCGTGTACACCGACGACACTGCAACCGAGCACTTCGGCAAACAGGGCGCACACCACTTCTTCGACTGGCGTACGGGCGCCGACCGACATCGGACCGACAGACGCAGCATCCCGTTGCGGCTCCGGCAAGGCGCTCCGGTCGATCTTGCCATTCGGACTCAGTGGCAAAGCAGGCAAGATCACGAAGAGGTTCGGCACCAGGTAATCCGGCAAGCGGGTCTGCAGTTCAAGTCGGAGGTCGGCAACAGGCAGGGCCGGATCGCCAAGCACAACCCAGGCGACGAGCCGCGCATCACCAGCTGCCGTTTCACGTCGCCCAACGACGGCCTGACGGATCGCCGGATGCTCCATCAGACGCGCTTCAACCTCCCCCGGCTCAATGCGAAAGCCGCGCAGCTTGAACTGGAAATCGGTGCGGCCGAGCAGCTCCAGGCTGCCATCGTGCCGCCAGCGTGCGCGGTCGCCGCTGCGGTACAGGCGTCCACCCGACAACTTTGCAAAAGCATCGGCACGAAATTTTCTGGCGCTGAGTTCGGGCTGACCGAAGTAGCCGCGCGCCACACCCGCGCCACCGATGCACAGCTCGCCGGGTGCGCCAGCTGGCACAGGCTCGCCGCGCGCATCGAGCACGTAGAGGCGCGTATTCGCAAGCGGCCTGCCGATCGGCACCTGGCCCGCTGCCGGCAGGTTTTCGCCAACTTCAAAGCAGGCGCTGTCG
Organism: Gammaproteobacteria bacterium; assembly: GCA_049290495.1. Classification (GTDB taxonomy): domain Bacteria; phylum Pseudomonadota; class Gammaproteobacteria; order Steroidobacterales; genus SHZI01. Next base: position 45,126 of record JBATNV010000134.1, on the reverse strand, counting down.
ATGGTCGCCTCAGCCACGCCGTATGAATTGAACACGCGGGTGCCTGGCGCACAGCGCGCACGCAGCGCGGTGGCCTCGGCAGCAAACCACAGGTCTGAACCGACGATCAGCAGACGCAGCGGCGGCAGCTCTGCGGCCTGTGCGATGACATGTGCAAGCAGCAGCCGGATCACTGCCGGCACGAACTCGGCAACGGCGATACGTTCACGGATCAGCAGGGCCAGCAGGGACTGCGGCTCCAGCAGTGTCTCGCGCGGGCACAGCACGAGTCGCCCGCCGGAACCCAGCGCGCGCACCCAGTCGCCGGTGTAGACATCGAAGGCTGCACTCGCCATTTGCAGGTGGGATTCGCCGGGCTGCAAGGCATAGACCTCAAGCCAGGCTGACAGCGCACTGGCGAGATTGCCATGCGTGACCATTACGGCCTTTGGCTCGCCGGTCGAACCCGAGGTGTAGAGCAAATAGGCCAGGTCATCGGCACTGACGCTGATCACGGGCGGGCTCGCGATACAGCCATCGATTTCAGCCTGACGTACATCGAGCAGCAGCAGGCGCGTGTCACCATCTGCAAAGCAGCTGCGAGTATTCGCATCGACGAGCAGCAGTGCGAGTTCTGCGTTGTGTGCCATCGCCGCAAGCCGCGCAGGCGGATAGTCGGGATCGAGCGGCACATAAGCTGCGCCGGCTTTGAGTACCGCCAGCACAGCAACGAGGTAAGACAGCTCGCGCGGCAGGCAGATGCCGATACGCGCACCGGCGGACAGATCCTGCGCAAGCAGAAAGTGTGCAAGCCGGTTGGCACGCGCTTCGAGTTCTGCATAGCTCAGCGATGTCTCAGCCAGCGAAATCGCCAGTGCATCTGGCCAGCGCACCGCGTTGGCAGCCACGGCCTGATGTACCGGCGCGAACTGCGCAGTGCAGACCGGCGGATTGAAGTCCTCAAGCAGACGCTGCCGCCCCGCTTTATCCAGCAGTGGCAGGCGCGATATGAGCTGTTCGGGCGATGTCACAATGGCATCGAGCAGGCAGAGATATGAATCAGCGAATTGTTCGATCGTTTGCGCTGTGTAGAGATCAGTTGCGTATTCGAAGATCAGCCCGATGTGCTCGCCCTGTTCGCCCGCCGTCAGCGTCAGGTCAAAGCTCGACACACCCTGGTCGAGCAAGCGGTCGAGACAAAACTCGAGCCCTGCCGCTTGCTGATGCTCTTCCGGCATGCGGATCAGATTGAACATCAGCTGGAACAGCGGTGCGCGGCTCAGGCTGCGGGCCGGACGCAATGCTTCGACGAGCTTTTCAAAGGGCAGATCCTGGTGTGCCTGCGCCTCAAGCGTCACCGTACGTACGCGTTCAAGCAGTTCCGTAAATGTCGGGTCACCGTCGAGGTTTGTGCGCATTACCAGCGTATTGATAAACAGTCCGACCAGCCGCTCCAGTGATTTCTCGGTCCGCCCTTCCACTGGGGTTCCGACCACGATGTCTGTGCTGCCGCTGTAGCGACACAGCAATACGTCGAAAGCGGCAAGCAAGACCATATACAAGGTGCACTGCTGTTCGCGGGCCAACGCCCGCAAGGCCGTCACCAGGTCAGGCGACAACGCGCGACGTATCCAGGCACCGTGAAATTGCTGCTCGGCGGGCCGCGGATAGTCCGTCGGCAGCTCAAGCGCTGTCGGTATGCCTGCAAGCTGCGCGCGCCACCAGGCAATGTCCGCGTCGTGTCCGGCATCCGCATGTTGCTGACGCTGCCAGAACGCGTAGTCCGCATACTGGATCTGGAGCGGCGGCAGGGCTGGCTCCCGGCCAGCGGCAAATGCCGCATAGGCCATTACCAGTTCTTCGAACAACACGTGGTTGGAAGTGGCATCGGTGATGATGTGTTGCATGGCGAGCATGAGCAGGTGCTCGTCAGCTGTGCGACGCACGAGTACCGCACGCAGCAAGGGGCCGGTAGCCAGCACGAAAGGCTCGCGCGCACGGCGTGTCAGCTCTGCCTGCAATTCCGGATCCACGACAATGTCCAGCTCGACCAGGCACGGCGACCCCGGCGCATCGATGCACTGCTGTGGTCGGCCAGCGACAGCCGGAAAGCGGCTGCGCAGTGGTTCGTGGCGCGCGATCAGGAATTCGAGTGCCGCGCGCAATGCAGCGCGGTTGAGCGGACCCGACAGGCGCACCGTCCAGGCGATGTTGTAAGCCGGACTGCCCGGATCGAGCTGGTCGAGAAACCAGAGTCGCTCCTGGCCGAAGGACAGTTGCAGCGCGGTGTCGCGGGCTACCGGTGCAAGTATGACTTCAGCCTTCGACTGCTGTCGGCCGTCGAGTACCGCTGCCAGCGCGGCGATCGTCGGCGCGGCGAACATCTCGCGCAGCGTGAAGTCCTGCGCATAGCGTGCCCGGATGCGGCTGACGATGCGCGTGGCGAGCAACGAGTGGCCGCCCGCATCGAAGAAGTTCTCGTCTACACCGATCTGCTGACGACCGAGCACTTCAGCCCACAGCACCACCAGCTCACGCTCGATGTCAGTACGTGGCTGCGTAGCAACCGGAATTGCAACACTGCTCTCATGGGCGTACGACGCTGCAAATGCGCGCCGGTCGAGCTTGCCACTGGGCGTCAGCGGAATCTCTTCGAGGCTGTGCCAGCCCGTCGGCACCATGTGTGCCGGCAGCACCGTGCGCAGATGGCTGCGCAACTCGGCCCACAGTTCAGCATCCGGCCTGCCAGCAGCCTGCAAAGCGCGCACCACGCCCGCCACCAGCCGCGCAGCCTCACCCTCTCCGCAAATCGTAACGATGGCAGCCGCGACAGCCGGGTGCATGATGAGCGCACTTTCAATCTCGCCCGGCTCGATGCGCAGTCCACGCAACTTGAACTGGGCGTCGAGGCGACCCAGGCACTCGAGCGTGCCGTCAGCAAGCCAGCGTGCGCGATCACCGCTGCGATACAGGCGTTGCGGTTCGCCGTCCAGCCTGAGTCGGGCCGTGATGAACTTTTCTTGCGTCAGCTCCGGCCGCCGCCAATATCCTGGTCCGACCCCGATTCCGCCGACGACGAGTTCGCCGGGGATACCGGGCGGCAGCAACCCGGCGTTGGCATCGAGTACATACACGCTGGCATTGGCGACTGGCCGGCCGATCGGTATGCGCACAAGCGAAACAGACTCCTCAGTTACTTCATGGCAGGTGGCGTCCCAGATCTCCGAGGTACCGTAAGTATTCAGCAGCCGTGTGCCGGGAAAAGCCGAGCGGAAGCGCCGCGCGAGCGCCGGATCCAGCGGCTCCCCGCTGCTGATGCAACTGCGCAGTGCGGGCAACCCACCGTCCGGCATTGCATCGAGCAGCGCGCGCAGCAGCGAGGGCACCAGCACCAGGTGCGTAACCTCGCGGGCGCGCAGGAACTCCGGCAGACGCAGCGCGTCCGTCGCAATGTCATCCGGCACGATCACCAGCGGGATGCCGTGACTGAGCGCGCCGAAGATCTCCCACAGTGAGTCGATAAAGCCGAAACTGGTGCGCAGCGCAAACACATCCCGGGCACCGAAGCCGTAGCGCTGCCACATCCAGTGGCACCGATTCACCGCAGAAGCGTGCGTGGTCACAGCACCCTTCGGCATGCCGGTGGAACCGGAGGTGTAGAGCAGTACGGCAGCACTGTCGGGCAATACATCAGCCGGCTTCAGCGTCGCATCCAGTCGAACCGGGTGCAGATCAGTCAAGACGATTTGCGCACCGGCATCAGCCATTACGAAGTCCCGGCGTGCCGTCGGCCAGGCCGGATCGAGCGGCAAAATGACACCGCCGGCACGCAGGATGCCGAGCATCGCAATCACCGCCTCTGGCGAACGCGGCATGCAGAGGCCCACCGGCATGCCGGTCTGCAGTCCGCAGACAGTCAGTTCAGCGGCAAGCTCTGCGCTGCGCTTTTCAAGCCGGGCGTAGCTCCAGCTGCCTGCGGTGGTATGCAGCGCCGGCGCGTCCGGTACACGACCTGCCTGCGCGAGAAATGCATCGTGCAGCGCTGTCTGCTGCGGATACGGTGCCGCCGTGTCATTCCAGTCGTTGAGGATTTGCCGACGCGCGGATTCAGACAGCAGGCTGAGGCCGGTCATCGGCGCATCGGGTTGCGCCACGATAGCGGCGAGCAACACGGTGTAGATCTGCGGAAGTTGCGCGGCGACCGGCTCTTCCAGCGCGGCTGTCGACCAGGCGAAATAGCCGCCGATCGGCTGACCCTCGCCCGCATCCCGCAACAGACATTCGAGACTGAAGTACGAAGCACGCTCGGCCGGCAGCGATACGAGACTGAAATGCGCTTCCCGGGCTATGGCTGCAGTTTCGCGCACGGCTCCAGGCCCCATGGCAGCCGAGGCTAGGCCTGCCGACTCCGGCTGGACATCCGCCTCCCAGGAAAACAGGATCTGGAACAGCGGGTGTTCATCCAGCTTTCGCTCCGGACTGACGGCCGCCACGACCCGGGAGAACGGCACATCCCGGTACTGCAGCACTTCGAGCACCATTGCCCGTTCCCGCAACAAATGGCTGCGAAACGATTGCCCGGGATCCAGCGGCGTGCGCAGAGCAACCGGATTTACCAGGCAGCCGATCACGCCACGCAGTTCCGGCGTATCGCGCAGCGTCATCGGCGTACCGATCACCAGGTCGTGCTGCCCGGTCAGGCGCGCAAGCAGCAGACGAAACGCAGCCAGCAGCAGCACATACGGCGTGGCACCGCTGTCGCGCGAGAGACGGCGCAAGCCATCGGCGAGCGGCGCATCCAGCCTGAACGTCGAGCGTCGGGAAATCTTCGAAGCTGGTGGTGGCCGCGGCAGCGCATGCAGGGCCGCAGGCGGCGGCGATGCGAGTATTTCCCGCCAGCGCTGCAACACGCCGGCTTCACGCTGTCCGTCGGTCTGCGTCCAGCTACCTGACTGGGCACGCGCCACATCGTCGTACTCCAGTTGCAGCGGCGCCAGCGGCGATGGCTGATCCGAAAGCAGCGCCTGGTAGAGCACGGCGAGTTCGGTACGAATGACCGGCACCGACAGCCCGTCGGCAATGATGTGATGCGCCGTGACCAGCAACACATGCTGCTCGTCAGTGATACGACAGAGCTGCGGTTTCAACAGCGGGCCACGGTGCAGCTCAAAAGGTTCGCGCAGCGCCGCGGCAGCAGTCTCAAGCAGGCCTGCCTGCGTGGCATCGACCTGCGGCAGCCGCGTATCGTGCAGCAGCGGTGGCATCGCTACCTGCCAGACCTGGCCATCCCTCTCCTCAAAAACAGTACGCAGGATCGAATGGCGCACCAGCAAGGCCTGCCAGGCTTGCGCGAGGACTCCCGCGTCGAGCGGGCCATCGATACGGATCGCAAACTGCTCGCTGGCGCTGGTGTCCTGCGGATAGAGTTCATGCAGAAACCACAGGCTTTGCTGGGCAAAGCCAAGCGGTGCGGAGCTTTCATTCTGCAAATGCGCGAGCAGCTCTGGCTTGCGCTTGCCAAGCGCCTCACGCAACTCCGGCGTCAACGCACCGGCCGGCGCGTCATAGAGCAGACGCCCGCGCTCGACGCGCAGCTCAATGCCCGCCGCGCGCGTTGCCGCGAGCAGCTCTGCGACGGTCATAGCTCGCCTTGCTCGCGATCCATCGCGCCGTGCTGTACATGAGCGTCGCCACGCCCGAGCGCGGCCGCCAGCGGCGTTGCGTAAGCTGCTTCAAGATGACGACACATTGCTGCCACGCTCGGGGCATCAAACAGCGCGGCCAGCGGTAACGGTGCATCCAGCCAGCGCTGTGTCGCCGTGGTGAGCTGTATCGCAGTGATCGAATCGCCGCCCAGATCGAAAAAGTTGTCCTCGACGCCGATCGCCGCAAGTCCCAGCGCCTGCGACCAGAGAGCGGCAACAGCGCTCTCTGCGGGATTGCGCGGCGTGACAGCGGCGGCGGCGAGCCGCGGCCGCTGACGGCCAGGTGCAGGCAGCGCTGCGCGGTCGAGCTTGCCACTCGGCATCAGCGGCAACTCAGGCAGGAACATCCAGCTCTGCGGCACCATGTACTCGGGCAGGCGATCTCCGAGCCAGGCACGCAGGGCGTCGACCGATACCAGCTGGTCCTCTGTAGCCAGACCTGCCAGCAGTTCGCGATGCAGCCGCGTCGCACCCGTTTCGGTACTGGCATGGCGCGTCACCTGCCTGAACTCGCGCGCATGGCTTTCGTCTGCAGCGGTCAATGACACGCAGAACTCATAGTCTGGATGGCGCGAATCAGACTCGTTGAAGGCCCGCCAGCTGACGCGCACGGTATCGCCACGACGCACGGCAATGCCGGTATCGCTCATCGGCACGAACACCGGCAGCCAGGCGCGCTGCTCCTGCAGATAGTCCACCGTATGTGCGGTGTCAGCAGACACCACAGTCCACAGCAGACAGCCATCGAAAAATCCGTCGCGCTGAACCTGGAGCTCAGCACCACCGCTGTGTCCCGGCGGCAGCGGACCATGAAAATCCAGCACTTCGAAATCAGTCGCGGCAGTCAGCAAATCCGCCGTTGCGACGTTACGCACACACAGACGCACATCGAAGGGCGCACCAATGGCCTTGAACATGCGCCGCACGTAGTCGGCAGCCAGCAGAGGGAAACGCGGCCGTTCGCGCGCAGCAGCCGGCAATTCCATCAGCGCAAGCCGGGTCACGCAACGGGACGGAACCGGCACGCAGCCTGCGTCGAAATTGCGACGCGCCGCGTTCCAGACCGACACGATCCCATCGGCACTGCCGATATTGCCGACGATGCCCTGGGTGCAGACCTCAACAGGCTCCGGCAGCGTCAGCGCGGCGATGTCGCCGTGCAGGACGGTGATGCGATCTTCGAGCCCGAGTGTACGCACCAGTTCAGCAGCCTGCCGCGCTGCCGACTCGAGTATTTCCACCGCATACACATGACGCGCGCCAGCTTCCACACACAGGCGCGCCAGCACCGCATCACTGCCGGTACCGATATCGAGCACGACCTTGCCCGGCACGCTGCCGGCAAACGCGGCACGATAGGCGGCGAGACGCACCGGTTCAGCATTCATCAGCCCGTAGAGCAGCTCGTCATACACCTCGTAAGCGCCCAGCGAAGGCCAGAACTCGAGGCCTGAAGCATCGTCTGGCTGCGCACTGACGATATGCGCGGTGAGCCGCGGGTTACCGGCGGCGTCGCTCCGCAAGGCCACGGCGGCATCGCGCACGCCCGGATGGACGCGCAATGCCGCTTCAATTTCCGCGGGCTCGATGCGGTAGCCGCGATACTTGAGCTGCGCATCGGCGCGGCCCAGGTAGTCGAGCGCGCCATCAGGCTGCTGCCGCACGCGGTCGCCCGTCCGGTAACCGCGCAACGGTCCCTGTCCGGCGACGACATGCGTCGTGAAGCGCTGTGCGGTGAGCAAGGCATCGCCGAAATAGCCTGCCGCGACACAGGCACCCGCCACCCAGAGCTCGCCAGGCTCGCCTGGCGCCACAGGCCGGCCGGTGGCATCCAGCACCAGCACATAGCGACCGCTGAGCGGCTGGCCGATATTGCGCACACCGTCCGCCGTAGCATCGGCTGCGCTGTAGACGCGCAGTGTCACCTGGCCACCGGTCTCTGTCAGTGCATAGGTGCTGAGCAGCCGTGGCGCCGGCACCTGTCGTTTTGCATCGTGCTGTTTTGTATCGTGGTAGTGATGCCAGGTGGCAATGTCTTCGGGCCGCAGCGCTTCGCCGCTGAGCGCGACATACCGCAGCTGACTGCTGATGATCGCCTTGTGAAACGCTTTCAGACCGAGCAGCCGGCGCAGGGCCGACGGCGTCTGGCTAAATACCGTTATGCCCTTTTCAGCAATCCACGCACCAAGTGCGACGGGCGCATTGCGGACAGCTTCGGGCACCACCTGCAGACAAGCGCCGTGCGACAGTGCGCCGTGGATTTCCCACACGGAGAAACCGAAGGAAGCAGAATGAAACCAGCTCCAGACGTCTTCAGGACCGAAGTCCAGTGCTGCACAGAGGGGCGGAAACAGGTCGGCGAGATTGCCATGCGTAACCATCACGCACTTGGGTGCACCACTGGAACCCGAAGTGAACATCAGGTAACAGAGCTGGTCCGGAATGATCTGTATGGCTGGATCGGCAACATGCTGCGCGGCAATTCGTGTGCGCTCCTGGTCAAGGTCGAGCAGCTCATGGATGCCGGCCGGACAGCGCGCGCTCAAGTGGCCACAACTGATGAGTACGAGCGGCTTTACGACACCCAGCATCTGCTGCAGGCGTTCGTACGGCCAGGCCGGATCAAGCGGCAAATACGCGCCGCCGGCCTTGAGCACAGCGAGCATCGCAACCAGCAGGTCCGCACCAGGTTCGAGGCAAATCCCAACCGGTACATCACGAGCGACACCGAGATCCTGCAGGCGATGCGCGAGACGGTTGGCCGCTGCATCGAGTTCTGCATAACTCAAAGCCTGTTCGCCACAGACGATGGCCGGTGCATCGGGCCGCCGCTGCACATGCCCTGCAAGGCGTTGCAGGAGACTGAGCGACAGGCGTTCATCCGCGGCACCCGCTCGCAGCAGTGACGTACTCAGCTGCGTACTCACGGTTTCTGCATCCCGCACAAATCGGCAGTCAGGCCCAGCACAGGCGGGTTGCGCAGATAGGCGGCGTAGTAGTCGGCACCGTCTGCACCCGGATCGAGCACCAGCGGATGCCATACGATCGCGCTGAAGCCCGCTTCGTGCAGTGCACGCTCATAGCTGTCCCGGGAGTAGTACCAGGTATCGAAGTGGATCATCTGCCGTCCAGCCACCAGTGAGTAGCTGATCCGGCTGCCTTCGGCACGCGGCGCTGCCGCCGTCTTGTCGAATCCATAGGGCGCGTAGCCGGCGTAATCAGCCACCGTCTGGTCTGGATTCTCGACGAGCGCGACGAGCCGGCCACCTGGCTTCAGTACATTCGCCAGACGCTGGCACATGCGAGTGAGCACCGCGACCGATGACGCGTAGTGCAACAGGTAAGCCGCCAGCACGACATCAAAAGCCCCGCTACAGGCGAGGGCCGGAAGATCCTCGACTGCGCAGCACTGATACTGGATGCCCATCGGCGCGTGGCGCTCCTCTACACGCGCAAGTTCGATCATGGCCGCCGAAACGTCGACCCCGGCGATACGACTCGCGCCCGCGGTCATCAGGCGTCGTGCATGGAAACCGTCACCACAGCCTGCATCGAAAACCGCCTGGCCCCGGATGTCGCCGAGCAGATGGTCGATGGTCCAGCTTTCGATAGCGGCCCGCAGCGGCGAGCTCTTGCTGCGCTGATAGTCGCGGGCGATGGCATCGTAAGCGGCGACCATGACTAGACCCGCTCCTGCCGCTGTACCGCCCACTCGGCCAGCAGCGCGCGCGCTTCATCACCGAGCACATCGCCCTGCAAGCGAACCGATGCAGGTACCGGTGCACCAAGCTCATGACCGGTGACCGCCTGCATGTCCTGCAGGCTGGCAGCGAAAAACACCTGCTGAATACCCGCGTAATGACAGGCGGCAAGACACATGGCACAGGGTTCGACGCTGACATACAGCTCGCAGTCGGCAAGCGTCGTGCTGCGCGCGCTACGGCACGCGGCACGGATAGCGAGAATCTCGGCGTGTGCCGTCGAATCAGGGCCGCCGGCCACAGCGGTGTGGGCGCTGGCGATCACCCGTCCGTCCTGCACGACGCAGGCGCCCACCGGCGCTTCGCCGGCCAGCAGCCCACGATGCGCCAGCGCGAGCGCCGCGCGCATCAGCGTCTGGTCAACCACCGGCCTCGCAGTCCTCGCCCCGGTAGATGGCGCCACTCGTACAGGTTTCATGCACTATGACTTTCGACAGCTGGGGCAGTACCGGTTTCAGTTGTTGCCAGATCCAGCGCGCCACCACTTCGCTGGTCGGGTTTTCAAGGCCCGGCACATCGTTCAGATAGTGATGATCAAGGATGTCGTAGACGGGTGAAAACTTCTGCTTGATGTCACCGAAGTCCATCACCCAGCCGGCATGCGGATCGACCGGCCCCTGCACGTAAATCGCACCGCGCCACGAGTGGCCGTGCAGACGGCTGCACTTGTGGCCCGCGGGCACGTTGGGCAGGCGGTGTGCCGCCTCGAAGACGAATTCCTTGAAGATCTCCATAACGCTCTTTTTATGTTCGCGACCGGTACGCCCGCGGATGTCGGGTTTCAGTTATATGCAGCGAGCCTGTATCGGCGGACCGGTGGCCGGGCAGCCTGGGGCGTCATTTTGCCCTGACGGCCGCGGCCATGCCAGCCGCTGATTTGTGCGCCCTGCAGCGGCTCGGTACCATGCCTGCCCCAGGTTGCAGCAACGAGTTACAGGCCATGGTCAATGACAGCCGCTTCGGCGTAATCAGTATCGTGGGCGGCACCGGTGCGCTGGGTGGCGGACTGGCCCGCCGCTGGGCCCAGGCCGGCATCCCCGTGATCATCGGTTCACGTGATGCAGTCAAGGCCGAAGCCGCTGCCGGCGAGCTGCGCAAGGCCTTCCCCGGTGCCAATGTCCGCGGCCTTGCCAACCTCGAAGCTGCCCGTGAAGCGAACGTGGTTGTCCTCACCGTCCCCTTCAGCCACCAGCGACCGACGCTGGAGGAGATCCGCGCCGGACTGCCAGGCAAGATACTTGTCGATACTACGGTACCGCTGGTCCCCCCCCGGGTTGCCCGCGTACAGCTGCCGCCCGAGGGCTGCGCCGCGCTGATTGCCCAGCAACTGGTCGGCGAACACACGACCGTGGTGGCCGCTTTTCATAATGTCTCGGCTGACTCGATGCAGAGCGATGATGAGCTTGATTGCGACGTGCTGGTCACCGGCAACAAGGCCGAAGCGCGCGAGATCGTGGTGGGGCTCGCCAAGGCGGCCGGGCTGCGCGCCTGGCATGCGGGGTCACTGGAGAATGCCGCGGCTGCTGAAGCGCTGACCTCGGTACTGATCTTCATGAACAAGCGCTACGGCGGTCTGCACACGGGTATCCGCATCACCGGCATCGCTGACGACGCCAGCTGAGCGTCCGTGAACGGCCTCAGCTTCATGCGCATTCCGGGCGTACCGCTGGTACAGCCCGGTGACGATCTGGCGGCCTTGATCAGTGCCGCGCTGCACGGCGCCGGCGTGAAGCCGCTGGCCGGCGATCTCATCGCCGTCGCACAGAAAATCGTTTCCAAAGCTGAAGGCCGCAGCGTACGACTCGATACGGTGACACCTTCGGCAGAAGCAAAAGACATCGCCACCCGCGCCAACAAGGATCCGCGCGTGGTCGAACTGATCCTGCGCGAGTCGCGCGCCGTGATCCGCGTGTCACCTGGCGTGATCATCGTCGAGCACCGTACCGGCGTGGTGCTGGCCAACGCCGGCATCGACCGCTCGAATATCGAAGACAGTGACGAGACTGCGCTGCTGCTACCCGTAGATCCCGACGCCTCGGCCGCGCGGCTGCGTGCGGAATTGCAGCGGACGTTCGGTGTCGCGCTCGGCCTGGTCATCACTGACAGCATCGGCCGCGCCTGGCGGCTCGGCACGGTCGGTATCGCGATCGGTTGCGCAGGCATCAAGGCACTGAACGATCTGCGCGGCCAGTCCGACATGTTCGGCAGAACCCTGCAGGTGAGCGAGGTGGCGGTGGCCGACAGCATTGCAGCGACAGCCGTGCTGGTGATGGGCGAAGCGGCCGAAGGCACGCCGCTGGTTCTGGTGCGCGGCGCCGGTGCTGGCGCCGACACGGGGCAAAGCGCACGCGATGCGCTAAGGCCAGCCAAAGAAGACCTGTTCCGGTGAGCGCAAAGTCCCGCTACGTGCTGCTTGCCGGAGGCGTCGGTGGCGCCAAGCTGGCGCTCGGACTGGCGCGGACACTTGAACCCGGTCAACTGACGATCATCGCCAATACCGGTGATGACTTCAGTCATCTAGGCCTGTCGATTTCACCGGACCTGGACACGCTGATGTATACCCTGGCCGGTGTCGTCAACGAGACGGCCGGCTGGGGTCTGCGCGATGAAAGCTGGTCGTGCATGGCCGGGCTCGAGACGCTCGGCGCCGAGACCTGGTTCCGGCTCGGCGACCGCGACCTCGCCACGCACCTGGAGCGCACCCGACTACTCGCAGCCGGCCATACGCTGACGGATATCACGCAGCATCTCTGTACGCGACTCGGTGTGACGACCCGGATCCTGCCGATGTCCGATATGCCGGTACGCACCCTGCTGGGCTGCGAAGCCGAAGCCGGCCCAGCCACCCTGAGCTTTCAGGACTACTTCGTACGCCAGCGCGCCGAGCCGCGTGTGACGGCGATTCACTACCAGGGTGCCAGCACGGTACCGCCGGCTGCCGCACTCGCCGCCACGCTGACCGATCCCGACCTTGCCGCGATCTTCATCGCACCCTCAAACCCCTGGCTCAGCATCGATCCGATTCTCGCCATTCCCTCGATCCGCGCCGCCGTCCGTTCGTCGCATGCGCCAGTCGTCGCCGTGTCACCGATCGTCGGCGGCCAGGCACTGAAGGGGCCGACAGCGAAGATCATGACGGAACTCGGGCTCCGGCCCTCGGCGCAGGCGGTCGCGCATCACTATCGCGATCTGCTCGGCGGCTTCATCCTCGATCAGGGCGATGCCGGAGAAGCGGCGGCGATCATCGCTACCGGCATCGCGGTCGCGGCGACACAGACGGTCATGCACACGCTGGATGACCGGCAGAATCTCGCCGCTTTTGCGCTCGGTTTCGCCGCTACACTCTGAACCATGGCTAGCGCCTGGGCACTGGTACCGGTCAAGGCCTTCGCGGGCGCCAAGACGCGGCTCGAAGGCTTTCTTAGTCGCGAGGAATGCGCGCAGCTCGCTGCGCACATGCTGCTCGACGTGCTGCGCGCCCTCGGCGCCACGCCGCTGGTCAGCGGCATCAGCATCGTCGGCAACGAACCGCGACTCGCTGCGCTTACGGCCGGCAGCGGCGCCCAGCTGCTGTCCGAACCCGCCGGCATAGACTATCGGCAGGCGCTCGGCGATGTCGCTGCCGGTCTGGCCGCACAGGGCGTGCGCAATCTGCTGGTACTGCCTGCCGACCTGCCCACGCTCTCCGCCGCGGATGTGACCCAGCTCATCGAAAGCCACACGGGCGGTATCAGCCTGTGTCCTGCCGCCCGTGATGGTGGTACGAACGCGCTGCTGCTCAGTCCGCCTACAGCGATTCCCTTTCTGTATGGCCCGGATAGCGCAAAGCGGCATCTGCAGGCTGCCCGCACCATGGGCATGGCAGCACGGCACACTGAGCTGGCCGGATTTGCACGTGACATCGACACGCCAGATGATGTTCACTGGCTGCTGGAACAACGCATCGCCTGCGCGACACTGGCCTGGCTGAAGTCCAGTGGCATCCGCGACCGCCTCAGGCGACAACAAAAGGCCACAGACCCTTGAAACCGCCGGCTGCCGTACATCCTGAACTTGCCGGGCTGCGAACCCTCGGCGAGTCGCCGCTGCCTGAGTTGATGAGTGCAGCAGCCGCGCTGCGCGATGCAGGTCACGGCGATATCGTGACCTACTCACGCAAGGTCTTCATCCCGCTGACGGAACTGTGTCGCGATGTCTGTCACTACTGCACCTATGCGAAGACGCCACGACGCCTGACCAACGTTTACCTGTCAGCAGAACAGGTGCTCGCCATCGCCCGCGCCGGACAGGCGGCGGGCTGCCATGAAGCCCTGTTCACACTTGGCGACAAACCGGAACTGCGCTATCGCGCCGCCCGCGATGCACTCGCCACGCTGGGATTTGCCTCCACACTCGACTACCTGCAGGCGATGGCCGAACTGGTACGCCGGGAAACCGGACTGCTGCCACACCTGAATGCCGGCGTCATGTCCTATGAGGAGTTCAGGAACCTGCGCGAGGTGGCACCGTCGATGGGCATCATGCTGGAATCTTCGGCAGCCCGACTGACACAGCGCGGCGGTCCACATTTCGGTTCTCCAGACAAGGCGCCCACTGTCCGCCTGCTTTCGATACGCGCTGCGGGCCTGGCCCGCGTACCACTTACTTCCGGCCTGCTGATCGGCATCGGTGAAACGCGCGAGGAACGCCTGCTGAGCCTGCTGGCACTGCGCGATCTGCATGCCGAATATGGTCACCTGCAGGAACTGATCCTGCAGAACTTCGTACCGAAGCCCGGTACAAAGATGGCGAAGGCACCGACACCGCACTTCGATGAGTTGCTGTGGACCATCGCCATGGCGCGACATGTTTTTGGCGCCAGCATGAGCCTGCAGGCGCCGCCAAACCTGAATACCGGCCGGCTCGCGGAGATCATCGCTGCCGGCTGCAACGACTGGGGCGGCGTTTCGCCAGTTACACCGGATCATGTGAATCCCGAGTCACCGTGGCCGCATCTGGACAGTCTTGCGGAGCAAACCCGTGCGGCCGGCAAGACGCTCGCACCGCGCCTCACGATCTATCCGCACTACATCGAGCAGCGCCAGGCCTGGCTGCATCCGGGACTGGTCGCCAGCGTACTGAAGCACACTGATGCCAGCGGCCTCGCACGCAGCGAAGACTGGTCGCCCGGTGCAGGACTGGCGCCACCGGTTGCCACTGCCTCATCCACCGTATTGCCGTCGCGCCCGACGTCGCCGGCGTTCCGGCTGATCGACCGCACACGCAAGGGCGAAGACATCAGTGAAGACGAACTGACGCAACTCTTTTCACTGCGCGGTGAGGCTTACGAGTACCTGTTGCAGCGTGCTGACGAAGCGCGCGCCGAAAGCTGCGGGGACACGGTCAGTTACGTCGTCAACCGCAACATCAACTACACCAACCTCTGCACCTACAAGTGCACCTTCTGCGCCTTCTCGAAGGGCAAGACCCACGAAGACCTGCGCGGCGCGCCCTACGTGCTCGACATGACCGAGGTCGCGCGGCGCACGGAAGAAGCCTGGCAGCGCGGTGCAACCGAGGTCTGCCTGCAGGGCGGCATCCATCCGGCCTTCACTGGCCAGACCTATCTCGATGTCTTGCATGCGGTAAAAGAAGCCGCACCCGACATGCACGTGCATGCCTTCTCGCCGCTTGAGGTCACGCAAGGCGCCAAGACCCTGGGTATTCCGCTCGAAACTTTTTTGCGGCAACTCAAGAGCGCCGGTCTCGGTACCCTGCCTGGCACGGCTGCCGAGATCCTCGACGACGAGGTGCGTCACCATATTTGCCCGGACAAGGTGAACACTGCCGCCTGGTTGGGTGTGATGCGCACCGCGCACGCACTTGGCCTGCGCACGACTTCAACGATCATGTTTGGCCACCTCGAAAGCACACGTCACTGGGCGCGACATCTGCTCCGCCTGCGCGAACTGCAGCTCGAGACCGGCGGCTTCACGGAATTCGTGCCGCTGCCCTTCGTGCATATGGAAGCACCGGTTTACCGTCGCGGCCTGGCGCGCTCCGGGCCGACCTGGCGCGAAACCATGCTCATGCATGGCATCGCCCGCCTCGTGCTCGGCCCGATACTGCAGAACATCCAGGTGAGCTGGGCAAAACTGGGCGAAGCAGGCGCGGCGCGAATACTCAAGGCCGGCGCCAACGATCTCGGCGGCACATTGATGAACGAGAGCATCTCGCGCGCAGCCGGGGCAGCCTTCGGACAGGAGCTGTCACCGGAGCGTATGGATGCGCTGGTCGAGGGCATCGGCCGTCGCCCTATACAGCGGACGACGCTGTATGGCATACCGCCAGCCGAACGCGTCGCACAGTCCTACGCCGCGACACCGCTCGAAGCGCTGCAGTTCAGAAGCGCGCGGGAATACCGCGCCGGCCACTAAAACCTTGGGGTCAGATTCGAATTTTCATTATGTCGTGCTATTGGTGCCCTAAGAAGATTCGAGTCTGAACCCGATTTTTTTATTCAGGCGGCCTGACGGATCGGCGCGGTTTCTTCGCCACCGAGTCCGGCCAGCACTTCTTCCAGCAGTTGCGACAGTTCGCCGGTCATCAGGGCGAAGTCGATATCGAACTGCTCCTGCGGATTCTCGCCCTGCGCGTTGTCGTCCTTGTAAACATCCAGGAACCGCACGCGCTTGATATACAGGTTCTGCTGCAGCATGAAGGCAATACGTTCGTTCCAGACCAGCCCGAGTCGGGTGGGTGTCTTGCCGGCACCGAGATGGCTACGTATCTCGGCACTGTCGAGCGGATGATTCACGTAACGGATGGTGGCTCCACCACCGTCAACCGCCTGCAGCTCCAGGTCCTGATCGATATCGAAGCGCCCCGGCACCCTGCCCTGCGTCAGCCAGGTCGCCATCGCACCAGCCGGTGAGTTCAGGCTGGCAACCGGCGTCACGGCGAAACTGCCCAGCGTCTCGCGCAGGGTTTCCACCAGCTCCTCGGCGCGCGATGCGCTGGTGGTATTCACCGCCAGCCAGCGCTGCTGCAGATTCAGCCAGGCATGCGTGGTGCGACGACTGGTCAGCGCCCGCGCGCGCAGTTCGTCAGTCACCCGTGCCTTGAGTTCGCGCATCTGTCGACGGCCCACCGGATAACCCTGTTGTGCGGCGAGCTCTACCGCGCGTTCTTTAGCCTGCTGGTTGATCACCGAGGCTGGCAGCAACTTGCGGTCAACGCCAAGTGCCAGCAAGTAATGCTTACCCTGCGTATACAGCAGCCGCTCGTCGTGGCCACTAACGACGAAACCGCGGGTCTGCATGTCGAAACCGCTGCAAGGCTGCAGGGGCCGACGTCCAAGGGCTTCTTCGAGTTCTGCGGCCGGGACGGACCAGTTTTCAGGCAGGCGATAGAGAATCAGATTCTTGAACAACACGGGTCACGGATCCACGGCTGGGGGGCGGGCGAGTATAGCGGGCCGGGTTGGTTATGTGCCGGTAGAAGCGCCTGCGTAGTAGGAGCGCCTTCAGGCGCGATCCCAAATCGTCAAACAATGATCGCGGCTAAAGCCGCTCCCACGGGGAAGGCGCTCCTACGGGCCTCTGCTCCAGAGCCGCTCGGCAAGCTGTGCTGCTTCGCGCTGCGTGTCCTCATCACGGTCAGTCTGCTTGTGCTCGCCTGCGTCGTCAGGGGCAATAAAGCGCGCAACTTCGTCGGTGATGAATTCCCAGCACCAGTCGACGAGAAAACCGTTATATGGCCGCCCCCATGCAGCAGACACCGAGTCCGTATCAGGATCGACCACAAAGAGGCGCACGTCACGTCGACGGATATTCCAGTCAGTACGCAGTGTCTCGGCCATCGCGGCCGGACCGAAAACCAGCAGCCACCACTGCGCCGGGGACTGATCAATGCGCTTGCGCACACGCCCCAGAATCCAGCACTCGCTGATCTGCGGCTGCTGCACATTCAGCTGTTGCAGATAGCGCTGTATGTCAGGCTCGAGACGGTAGCGTGGCGCGCTGCCAGTCCATCGATCGCCGGCGCTGCGCATCAAATGGGTGGGCGCGAAGCCCGTCACGGCGACGTAAGCAAATAGTCCACCCAGACAGACATCGATAATGACCTTCGCACCGGTCATCAGCAGAGTCTGCAGGCCAGGGATGCCGCGCGCACCGGCGCTGACCAGGGACACTGCCGCAAACAGTGCCGCCAGGGCCAGCAGGCCAGCCAGAACCCGCAACCAGACCGGCACGACATACAGCCGGGTCGTGGCCTGCCCCTCGGGCAGCAGAATGGGTTCGGGATCAGTAATGGGGGGGAATCTCCACCTCAGACGCCGGTTCACCGACCCGGCCTTCGATCAATTCAAGTTGCTGCCTGAGCTGCTGGTTGCGCAACAGGGCCTCATCCAGGCGCTGCGACTGCTGGTAAAGCACATCGCTCAATTCCTGTATTGCCCGCTCCAGATGCGCGCACTTGAA
Organism: Gammaproteobacteria bacterium; assembly: GCA_049290495.1. Classification (GTDB taxonomy): domain Bacteria; phylum Pseudomonadota; class Gammaproteobacteria; order Steroidobacterales; genus SHZI01. Next base: position 27,219 of record JBATNV010000134.1, on the reverse strand, counting down.
CTCCAGCGCCTCGAGGCGCGCCATATCACTCACAGCCCTGCTCCCTGCCCGCAAACCTGGACCCCGAACCGGGCTCAGATCCGGATTGTCACACAGCAGATTCCGTCAGCGTATTGACCAATTCCCCGAGATCGCATACCTTCACTCACGCAAATGGCGTTTTTGGCCAGCTTTCGACCATGTATCCCGTCCGGGATTTCAAGACGAGTGCTTCCCTCAAACTCCATAATTGTTAAAGGTCACGCGGGGCGGCGTTTTCCCAAGTGTCCTGTTTTTTTTTAACGCCATAAGGAATACTTACGTTAATGGCTACCGGAACTGTCAAGTGGTTTAACGCCCAGAAGGGCTTTGGGTTCATCCAGCCGTCCGACGGCTCGAAGGACGTCTTTGTTCATGTGACTGCAGTACAGGCCGCCGGCATGGCGACCCTGAACGAAGGTCAGAGCATCTCCTTCGACATCACCAACGAGCGTGGCAAGCCAGCGGCTGCCAACCTGCGGGCGTCCTGATAACCGGTTCTACGCTCTGACAATTCTCCGCTGAGGAGACTGTCGGTGGCGACCTGAACAGGCATCATCGGATGCAATAGTGCCCCGGCCAGTCCGGGGCATTTTTTTGTCTGGCATTCTTGCGCAGATACCCGACAACGAGTTAATCAGGCTGAATTTGCCGGATAAAAAGCCCCGCTGACGGCGACGTTTGTTTATGACTGACCACTGGCGATTCAGGCGGCGGTGCGCCCGGCTTCGTCACTCCCAGCAGTGCAGCGGCCAGCAAGCCCACCCAGACGGTCGCAAGATACAAGCGACTGCGGGGCACGCCCGTGCGCAGCAGCTGCCAGCACAGCAGTATTGCAGCGAACAGCAGGAGCTTTGCGCCGACATAGGGTGCGATATCCAGGCGTCCGTTCAGCGTCGACCAGATCACCGACAGCGGCACGGCCACGATCACCACCCAGCGCAGTGTTGTTTCCAGCCGCAAGGCCGTCGTCCCGAAGGGCGTGCCATCGCGGAAAAAACCGGCGAGTATCAGCAGTAGCCAGACGGGCCCGAGCAGCACGATGCCGGCCATCTGCCACGACGGATGTTCAAGGCCGACGTAATGCGAGAGCAGGCCGCCGATGGTCAACATCAGGCTCATCGATGCGCGCGAAATCATCTCGACCCGCGTCATCATCTGCCTCGACACCGCCTGCATTTCCGGCGGTGTATCCGCGTCGACGGCTTTGCGGCTCCAGATGTACACAGCCACATCGGGCCCCAGCCAGAACACAAACAGGAAGATGTGCAGGAAGTGCAGCAATTCGGACGCAGTGATGCCATCGTGCGCGCCCGGTAGCGGCGCAGCCGCTGCCAGGCTCGCCCAGAGCCAGCCAGCCGTAATCAGCCATACAGCGGGAAAACGCTTCATCGACCGCCCCTCAAGCTGCGCAGCTGTCGAGAGTAGCAGATCGGATGCCCCAGCCTGACTGGCTTCAGCCCGAGGCTCACGACGGGTAACATCCGGTCACCGGCACTCAGTCCGGCACCCGTCTTATCCATGAGGACCCCAGACCGTGGCAGAACATGAAGTCATGTGGATTGGCCGTCGCCCGACGGCGCTGGCCACCGTTGAACACCCGGCCACAAGCGAAGAATTTGCTGATGCCGTCACCAGCACCTGCGCGAATGCCGGCTGTAGTGTGCAGGACTACGTGGCCGCCGCCGGCGCTTACGGTAGCTGGTTGATCCGCTTCAGCCGCGACGACGCAAGGCAACGCCTGGTATGGAACGGCAAGGATGGCCGGCTGGTACTCGAGCAGGCCACAACCGGCATCGACTGGGATGAACTGCAAAGCTGTCCGGTGGCCGAGCGCGATACCGCCGGATTTGTCGCCGCCGTACAGGGCCTGCTGCAAGGTCAGGCCTGATAAACGCAATGTCGGGTACAGCCACTATCCGCCCACGGATCACCGTGCCACCTGAGGAGGTCGAACTCAGCGCAGTCCGCGCGCAGGGCGCTGGTGGGCAAAACGTCAACAAGGTGGCGAGTGCAATCCACCTGCGCTTCGATATCCGTGCGTCGTCACTGCCACCTGAAATCCAGGAACGTCTGCTGGCACTGCGCGACCAGCGCATCACGCAGGACGGCATCATCGTGCTCAAGGCGCAACGTCACCGCACGCAGGAGATGAACCGCGACGATGCGCTCGTGCGCCTTAACGACATGGTCAATGCTGCCACCCTGGTGCAACGCAAGCGCATCGCAACGCGGCCCAGCAAAGGCGCAAAACTGCGCCGACTGGAAGGCAAGAAGCAGCGCGGTACAACGAAGTCGCTGCGAAGAAAGCCGGTGGATTAACGGTTTAGCTGGCGGGACTGTTTAGACCTCAGTTCATTGGTGCTCGCCAGCCTGCCGCCTGCGCCTCCTCCTCGCTGCAGAACCAGCGTTCGCCCGTCGACTCGTTGATCCTCGTGTCCGCATAAGACGCGCTGCCGGGCACATGGTAGATGCGCTTGTTCCCGGAACTGATGTTGCCCTTGATCATGCAGCCGTCGGACTTTTTGCCTGAAGGCACCGAAGCGCTTGCCGGTTTGGCACGAATCGCAGCACTGCAATCCGCCGCTGTGCTGCCCTCGTAGTTGGTATACGGGACGCCGCGATCACGATGACGCCACTCCCAGGGCGCTCGCCGGTCATTTGCGGGTAACTGCCACAACCCCAGCCGCTGGTCGCGGGCCTTCGCTTCCCACTCGCAGTAAAGCTGGTCGTCTTCAAGCTCGCCGAGATACTGCCGGAAGGCCCAGGCATAGCCCCTGGCAACCATCTCCAGATTGACGTTGCGCTCACCGAGCAGAACGACAGCAACCGTACGGTTGTACTTGTCCTTTTCAACCGGTATCAGGTCGACCACCTTGCCGCCGATCAGTTGCCGCAGCGCCGACGCCGCGTCTTTCCCGTAAGGCTGGCCCCGCTCCGGCGTATCGATACCGTAAAAGCGAACGGTGATCACCGCGCTCTGCAGTTTCACATCAGCCGTATCGCCATCTGCAACACTGGTGACTGTTCCCCGGAGCAAGGTATCGCCGTCCCCGGCGCAGACGGTCAGGGAGAGAATGAGGCAGCTGAGGAGGAGCAGAAAGTGCATCACGCGGATTATGTCCGGATTCAGCGCGACGGATACAAGCATCCAATGAAGCCATTTATGCTTACCCAGAAGGATATTCAGCCAGATTCAAGCGTATGCTTGCCCGTGTACTCGACCATCAATATCAGGGAGAACATCGCAATGCGCACGGGAATCCTGAGATCTACAATGTTGGGCGCTGTACTGCTGGCATCGATGAACCTGATGCCCGCCACCGCAGCCGAGGTGCTTTATGCCACCGGCGGCGGCAGCCCGCTGGGCCTGAGCGGCCTGCATACGCTGGACCCGCATACCGGCGCCAACCAGCTGCTATGGGGCTTCCAGAACGTGCACTTCTATAACGGCGGTCTGGCCTACGATCCCGCCAGCGACCTGCTCTACGCCACCGGCGCCTGGGACGCGTCGACGGGTACCAGCACACTGTTCAGCATCAACCGCTATACCGGTGCCTTGGCCGAAGTCGGGCCCATGGGCAGCGGCATCAACCTCACATCGGGCGGGCTGGCCGTGCACCCGCAGACGGGCGTGATGTACGCCACCGGCACCAATGGCTTCCAGAGCAGCGCGCTGTTCACGGTCGACAAGACCAGCGGCGCGGCGACGCTGGTGGGCCAGTCAGGCGGCCAGTGCTGTAGTGCGCCTTTCGGCTTCAACATGAACGGCCTGGGCTTCGCCAGCGATGGCACGCTGTTCGCCAACGGCTTCACACTGTCCAACACCAGCTCGCACCTGTACACGCTGAACCTGAGTAACGGTCTGGCCACCGATATCGGAGCCCACGGCACGAACGTCGGGCGTGACCTGAAGTACAGCGGCCTGGCCTTTGCCGCCGATGGCACGCTGTTCAGCCTGGGTTCCTACGACGCCGCATCGGGTGCGCTGTTCACGGTGAACGCGCTTACCGGCGCAGCCACCTCGCTCACGCCGCCCGGGCCTTATGCCTCGGGGCCGGTGCACTTCGGTGTTGACGGCGGTCTGGTCTTCGCACCCAGCGTGCCGGCACCAGGCAGCATCTACCTGCTGCTGACGGGGCTGGCTGCGATGCTGACCTGGCGTCAGGCTCATCGCCGAACCCTGCTGCCGTCCATCTCCCCTTTGAAGGCCTACTCATCACCCTGAATCCGTGACTTCCGGGCGCTTGGGGCAATGGCCGATCACCGGGCGAGGTGCGAACACGTCACTGCCTCTGCAGCGATCAACGACACGCCGCTCACAATGCCCCCACCACCTTCTCCCCGATCAACCGGATCGAAGCCGCCGGATCTGCATAGAGTCGCAGCGCAACGCTGCCGAGTCCGGCATCGCGCAGTTGTCGCAGCTTGTCGATCACCGGTTCCATATTGTCAGGTGAACCGGACACGGTGAGCTTGTCGACCATCTTGTTGAGCACACGGTCGGGCACGCCTTCGACGAGGTGGCTGCCGGCGGCAAAGGACCTGGCAAACGCAGCTTCGCTGGCCATCACGAGGTCGACATCCGCCGGATCCAGGAATTCGGCGAGCAGCCAGGGGCGGAAGATGCCGCGCAACAGGAGCCAGCGGCGCGCTTCGCGCAGAGCGTGGTCGCGATCCTGACAGACGTGCCAGGCCGTGAACACGTTGGTCGCAAATTCAGGTCGCTGCCGCCCGTGTGCACTGAGCGCGGCATCGAGTGTGGCGATGGCCTGTGCTGCAGGCCGCGGCGGCATGTCGCTCATCATGATGCCGTCGGCGCAGCGTGCCGCCATACGCAGCATCTGTTGCTGACTCGCGCCGACATAGATGGCCGGCGCAGCAGATTCCAGCCAGCGCAGCTGCAGATTGCTGACACGGAACAGCTCGCCGGCATAGCTCACCCGCTCACCGCTGGCCGCAGCACGAATGATCTCGACGCACTCGCGGACCGCACGCACGCGGCGTTCGGGACGGATGTCCAGCGCCTGCAACGCTTCGCCGCCACCACCGATGACAATTCGCGCTCGGCCCGAGGCCATTTCGTTCAACGTGAGCAGGGCTGAGGCGATCTTTACCGGATGCGTGTCGAAGGGATTCACGGCGATGGGCCCGAGGCGAATCCGCGAAGTGGTCTGCGCCAATAGCGCCAGATTGGCGAAGGGATCGCGCGAGTCGAGCAGACTCGATACCCACACACCATTGATGCCACAGCGTTCAGCGAGCTGCCCGAGCTCGGCCAGCTCCTGTGCCTTGGCGCGCGCATCCAGAATTACATCGATCTTCAAGACTGCCTCACCCCTGTACGTTCTGCGGCTTACTCAGAGCAGCTCTTCAGCAACCAGCCGCAGCGCATCGACTGAAGCCCCCGCCAGCAACATCGAACCGATTTCACCGCGCGCACTGGCTGCCTTCCACACCGCGAGGCGCTCACGAATACGCGACGCCGGGCCGACCAGCGCGATGGCATCGACCAGCCGGTCGGGTACCGCAGCCGCCGCTTCATCCTTGCGGCCGGCGAGATACAAGGTCTGGATCTGCTCCGCTTCGGCCTCGTAACCCATGCGTCGTACATAGTCGGTATAGAAATTTTTCTGGCGCGGTCCCATGCCGCCGATATAGAGCGCGAGATGCGCGCGGACCGGCGCACGGCAGGCATCGAGGTCATCACTAAGCGCAACGGGCACAAAGGGTGCGACATCCAGATCAGCCAGGGTGCGCTGCGAACCGTTTTTCAGACCGCCTTTGGCAAAGCCCGCCATTAAATGTGGGCCGATGAAATCGAAACGCTCCGGATCCATCCAGATCGGGAATACGCCGTCGGCGATCTCGGCTGCCGTACTGAGACCGGCCGGCGTGACTGCCGCCGTATAGATACGCAACTGCGCGTCGGCATGCAGGATGCTCTGCATCGGCCGTCCCAGCCCGGTACCGTCGGCACCTTGATAAGGAATCTGATAGTGAAAGCCCTCGTGACGCAGCGGCGCACGACGGTTGGCGATCTGGCGAACGATATCGATGTATTCGCGGGTACGGGTCATGGGCCGGCCGTACGGCACTCCGTACCAGCCCTCGACCACGCGCGGACCGGAAGGCCCGAGGCCGAGCAGGAAGCGTCCACCGGACAAAGCGTTCAGGGTCATGGCAGTCATCGCGGCACAGGTCGGTGTGCGTGCCGGCATCTGCATGATCGCTGTACCGACGCGTATACGCGTGGTGCGCGCCAGTATCCAGCTCGCCACAGAGACGGCATCACTGCCGTAGGCTTCAGATGTCCAGACCGAGTCGTAACCGAGCCGTTCGGCTTCGAGGATTTCGTCCATCGGCACGTTCAACGCCGCTGGCGAATAGCCTGCCACCACACCCAGACGCATGAGGACTCTCCGGGAGTACCGCTCCCCGGAACAGTATAGGCGGAGACTCAGGCTGGCTGGCGGAGGCTGCGGATACTGGTCTGGTATTCCTCAACGAGGCCGGCGAGCTCGTCACGTTCACGCTGCAGGTCGACCATCTGGGTGGTGGTCAGCGTAGTGCCGGACTCTGCCACTTCGATCTCGGTACGTGCATCGCGAAGTTCCAGGCTGGTGCGCGACAGTTCTTCGGTACGCGCGTCGAGATCGGCGAGCAGCGCTTCCTGACGAACCGCTGCATCCTTGAGTTCGCATTGCAGGCCTTCGATCTGTGCTTCGCGCTCGGCTATCCGCTCGCGCAGCGCATCGATCTCGGCTTTGCCGGCCTTCGCAGCATTCAGAAACTGTTCGCGTTCAACGCGGCCCTGGTCGACGAGCCGCTGCGTCACGCGCAACTCTTCGAGCAGTGTCCTGATCTTCTTGTCGGCCTCGGGAGCGACCTCGGGCAGTTTGCTCGTACCCGGAAAAGCTGGCGCACGTGAAGCGTCGCCGAACAGGCTTTCCTTGAGCGGACCGTCGCCCGACCGCATGATGATGAAAGCGACTGCGATGCCGCTCAGCATCAGGCCAAACAGCAGACCGATACCGATGAGGCCGAGGTAGGCCATCAGTAATCGACCATCAGATCGCGCCGCAGTCCGGAACGTGTCGGGTCGCGGGACTGCGCCTCCAGTTCGCGCCTCAGCGTTTCCACCAGTGTATTCAGATCATCGCGCTCGCGGTTCAGTCGTTCGATCTGGTCGATGACTACATCCGCACCGACCTGCGTCACGTCCAGCTCGGTCTTCACATCACGCAGCTGCACATGGGTACGCACCATTTCCTCCGCACGATCGGCAAGCTCCTTGCGTAACTTCCCGGTCTTGCGGCACTCGTGCTGCATTTCGGCTGTGAGCTTGTGCACCAGATCATGGTGACGCGTGGCTTCGTCCCTGAGCGCAGCCAGTTCAGCTGTCGTGCTGTCAAGTTCTGCTCTCAGCGCCTGTCGCTCGTTGACAACATCATCCGCCGTGCGTTGCGCAACGCGGAGATCAGCCTCGAGGCCGCGAATCTTGTGATGAAGGGCGTCAACCGAACCGCCCGCGCGGCGGCCACCCTGCCAGACCTTGACGGCAATGGCGAGTACCAGGCTGGTCGCAAGTGCTGCCAGCAGGCCGAGGCTGATGAGAGTCCAGTCCAACATACGCGGCAGCGTAGCCGCTAGGCGCAGGTCACGGCCATGCGCCAGTTCTCACAACACCGCCACGAGCGGCCGGAAACAGAAGCTACTTCACGGGCAGTGCATAGGCGAGCACATAGTCATCAACACCCTTGGCGTCGTACCACGAATGCCCACCGGCGGCGAACACCACGTATTGCCGACCATCGACTGCATAAGTCATCGGCGTTGCCATCGCCGAAGTCGGTGCGCGCATTTCCCACAGCTCCTCACCGGTCTCGATATCGTAGGCATGCACGCGGTCATCAGAGGTAGCGCCGATGAAGATCAGGCCGCTGGCCGTAACGATGGGACCACCTGCTGAAGGACCGCCGAGATTCAGCGGGATTGGAAACGGCATCAGCTTGTCGAGTCGACCGAAAGGAATTTTCCAGCGGATATCGCCGCTGACCATGTCGACGGCCACCAGCATGTTCCACGGCGGCGCCGTACACGGCGTGAAGGACGGCGACATCAGTGGTCCCTGTTTGACGCCGAAAGGTGTGCCGCCGAGATAGCCCGGACCCTGCATCGGTGCGCCGGCCTCCGGCCGCTTGGCATATTCGGGGTCTACCTCCGCCTTGGGAATCAGCTTCACGTAGTAAGGAATCTGCGACACCGGCGTAATCAGCAGATTGCGCTGCGGATCGTAGGCACCACCGCCCCAGTTCGGCCCACCGCCCGGTTGCGGATAAAGAATCGTACCGGTGGTCATGATCGGTTCGTACTGACTGCCGTGCCGCATAGACTCGATCTTCTTGCGACAGGCGTTCTTGTCGAAGACGGTAAAGCCCCAGGCATCGTCGGCCGAGATGGTGTTGCGCACCAGTACTGGTGGCTTGACCGGAAAGGGCTGGGTCGGCGACAGCTGCTCGCCCTCGATGTCAGTATCGGTCGGCACCGGACGCTCCTCGATCGGGAACAGCGGCTCGCCGGTGTCGCGATTGAACGCAAATACCATGCCGGTCTTGACCAGCTGGATCACGGCGGGAACCTTGCGGCCACCGCGGTCCATTTCGGTGAGAATCGGCGATGAACCAGCATCACGGTCCCAGACATCGTGGTGCAGCGTCTGAAAGTGCCAGACCACAGCGCCGGTCGATCCGCGCAAGGCGATGATCGAATTGGCGTAGTCGTTGTTGCCCGGCCGGTGCACGCCCCAGTAGTTGGGTGCAGGAGCAGCCGTCGGTACAAACAGCAAGTCACGCGGACTGTCAGCCGACATCGGCACCCAGGTATTTGCACCGCCGACCTGCTGTGGCGTCGGCGTCAGCCCGGTGGATGCGTCGCGCACCAGCGGATCAAAGCTCCAGAGCAGCACACCGGTACGCGCATCGAAGCCGCGTATGGCGCCATTCACTGACGATGCACTTTTGAACTTGTTGGAGAGTGAAGACACCGCGACCACGTCCCGCACCACAGTGGGCGGCGAAACGAGCTGCGTGAGTTGCGTGCCATCTGCCGGCACCAGGGATTCAATCAGTGCAGCGACATCCACCTGTCCCTGCACACCGAAACCGGCACACAGCTTGCCGTTCCGCGCATCCATGGCCATAAGTCGCTTGTCAGCCGTGGCGAGAAACAGGCGATGGACACAGGCAGCTTCTGCCGGTGCCGAACTGTCTGCCCAGTAAGCAACGCCCCTGCACTTGAAGCGCCCGGCGTACGGCGTCTTGTCGATCTTCGGATCCATGACCCAGCGTTCCTTGCCACTGGCCGGATCGAGCGCAATCACCTTGCCGAAGGGATCGCAGACCATCAGGTGTCCTCCGGCCGCTGCCGGCAGCAGCGTCGGTGTGGCCTGAAAATCGATCATGGATTTCAGCGTCGGATTGGCAGCAACGGCACCGGTCCGGTATTGCCAGGCGAGCTCCAGCTTGCCGACGTTGTCGCGGTTGATCTGCTTCAGTGCCGAGTAACGACTGCCACCCTCGTCACCACCGTAGTAGGCCCAGCCTTCAGCACCAGCCACAGCGAACTGCAAACACAAGACAAGAAAGACTGAAATACACCTGTACATATTGAATGGGCCCCTGCCCGGCAGATCGTGTTCAGTCGGATGGTAATCTGGCGCCGAGTCCGGGTACCGGCATCGCGATTGGCCGCCAGGCGAAGCGTTCGGTAATGATCATCAGCGGCTGCCCTTGCGCAGTCACCCGGTAGCTCCGCGTCAGAAAATCACCGTCAGTCAGGGCAGCTACCGGCTCGGGTAGCGATTTCATTTGTTCGCGACCACACCAGAGTCCTTCGCGGCGGCTGTCGAGCCCGCTGGCGAGCAGGATATGCCCAAGTCCGATCACGCCCGCCTCAAGCGCCCCACGCATCGTCGTGGACAGGCAGCCGGTATTGATCCGCGACTCGGCAAATGCAAAGAAACCGCGACTGCGTGCCCCGCTCAGCAACACGGCCCGCTCGGTGACGGTCGCGCCGGCCGGCAGATCAAGCCAGCGATCCGGTACAGCGAGCTTCTGCGGGCGCTGCCAAAGACGCGTGACCACCACCGGTTCCAGCGCCCATGCTTCCAGGAAAGTGGTAACCGTGCCGTCGATCACCAACAAGGCCCGTTGCAGCGGCGTCAGCTCGGTCGCAATGATGGACTCGAGGTTGGCTGGCCGGTCTGCCTGCGCAAGAAAAAATCCTGCGACCGGATCAAAACGCTCCGGCTCAGGCTGCGATAATTGCGTCATCAGGGCTGATGCCTCTGTGATTAGGCTGTCAGTATAGTGGCCAGCCGCATGTTGACGCCTGTTTGACCGGCCGTATACTGACCCGATACCACGATGTGAACACCGGGTTGCCCCGGCGCCAGAATTCCCCGCCTGTTAGCGTCGCTTTAAAACAAAAAACCTGCTGAGGAGCCACCGTAATGAAGCGTTTCCTGATACCCCTGACCATGAGCCTGGCCAGTACGCCGCTGATGGCCGGCACCTCACTGCTGGCAGGCAATGAATACAGTGTCTGGAACATCGGTGCCGCAGCAAGCTTTGCGGACTACAGCTTTGACGACAACTCGGTCGACGACAGCAATGTCGGCCTGAAATTATTTGGTGGTTACCGCATCAACAAGTGGTTTGGTCTCGAAGCTGGCTATTATGATTTTGGCGATTTCTCTGCATCTCCGCCGTCACCGAGTCCGGGTATTGATGTCAACCTGAACGGCTATAGCGGTGCGGTTCTGCTCTATGCACCGATCGACAACGACGGCATCGATATTTTTGCCAAAGCCGGTTACTACAACTTTGACCAGCAACTTGAACTCAATAACGTGGTCAGCGATTCCAATCATCCTGATGGCCTGATGCTCGGCGCTGGCATGAACGTCAATATCAGCAAGCAGTTTGCCTTCCGCGCCGAGGGCGAGTGGTTTGATATCGACGACGGCGACCTCTGGGCAATCAACATCGGCGTCCAGTATCGCTTCGGCCGCATCGCTGTGGCGGCTGCACCGGTGGCAGTGGCGGCGCCGGTGGCAGTGGCGGCGCCGGTGGCCGTAGTGGCCGCGCCGGTGGTCAAAGATAGCGATGGCGACGGGGTCAACGACGACGCCGACAAGTGTCCGGATACGCCAGCTGGTGCAAAAGTTGATGCCCGCGGTTGCGAGGAGCAACTGATCCTGCGCGGTGTAACCTTTGACTTTGACTCGGCAAAACTCACGCCATCCAGCTCGATGATCCTGGACTCTGTGGCCGATATCCTGACCAAGCGGCCAAACTTCAACATCGAAGTACGCGGCTACACCGATAGCCGGGGTGCCGATAATTACAATCTCGGGCTCTCACAACGGCGGGCGGAAGCCGTCCGTGACTACCTGGTCGACAAAGGCACGCCGGCGCAACGGCTCACCGCAGTTGGCTTCGGCGAAGCAGATCCGATTGCAGACAACACCAGCGAGGAGGGCCGTGCGCTGAATCGTCGCGTGAGCCTGGAATTCTCCGAGCAGACCGGTCAATAAGGGACATTGTTCATGAAACGCATTTTCGTAATTGCACTGCTTGGCCTGGGTTCGCTGTCGGCACAGGCCGGACCGGCCGATCCGGGCTGGCTGGTCGGCATTTCAGGCATGTTCACGAAGTACGAGATCGATGGTAAGGCTTTCAGCGACGAGGCTGTCGGCGGGAAGCTGAGCGTGCAGTACCGCATCAACCAGTACGTTGGCATCGAAGGCTCCTGGCTGGATTCCGGCAATTTTCGCGAAGACACTGACCCGGCCAATCCCGGCGGCAATGTCGGCATCGATCTTGAAGGAATGAGTATCTATGCGATCGGTTACCTGCCCTTCGGCACTGAAGACCTGCAGCTGTACGGCAAGGCTGGTATCTACAACGTAGACCAGCACCTGGATACGGACAGCGGTTCCAGTAGCCGCGGCGCCCAGGGACTCACCGTCGGAGTCGGTACGCAGATCGCCATGTCCAGCAAGGTCAGCCTGCGCCTTGAAGGCGACTTGTTTGATCTGGATGGCGGTGACTTCTGGACAGTCAGCCTCGGCGCCAACTACCACTTCTGAGCGCCTTGATATCGGCCTGAAACAGCAAGGGGCACGTTCTGTGCCCCTTGCCCGGTGTCTGCCCGTGACACCGTTCACATTTCCCGAATACGCCGGCTCACAACTGTGAGCCGGCACACGTCTCACCAGACATAAAAACCCGATCCTGATCCTCACTTGACTTAAGGGAACTCCGTGCCTTGGCCATACGGGTGATTTCCCCGTGGGCAATCAATGCACGACAGGAAACAGTTGCTGGCCTGCGGGGACTATTCGCTCATGACACAGAATGCCTGGCGCCACGGCGCTCTTCTGACTCTCGGTGTTGCTGCACTCATTGGCGGCTGCGGAACTGTCCAGCAGTTCGATCCTGCGCCAGAGCATCTCAAATCGATTGCCGGGAGCAAGATCATTCCTGCACCGGTCACGCAACTGCCCACGCCGCCCGCACCGGTAGCGCGACCCATACAGGAAACCTACACCCTCGTGGTAACCGACGTCCCGGTACGCGAGGTGCTGTTTGCCCTGGCGCGCGATGCAGCCATCAACGTGGACATCAACGGAAAAATTGAGGGCAGTGTCACGCTCAACGCGGTCAACCAGACCCTGCCACAGATACTTGATCGCATCAGCCGGCAAGTCAGCCTTCGCTACAGCGTTGATAACGGCACGCTGGCGATCATGCCCGATTCACCATACTGGCAGAACTACCGCGTGGACTACGTCAACCTGGCCCGCGGCAGCGAAGGTGAAGTAACCGTCGCTACCCAGATCGCGTCTACCGGTGGCAGCGTCAGTGGAGGCTCGGAATCCGGCGGTGGCACAGACAGCTCCGAAAAGAATATTTCACGAACCACCGTCAAGAGCACTTCCGACAACAGCTACTGGAACGTTCTCGGCAACAACCTGCGCCAGATCATCACCGGGCAGGCGGCCGGCGGCGACGCTGCAGCGGGTTCTGACCCGGTGGCCGTCAATTCGATTGCCGGCGTCATCAGCGTGTACGCAACCAGCTTGCAACAGCAGAAGGTGCAGGCCTTTATCGATCAGGTAACAGCCAATTCCAAGCGCCAGGTCCTGATCGAGGTGACCGTCGTAGAAGTGCAGCTCAATGACAGCTATCAAGCCGGCGTCGACTGGTCGCGGGTCTCGGCAAATGGCGGGCTCGGCAAAGATGGCGTCTCGTTTCTCAACACACTGACCGGCGGCAATCTGGGTACGGCACCTGTCTACACCATGACCTACAATACTTTCGATGCTGACGGCAGCGGCTTCTCGGCCGCCGTAAAGATGCTGTCGCAGTTCGGCGATACGAAGGTCCTGTCCACGCCGCGCATCATGGCTCTCAACAACCAGACCGCAATGCTCAAGGTGGTCGATGAGCGCGTCTACTTCACGCTGACCCAGGACATCGTCGAAGCCTCCAGCACGAATGCGGCACGCTCGACGATAACCAGCGAAATCAAGACGGTGCCGGTCGGTTTCATCATGAGCGTGACGCCGCAAATCAGCGACAACGGCAACGTGAGCATGAATGTGCGGCCAACCATCACCCGCATTCTCGGTTACGTGATTGACCCGGCACCCCGTCTCAGCGAGTTTGGGCAGAATTTCGACAACCTCGTGCCGGAGCTACACGTCAGCGAGATCGAATCGCTGCTGGAAGTGGCCGACGGACAGACCGTGGTCATCGGCGGATTGATGCAGGACACCAGTCAGAAGAAGCGTGACGGGGTACCGTTGCTGTCGCGACTACCTGGCATCGGCGACCTGTTCAGCTATCGCGACGATGCGGTCCGTAAAACTGAACTGGTGCTGTTCCTGCGCCCCACCGTGATTCGCGGCGCTGGTAGCGGACAGCCAGCGCTGGCACGCGCAGCCGTACCACTCAGCACCACCGCAAACCCCGGGGCTACACCATGAGCTCCCTGCTGGACATCCTGCAGAAGAAATCAGCGCAGCCTGCAACTGGAGAGAGCCCATTTGCACCGACATCCCCCGAGAGTCATGCGCAGACCGTTGAGCTGCATCTTGCGATCGACAATCGAAGCGCTGGCGAACCATCGACAGAGAATCACACGCACGCTGTGGCACCTGAGCTCACTATCGATCCGCAGGAAAATCCGCCGGCCACCCCGTCGCAGCTGGATACAGAAACGACTGCAGAACGCTTGGTGGATCCGGTTGCGGATCCGGATAGTACTCCGGCAGATACGACCCATTCCTTTCTTGTCAGCCAGCGCAAGCAGCGCATAAGACGCAATACCTCGCTGCTGATCGGTACGCTGGTGCTGATCCTGCTGGCCGTGACAACCGCTATTTCCGTCGTCCTGCAATACACGGCTGACCGCGGCGGCGACCCATCGGTGAATATTCAGGCCGAGGTGCCACAGGCAGTAGCGCCACAGCCCGCAGTCAGAGAGCCGCAGCAGCAGCCTGCCGTGCGCCCGCTGCGCAAGGAAGTCACAGGTACACGAACTGCTCCGCGACCGGCTGCCGCGCCCCCTCGCACTGCTGACTGGTATGACACCCCGGCTGTCGAGACACCGGAGACCACAACGCAGATCACGATCTCGCGGGGCACCACAGAAAACCCGCTGTTTCCAAGACTTAGCGAAGCCTGGCAGGCCTTTCAGGCTGCTGACTACGCCCGTGCCGAGACCCTGTATCGAGAAGTACAGGCAGCTGACAAGAACAATATCGATGCGATGCTCGGATTGGCGGCGATCGCGTTGCGCGGTGGACGCGAGCAGGAAGCTCAGTCGCTGTACAAGTCAGTGCTTGAGGCAGATCCGAAGAACCCAGGCGCCATCGCCGCCCTCTCGACTCTGCCAGCAGGTGCATCAGCCGATGGTGATACCGGCAACGAGACGCGGTTGAAGAACCTGCTGCGCGAACAGCCGGGCTCTGCGCAACTGCATTTCGCGCTCGGCCTGCAATATGTCGCCGCGGGACGCTGGCCGGAGGCGCAGCAGGCATTCTTTGAGGCGGTGCGCAACGAACCGACCAATGCCGACTATGCCTACAACCTGGCAGTGAGCCTGGATCAGCTTGACCAGGGGTCAGCGGCGGCCACGTACTACGATCGCGCGCTCAGCCTGGCGAGCAGCAGTGCGTTGTTTGACGCTGAAGCCACGCGGCAGCGACTCAACAGCCTGCGCGCAGCTGCGCCATAGGCCAGCGCACGATCATGGCACCTCCTGACAGCAAACCCGCTTCCCGTCTGGCCCCCGCAGCGGCGCCGACCGGCGAGCGCCGCGGCCCACGCAAGCAGCTGGGCGAATTTCTGGTTGAGAAAGGGTTAATCACCCACGACCAGTTGCGGGTCGCACTCACCGAACAGAAGCAATCGAATGAACGCATAGGCAAGGTTATCGCCCGCCTCGGCCTGGTCTCGGAATCGGTCGTACGCGACATGCTTGCCGAGATGCTGCGGGTTGAAAGCATCGACCTGTCGAAGGTCGTGCCAGATGCCGCTGCTGTCGCGCTGCTGCCCGAGGACGTTGCGCGACGTTTCCGCGTCCTGCCGGTCGCATTCGACCCCGCAACCCGCGTACTGACCATGGCGATGGCCGATACCTTCGACGTGGTCGCGCGCGACCAGGTGTCGGCACTGCTCGGCGGACATATTGAAATCCGGACCCTGCTGGCCAGCGACGCAGAGATCCAGGGCGCAATCGAGAACTTCTACGACAGGGAGCTCTCGCTGGCAGCGATCCTGCAGGAAATCGATTCGCCCACACCGGGACGCACGCCTGCTGCACGCAACACAGACAATCTCACGCAGCCGATGGTGCGCCTGATCGATGCACTGCTCGGCGATGCCGTCAGGCGGCGCGCCTCGGATGTACATATAGAACCGGAAGATGGCTTTGTCCGTGTGCGCTATCGGGTCGACGGCGTCCTGCACCAGGTCTCGACCATCCACCGGAAGTTTCTCGCCGCGATCGTGGTGCGCATCAAGGTCATGGCCGGCATGGACATCACTGAAACGCGCGCCCCGCAGGACGGCCACATCGCCCTGACGATCGGCGGGCGTCCGGTGGATTTCCGCGTGGCTACGCAGCCGACCATTCACGGCGAAAACATCGTGCTGCGTATTCTCGACCGGCGCGCCGGCATCGTGCCGCTGGATGGGCTGGGCCTGCCGGATGATCAACTCACCCTGCTGAAGATGCTGCTCGCACGCCCCGAGGGCGTAATCCTGGTCACCGGTCCGACCGGCAGCGGCAAGACCACCACGCTGTACTCGATCCTGAACTACCGCAACGACGAGTCCGTCAACATCATGACGCTCGAAGACCCGGTTGAATATCCGTTCCCGATGATCCGCCAGACCTCGCTGGCCGAGGCGGTGAAGCTCGATTTCGCTACCGGCATCCGCTCGCTGATGCGCCAGGACCCGGACATCATTCTGGTCGGTGAGATCCGCGATGAAGCAACGGCCGAGATGACTTTTCGCGCCGCCATGACCGGCCACCAGGTCTATTCCACCCTGCATACGAATTCCGCACTCGGTGCGATCCCGCGACTGCTGGATATCGGTCTGAAGCCGGGCGTACTCGCTGGCAACATCATCGGTATCGTCGCCCAGCGACTGGTCCGGCGACTGTGCCCGGAGTGCAAGGAAGGCTATGAGGCCAGTGATATCGAACGGCGACTGATGGGTATCGATACCAGTGCTGCGCCGACCATCTACCGCAGCAAGGGCTGCAAGCACTGTAACCAGGTTGGCTACCGCGGGCGCATGTCCATCATGGAGATCGTACGTTTCGACCGTGAGCTCGATGAAGCGCTGGCACAGAACAAATCACTGGGCGAATTGCGCGCCATCGCGGCCGCCAGCGGCTTCAAACCGCTGGCCGACGATGGCATGCGCCGTGTGCTGAGCGGCGATACGAGCCTCGATGAAATCGCGCGGGTCATCGACCTGACCGACCGGGCGCTGGGGGCAACGCGGTGACTGCCTTCAACTATCGGGCCGTCGATGCCAGCGGCCGGATATTGGACGGCGAACTGGCCGCGAACAACGAACGGGAACTCGACACACGCCTGCTGCAGATCGGCCTGCAGCTGGTGACTTGCCGCGCACTCAGCAAACGCCAGATCGGCGCCGCCGGCAAGAAAGTTGACCGGCGCGAACTCATCAACTTCTGCTTCCATCTCGAGCAGGCTCATCGCGCCGGCCTGCCAATACTCGAAGCGCTGCGCGACCTGCGTGACAGCACCGCCAACCCCTCGTTTCGCAACGTACTGGCATCCATCTCGCTGGCCGTCGAAGGTGGAAAAAGCCTGTCTGAATCACTGGCTGATTTTCCCACGACTTTCGACCGCGTCTTCGTCGCCCTAGTACGTGCTGGCGAGCACTCCGGCGAACTGTCGCAGGTTCTGGCGCGGATGACTGAAACCCTGAAGTGGCAGGATGAGCTGATCTCACAGACGAAGAAGCTCATGCTCTACCCGGCCTTTGTCGGCACCGTGGTATTTGCCGTGGTGTTCTTCCTGATGCTCTATGTCGTGCCACAGATGGCTACGTTTCTCAAGACCATGGGCCAGGAAATGCCCATGCATACGCGGGCGCTGATCGCCACCTCAGACCTGGTCGTCGAGTTCTGGTACCTCCTGATCGGTGCGCCGGTCCTGCTGGCACTGACAGGCAACTGGCTGGTCAAAAATGACGCCGGATCGCGCCGGGCTTTCGACATGCTGAAGCTGCGCGTGTGGGTCATCGGACCCATCCTCAGCAAGATCATCATGAGCCGCTTCGTGACCTACTTTCAGATCATGTATGCATCCGGTATCACTATCGTCGATGCACTGAAAACATCACGTGAACTGGCCGGAAATGTCGTGATCGCCGAAGCCATCGATCAGGTCTCGGCCTGGGTCGATGAAGGCAACTCGCTGAGCAGCGCCATCGGCCAGGCTGGCCTGTTTCCACCGCTCGTGCTGCGCATGGTGAAGATGGGCGAAGACATCGGCAAGATCGAGGAGGCGCTGCAAAACGTCACTTACTTCTACAACCGCGAAGTCAACGAGGCGGTCGACCGCCTGCAGACACTCATCGAGCCGGCAATGACCGTCATCCTCGGACTCATCCTCGGCTGGGTCATGCTCTCGGTACTCGGTCCGATTTACGACACCATCGGCAATCTCGGGGCCGTCTGACATGCGCATACAACACGTCATTCATCTGGATATCGACCGCGGTGTGCTGCACACCTGGCATGACGGTAGCTACAAGCCGATAGCCAGCTACTCGCCGCGTTCCGGCAAGCCTTCCACACTGCTCTCTTTCCTGCGCCAGAACGGTAGCGGAACGATCGGCATCATCGTGGACGTGCTTGAGGAGGAGCACAGCCGGGACCGTATTGCGCGACTTCGGCAGCGTGACCAGAAAGCCCTGCTCGAACGCAAACTTGCCCGCACTTTTCCGCGCACGGAATTCAGTACAGCAACGCTGCAAGGGCGAAGCGCAGACAAGACACAGGGCAAGGACGTCCTGTTCAGCGCACTGACCACGCCGGACCATGTGCGTACGCTGGTCGAGCAGCTGGCGGCGGCGAAACTGCCAGTCGCCTGGGTTTGTAGCCCGGCGCTGCTGAGTCTGCCCGTACTGGAAGCGCTGCAGGCACAGACCGGCAAGCGCGCAGCCGCGGCGCTGCTGGTCACACGGGATCAGGACGGACGTCTGCGCGTGGCCTTTTTCCGCGACCGCAAGCTGATCAGCAGCCGTCTGCTACGCAAGTCACTGTCGGCCCCGCCTGGTGACATGCTCCGGCTGTTGCGTCAGCTTGAGGAAAGCGTGCGCTACTTCGATCCCAGCTTCATCGTCAGCGCGACGAACCCGGTCGATGTCTTTCTGCTTGGCGAGCCCGAGGTGGCGCGACAGGATGCAACTGCAGCTGGCGGCGGGCACGAGGGCTTTCATATCCATCCGGTCGACCTGGACAGCATCACTACCGCGCTCGGCATTCGGGCGCAGCTGCGCCCAGGCCAGGCCGATCTGCTGTTCCTCGAAACCCTGCGCCGCCACGCACCCGCCGCAAACTATCTGCCCGCCGGTGGACGGCGATATTTTCAGCTGGAGCAGATCCGCAAATATGCGCGGGCCGCTTGCCTCGTGCTTGGCAGTGCAGCGCTGCTTGCCGGCACCTGGAACGGTCTGTCACTCATGGATACCAGCGTGCAGGCACGTGAGCTCGCCAATTCACGCGACACTGTGGCCGCAGGTGTGCAGACCCACTCCGAGTATCAGGCTGACAGTGGTATGGATCCGCTGCAGATGCGTCAGGTGGTGAGCGCCTGGCAGGCGCTGGTTGCCAACCGCACTGAGCCACGAGCGATTTTCGCACTGGTCAGCCGCGCGGTAGACCAGCAGCCACGCCTGCAGATCGACGCCCTCGAGTGGTCGCCACTCGCGGCATTCAAGCCTGTTTCGGAAATGGATCCGGAAGAGAGCAGCGATGCACCGGCAGCCACGGCTGAAGAATCCGGTGACGACACAGGAACCAGCACGCCGGCGGTCAGCCGGATTCGCATCACCGTACGTGGACACATCGAACCCTTTGAGCGGAATTACCCGCTGGCCTTTGCCGAGCTTGAACGTTTCATGGCCAGCCTGCGCGCAGATCCGCAGGTCGCATCGGTAAACGCCCGGCAACAGCCGCTGGACATCCGGCCCGGCTCAACCCTGACTGGTGAGGTCTCGCGTGAGGACAAAGCTGAGGAAGCCACCTTTGCCATCGATATCGTCATGAGGACCGGCAATGATCAAGCCTGATCCGGATTGGGGGTTTCTGCGCCAGGGCATGCTGCTGCCGGCATTCTGCTTGCTGCTCGGTGCGGCACTGTGGGGCACCACCACCATCTATCGCACGCGCCTGGACAACACACTGGAGACCGGACGTCAGGAACTGGCCAGCATCGAGCAGGAGCGCAATGAACTGATCAGCCGGCGCAAGGCACGCGAGCAGTTTTCGGCCACCTATCGCGAGCTCACTGCCAGCAGCATCGTTGGCCCCGACCAGCGTCTGCAGTGGGTGCAGGCAGTCCGCAGCAGCGCCGCGAGCCTCGGCTTGCCCTACCTGCGTTATACGACCGGGCCGCAGGAAGTCTTTACAGCACCGTATCTCATGACTGGCATCAGCGCGCCGGTATTTGACAGCCCGATGGACCTCCAGCTGGGTCTCGTGCATGAGGTGGATCTGCTCCGCTTGCTGGACAAGCTCGCGGCGTCGCCGGGCCTGTTCCATGTACGTTCCTGCAAACTGGAACGCCTGGAACACAACACCGCAGCCGAAAGTAATCAGGCCAATCTCAGCGGCAGCTGCCAACTGGCCTGGTTCTCGATCCCGTCAGGCAGCAGCCTCGCAGCTGCAAACCACGGAGAGTGATGATGAGCAGCAGATCCCCTTGCGCATTTGTACGACACAGCGCGCTCATGTCAGCGATCAGCCTGATGGTCTGTCTGTTTGCAGTCAGTGAGCCGGCGACGGCGGCCGATCCGCTGATGTCGCCACCGCTCGGCCGGCTGTTCATGACTCCGGAAGAGCGACGTGCGCTGGATGCGGCCCGCACCCCGCTGGCCGATCCGAACGACCCGGATGCCGCGATCCACGTGGCTGCGGCAAGCCGCGTTTTTTTGAACGGTGTACTCAAGCGCAGTGACGGGCCGGATGTCATCTGGATAAACGGCCAGCGTGCCGGCAGCAAGGATTCAGCGCTGCAGCTTCGTCGCGGACCCGACAAGCAGAACGCGGTGACGTTGCTCGATACTGCCGATGGCCGCAGCGTTACGCTCAAACCTGGCCAGAGCTGGACACCCTGACGCACGCCGGTGCGCAACATGCCCGCCATATCTGCGCGTGACCGGCAACAGGGCGCTGCCTTGCTGATCATGCTTTTGCTGCTGGTACTGGGCGGCGTCGTGCTGTTCTCGCGCAACATCAACGGACAACTGGCATCGGCCGCGCGCGTGAAGAGCAACGCAGCTGCACTTGCCGATGCCAAGGAAGCCCTGCTCGGCTACATCGTCACCCGCGATGCGACGCATCCTGGAAAGTACGGTTTTCTGCCCTGTCCAGACGTCGATGCCAGCGGCGGTACCGCCGAAGGTGAAGCCCACGAAGCGAACTGCGGGGCCCGTTATCGCAGTGTGCTCGGTCGCTTTCCGTGGCGTACCGTCGGTATAGCGCCAGGCCGCAGCAAGAGCGGCGAATGTCTCTGGTATGCCGTATCTGGCTCATGGAAGGCGGCAGCAGCCAATGAACCACAGCTACTGAATACCGACTCCAGCGGCCAGTTCCGCATCTTCGCCGCTGACAGCAGCACACTGATTGCCGGCACCACGGCCGGTGAGCGGCCGGTTGCAGTCATCATCGCACCAGGCCCGCCGATCGCCGGCCAGACACGCGCCACAGTCGCCAGTGGCGTTGAACAGTGCGGCGGCAGTTACGTTGCCTCACGTTATCTCGATAATGACGCCGCCTCCGGCATCAACAACAGCAATGTCAGTAATGCCGCAGACGCCATCGATGACTTCATCGCTGCCGATCCGGGTGGTCCTGCCGTCAACGACCAGATAATTTTCATCACGCGGAGCGAGATTGAAGCTCGCCTCATGCGTCGCGCCGACGTGACGGCACAGCTCACTGCGCTGACCAAGGCAGTGGCCATGTGTATTGCCGACTACGGCAAGCGTAATCCAGGCGGTATCGCAGATCCGCGACTGCCCTGGCCCGCACCGGTCGACCTGGTCGAATACCGGACTGCGCCACAGTACAACGACACGCCAGTTGGTGAACTGAGCGGCCGCGCGCCCAACGTCGTCAACGATTCCAACAGCCGTACCGGCAATACCTCGGCCGGCGTCCTGACCGCCTGCAACCCTGCCACCGTACCCGAATGGACGCCCACGATGGCTACGCTCTGGCAGCACTGGAAAGATCAGCTGTTCTACGCCGTCGCACTCGATTTCCGGCCAGATGCCACACCCGTTACGACCTGCACCACCTGCCTCAGCGTGAACGGCGCAGGTGCATATGCTGCGGTCCTGATGTTTTCCGGCAGCCGCCTCGCTGCGCTCAACCAGATCCGCGACGAGCCGCCGATGGATGCCGATACCCGCAGCAACATCAGCAATTACCTGGAAGGCCGTAATGCCAGCAACCACCCGAACGTCGCCGGCAACGGCAACTATCAGTCGGGCGCTGCCAGCAGCAACTTCAACGACATCCTCTTTTGTATCGACGCCACCCTGAGTGTCACCGCATGTTGAATCACACGCATCGCTGGCCACCAGCAGCCTCAGATCAAGGCGGCTTCAGCCTGCTCGAACTCGCCATCGTGCTGCTGATTGTCGGACTGCTGCTCGGTGGATTGATCATGCCGCTCGGCGCACGCGTGGATCAGCAGCACATCGAGACCACGAAGCAGCAGCTCGAACAGATCCGCGAAGCACTGATGGGCTATGCGCTCGCGCACGACGCCCTGCCCTGTCCGGCCACGCCGGCCAGTAACGGACAGGCCTCCACCACTGCAACCGGCTGCACCCGCCAGCATGGCTTTGTACCGGCGGCGACGCTGGGCCTGCCGGGTTCGCGTAATGCTGATCAGCTGCTGCTCGATGCATGGGGCAATCCGGTCCGCTACTCCGTCAGCAACAGCGATGCCGACGGCGACGGCAACTGGGATTTTGTCCGTCCCGGCGAGATGCGCAACGTAACGCTCGCGAATCTTGCACCTGACCTGCATGTCTGCAGTACCGCAGCCGGCTCATCCGCAACGGACTGCGCGAGCAGCGCGACGACGGTCACGGCAACTGCTCCGGCAGTCGTGTTGTCGCTGGGCAAGAACATTGCAACACCGGGTTCTGCCGACGAACAGGAGAATGTCGGCGCCACGCTCGGCGGTGGACCATCCGGGCAAAACTACCCGGTGGCAAGCGACAGGGTCTTTGTCAGCCACACCATCAGCACGGCAACCGGCAACAGCTTTGACGATCTTGTGACCTGGATCGCACCGGGCACCCTGTATGGACAGATGGTCAGCGCCGGCAGGTTGCCGTGAGCGTGTGCAAATTAAGTGAAACTGTGATCAGTTTGACAGAACACTCCGATATGCACGCGCAGAATTAGTCCGGAATTGATGAATCAACCCGGAGCCACAGGCTTCGTCGTATATCCAGGAGTCGACTATGGTCAGGCAGTCCCGTCAGCAGGGTTTTACTCTGGTGGAGATCGCAATTGTTCTCGTCATCATCGGCTTGCTGATCGGCGGTGTGCTGAAAGGCCAGGAGATGATCACCAACGCCAAGGTGAGCAAGGTCGAGAACGACTACAAGGGCATCACCGCCGCGATCCTCGCCTATCAGGACCGCTACGGCGTGTTGCCGGGTGACGATCCCGCCGCCTCAACCCGCTTCCCGGGCACCTGGACCGCTGCGGATAACGGCAACGGCAACGGCATTATCCAGGGCAACTGGAACAGTACGACAAACACTGATGAATCGCGCAAGATCTGGAAACATCTGCGCGGTGCGGGCTTCCTCAAGGGCCCGGTGGACCGCACGGCGGCCGCCTACCAGCAGCCGGCACATGCCTTCGGTGGCCTGATCGGTTTCGAACAGAACCTCTACAACCTTAGCGGACATGTGATCGTGTTCGGCACGCTGCCCGGCAACGTCGTGCAGATCCTCGAAGCGCGCGGTGACGATGGCAATCCGAGCACCGGCTCCGTGCAAGGCAATGCCACGGCAACCACTTACACGATAAGCACCAACTACAATCTGGCCTACAGCTTCTAGGACTGATATGCAGGAAGGGGGCGGCGCAGCGATGCGCCGCCCCCTTTTTTTATTTGCCTCCGGGCTGCGTGACTTCGTCGCCCAGCACGACGATGGACTTGCCGAGATTGTCGCCGCGCATGAGGCGCGCGAAGTGGGCGCCGGTTGTCGCGATACCGACCGCGCGATCTTCACGGTAGCGGATCCGGCCATCCACAATTAGCGGCGCAACGAAATCCACGAACTCTGCGCGGCGGTCTTCGAAATCCGTAACCACCAGGCCCTTCATCACCGCACGCTTGATGATAGGCAGTGCGAGATCCAGTGGCTTTGAACGCGCCGGATCGTTGTAGCGCTCCATCAGGCCGCAGAGAATCACCGTGCCGTAGTTCTTCAGCACCGTGAAAGCATCTGCCAGCATCTGGCCACCGACATTATCGTGGTAGACATCTGCGCCATCGGGCAGTGTCGCCGCGAGTGTCTGCAGAAAATCGGCAGAGCGGTAATTGACACAGGCGCTGAAGCCCAGCTCACGGACGAAAGCACATTTCTCATCAGAGCCAGCAATGCCCACGGCAACGGCGCCGCGTTGTATCGCGATTTGCCCGACCATCGAACCCACGGGGCCCAGTGCAGCTGAAACCAGCACCACCTGACCGGGCTCAACATCGGCAAGCTCCACCATGCTCGCCCAGGCGGTGAGGCCCGGCATGCCGAGCACACCGAGCCAGGTGGACAGCGGCGCACGGCTGCGGTCCAGCACCTCGATCTGCTCACCGGATGACAGCGCGTACTCCTGCCAGCCACCAAAGTGCCGCACATAGTCGCCCTCGCGACAGGCGGGGTTTCGCGACCACAGTACCTGGCCGACCGTCTCCGCCATCGGCATGGCGCCGGCACCGAGCGGCTGTCTGCCACCCATATGGCGACCGGCAATCGCGGAACGCTGATACGGATCCAGCGAGAGATAGATATGCCGGATCAGGAGCTCACCAGGGCCGGGCTCGGGTATCGGCACTGCCTGCACCCGGAAGTCTTCCGCAAGCGGCACACCGGACAGCGGCCTGGTGAGTACGACCTGGTGATTTTTCTGCTGCATATACAGTGGATATTAACCCGTCAGATCGCCCGCACACCGGTCATTGCCGGTTAATTGCCGCTCGAAGGCGCCGTACTGCGCAGCTCTGTTCCGTTAAACTCGTTCGACTGCGCGCACAACAGCGCATCCGCCGCCAATCATCCCGGTTCATTTTCCCCGAGGAGCCCAGACCATGGCCGTCATACCGTTTGAGACAAAAATTGATTTCATGAATCCCCGGTGGAACCGGGACAGCTGGGCGCGCATCCAGGGCGACCTGGATTCCGAGAAACAGCGTTTCAGCCACTGCAGCGGCGTGATCCTCGGCGTAAAGCCTGGTGAGGCGCTCAAGCCCTTGCTCGGCTTTCAGACCTTTCTGGCCACGCGCCTGGTGCCGCTTCCCGACGGCAACATTCGCCGCCTCAACAAGGAAGTCATCTTCTACACCAATCTCAACCGGCTCAATCAACCCGGCGACATCATCGAGGAATACAAGAATCCGTACACCGATGAAACCGTCAAGGTCGTGCATGCCATCAACGACCCGTTCAACTACACGATCAGCGACACCCTGATCCTCGCGCCGGAGGATTTTCCCGGTGATCGCAGCAAGCTGCCGAAGATCCCGCTGATCTTTCCCTGGCAGAAGCTCAACGACGAGATGCTGGTGCTGTCCACTGACATGCATCTCAACTACCCCAACCCGTTACAGCCCGACAAGTGGCCGCGCGAGTCAGCCGGCCCGAAGGCGCAGGTATCGGAGATGATGCGTTACTTCGTCTCGATCAAGGACCTGGAAAATCCGAAACTCAGTGCGGTCCCGTACCATGGCACCTGGCATCGCATCTCCCCATGGCTGCCGTTCATGCTGATGGGCCAGGTGCCCGGACACTGCATGTACGCCTCAACCATGGTCGGCTTCGATTCTGCTGACAAGCTGCCGAAGCACGTGCGCGAATACGCAGAAAAGAACTGCCCGCACATGCTGAACGCACCCACTGAAGACTATGGCCCGAGCCACTCGAGCCTCGAGCACTACGCTCGCGGGCAGAAACCGGCACCAGCCGTCTGAGCCACAGCCCACAGGTGCCGGAGCAGTCGTCTGCTCCGGCACCTTGTATTTAGCGGAGCCAGCACCATGCGTCGCACACAAGGCATTGCCATACTGATATTGCTGGGCCTGGTCGCAAGTACCGGCTGCAGCACGACACAGACGGCCAGTGCGCCAGCCGCTGGCAAGTCACCTGTTGTCGATCCGCAGGTAGCGAAGGGCCGGCAGCAGCTGGTCGATGCCCTCGATGCGGCGTGGATCCGCGTCATCGCCAGCGGCAAGGACCGCGAAATCTACCAGACCATGCCGCTCTCAAAACCGGGCGCTGCCAGCAGCTACATGGTCACGCTCGCGGATTGCCTGCCCTCTCCTGAAATGGCGCCTTTTCCCGATCAACCAGTCGGCCTGCTGGAAGAGATTCTGGACCGCGGTGTGATCCGCCAGGTCGTACAGAAAACCACCGACACGCCCAACGACACGTCTTACTACTTCGCTGGTATCAGCGATGCGCTGTTCGATGCGGTGCTCGTCGAGCTGCGCAACCACTACCAGGTTGATCTCAAGGTTGAGAACATCGTACTGCCCCCGGGACCTCTGCCTTCGACCTCACTGCTGGTGGATGGACGTGCTGACATCATCAGTCAGCTCAATGCCACGGGTGGCGAAACACAGGGCATGCGCCGGCGTACGTCGCGACGCTTCACCTGCACGATGAGCGCCATCAGCCAGTATCTGCACATTCCGGAAAAATCGGCACTTGCCAGCGAGATCAACAGCGTGGATGACCTTTACGCCCGCGATGGACTGCGGATCTGCACAGGCCCGCTGGCCACGCAAACAGCGCGCGCCTTCTTTCCAAAGCACAAGGTCTCGACCAAATACATGAACGACCTGAGCGGCTGCGTAAAGGATGTCGAAACCGGCAAGGCAGACCTGATCTTCAATCCGCTGTCGGATCTGGGCATTGCCGGCATCAAGGGCTTCAAGGCAGTGAATACCTGGATCGTGGCAGGTACACCGCTGTGGGTGGCACGCGAAGATATCGTCTGCCCCGCAGATGGCAATCCACGCACGGAAGACCTGTGTACGGTGATCGAGCCCTGAAAAGCTGGCTGCAGGAGCCGCTGCTGTGGGAGCGGCTTTAGCCGCGATCC
>JBATNV010000133.1:0-6659 GCA_049290495.1 Gammaproteobacteria bacterium | reverse complement strand
AAGCCGTTTTTCTGGAGCCAGAAGCGTCGCTATGGCGAGGTGCTGCTGCCCGGTTTGCTGTGGGGCCGCGTACCGCGTTTGTTCATGACGGTGGCCATGCTTTACGGCGCGCTCGATGCGCGCCGCTCGCTGCTCGATCCGGTGCTGCGTTCGCTGCTGACGGTGCGGGTTTCGCAGCTGAACTGGTGCAGCTTTTGTGTGGATATCAATTCTGCGACCCTGGCGCGGCGGTCCGGCTCAATGGCCAAGGTCGAAGCGCTGGCAGAGTGGCGAACGAGCAGCCTGTTTACAGCGCCAGAGCGTGCGGCGCTCGACTATACCGAGGCCATGACCATCACCGGACAACGTGTCAGCGATACGCTGATGATGGAGCTGCGACGGCACTACAGCGATGATGCGCTGATCGAGTTGACGGCTCTCGTCGCCTTCCAGAACCTGTCGAGCAAGTTCAACAGCGCCCTGGATGTGCCACCGCAGGGTTTCTGCCGTTTGCCGGCAGCCACCCCTGACCATCGTGATGACGATGGGCGGTAATCGGCTAGACTGATTTACATCGCCTGAACCGGATCTGCACCATGCACGAATCACCGCCACGCCCCGGCACCATGGATGGCCCGGGGCCGCTTTCAGCCCTGGAGCGCAGAGTTCTGGTGACATTGCTTCAGGGTGAAAGCGAGGCCTTTGCCGTACTGCGTGCACAGCTAGAGAAGGCCAGCGTTATCTCACGCATCTACAGCGGCGTCGGATTTATGACGCGTTTTGCAGTGCCCGATGAAGTCCCGGCAATGGCTGGGACGCCAGCGCCGCCGCTGCGGCCGCTCATGGCCGCGCATCCGCAGCTCGCGGAGCCGGCCGAGTTCGTCCTGCAACTCCGCGATGGCCGGCTTGCAACGCTTGAAGCCTTCTGTTTTGTCGGCAGTTGGCCGGCGGACACTGACCGCTTTCGCATCCCAGGCTGAGGTCGGCGTGCTGAAGGTTGGATCGGGGCAGGCAGCTTGCATACCCCGCTGGTTCAGAAGCCCGGCAGCAGGTACCTTAGCTGCACTATTCAACGGAACTTGAAGCGATGACCGGATACGGCAGGATGAATCTGGGTGGCATGGTGTTGCTGCCGGCGGCTGCAGCTGTTGCTGCGCTGATCTCCTTCGGTGCGCGCAGCGATACGCTCATCACCGTGTTCGCACTGAACCTCGTGCCGATGCTGATCAGCGGGCTGGTTTCCTGGCTGCTGCTGCGCGGAGCCGCGCGCGCCGGAAAGGGACGAGGTATCGCACTATGGCCGACCATTATTCCCGCCGTCTTCGGTGCCGTCTGGTATCTCTGGCGCGCCGTCGTGCCGGATGCCGTGGCGCCAGGTGCTGAATATATTGCCGGTCCCCAATACCTGCTGATCGGCGTGGTGTTGCTCAGCATCGTGGCCTGGATAGGCTGCCGGATCGCTCGCGCCCGCTGACGCGACCGTCCGTGCGTTTCATCCCTTACGCGGAGGCGCGCCAGCAGCCCAATATCGTCGTTGACGGTGCGCCGCTGCCGAGCAGCCTGCTGACCCTTTCGCACTGGCCCAATAACCAGTCGCCCGCCGGCGCCCGGCGCGATACCTCGACGGCGACGGTATTCGCCTGGCTCGAAAATCCTGAACCGCCAGTCTCTGCGCCCTACGTCACCAACAATCATTTCGATGAGGACGGACTGTTCAGCGTCTTTGCCCTCACTGAACCGCAGCAGGCGCTCGCCATGCGTGAGTTGCTCATCGCGGCATCCTTTGCCGGTGATTTCGGTGTGGTTAGGCGGCCCGATGCCGCGCGCCTGTGTTTCATTATCGAGGCGCTGAGTGATCCCGCGAGTGGCGCATTGCCAGCCACCGTCTTTGCCGCACCCGACCGGGTAGTCGCGCTGTATCAGGCGGTGCTGCCGCTGCTGCCTGAGATCGTGCGCGATCTGCAGCACGGCTCGCCGCGTTTCGGCGCGTTGTGGGCGGCACAGGATGAACACCTGAGCGCCAGTGTAGCGCTGCTCGCTGATGGCACCGTGACCATTGAAGAACTGCCGGCTATTGACCTCGCGATCGTGCGTATTCCGTTGCCGCTTCAGCCGCGTCACGTACGCCGCTATCTTGAGGACGAGCAGGCTGCTGTGCATCCCTTCGCGGTGAACAGCGCAACCCCCTGTACGCGCGTATTGCGCGTGCAGGGACAGCACTACGAGTTTGAATATCGCTATGAGAGCTGGCTGCAGATCGTCTCGCGTCGCGTGCCGTTCCGGGTTCGCCTGGACAGTGTGGTCGAGCGACTGAATGCGCTGGAAACGGCTGCGCCGATGTGGATCGCGGATGATCCGATGACCGGCATCGTGCCGCGCCTGCGACGCAGCGATGCCTCGCCGTCGACGCTGAGTCTGGAAACAGTCATCGCCGAGTTGCGCAGCGCATTCCGCTCGGCGCCGGTCGCCTGGGATCCCTACGACTGGACGAAACCCGGACCAGCCTGATCGGGCAGACCTCAACCATGAACGTGCACAGACATTTGTCGCAACTCGCCGGCCTGGTACTTGCCGCTGGCGCGTCGCTGCGTTTCGGTGCGCCTAAGCCACTGGCCCTGTTTCGCGGCGTGCCGCTGGTACGCCACGCCACCACAATGCTCGCTGACGTCTGTGCAGCCGGTGTTTACGTTGTGGCAGGCACGGCCGAGCAGACCATACGGGAACTCGTTGTACCGGATGGTGTGCAGGTGGTCGTAAATCCGGACTGGGCGAGCGGGATGGCCAGTTCGCTAGCCTGCGGCGTAGCCGCGATGCCTGCCGGAGTCGATGCGGTGCTCGTCATACCCTGCGACCTGCCTGCCGTCACTGCAGAAGACCTGGCCCGGCTGGTTGCGGCATGGCGTGCGGCACCCGAATTCATGGCGGCGGCAGAGTTCGATGGCCATCCGGCGCCACCTGCGATCTTTCCCCGCGCGGTATGGTCACAGCTCGCCCTGCTGCGCGGCGATCAGGGCGCGCGTGCGGTGCTTGAAAGCGCAGGGCAGCACAGTGCGGTGGCGATGCCCTCCGCTGCGCTTGATGCAGACACGCCCGAGGAGCTTGTCCGCCTGGAGCGCCGGCTGGGCTAAACTGCAGCTATGGCTGAGATACGCGTCGAATACTTTGCAATCCTGCGTGAGCATGTCGGCTGCGCGCACGAAGCCCTGTCCACGCCGGCCACGACCGTCGGTGAGCTCTACGCCGAACTCGATCAGCGGCACGCGTTCCCCGCGCTCGGGCGTCTGAAGGTGGCCGTGAACGATGAATTCTGCGACTGGGAAACGCCATTACGGGATGGCGACCTGGTGGTATTCATCCCGCCGGTAGCCGGCGGATGAGTCACTTCGAGTTCAAGCGCGAGCGTTTCGATCTCGCAGCTTACCAGGCGCTGCTTGCCGATCCGGTGGCCGGCGCTTACGCGAGCTTCGAGGGCTGGGTGCGTAACCACAACGACGGACGCGCCGGCGTGTTGCACCTCGAGTATGAAGGCTACGAGCAGCTCGGCATCAAGGAAGGGGAGCGGATCATTGCCGAGGCAGCCACCCGCTTTGATATCACGAAAGCGCACTGCATCCACCGGCTCGGCAAGCTCGAAATCGGCGAGCTGGCGGTCTGGGTCGGCGTGTCAGCGGCACATCGCGATGCTGCCTTTGACGCCTGTCGCTACATCATCGATGAAGTGAAGCACCGCGTGCCGATCTGGAAGAAAGAGCACTATGCCGACGGTGATTCCGGCTGGGTCAACTGTGAGGCTTGTGCCGCTCACGCGGCTGAGGCACCGCCACTCAAGTCCTCAGAAAAGCACCTTAAACAGCACTCCGGCTGAGCGCCAGGCTCAGCGGTTCTGACGTTCGCGCTGTACCAGTTCTTCGGCTACGGCCAGCAGGTCGTCGTGACTCTTGATCTTCGGTCCGTCGGTCAGGTACTTGCCGTCGACGACGAGTAAGGGCACGCCTTTGACGTGGTATTTCATCGTGAGGTCCTTGGCCCGCCGCAGCTGGCTCTCGACCGCGAAGGAACGAAAGGTCTTGCTGAAGGTGTCCGCCGAAACGCCAAATTCCGCGAACAGCTTCTGGATCTCCTGCTCGTCGGTCATCGGCTTGTTATCGATATGAATGGCCTTGAAGACCGCTGGCGAAATCTGTGCCCGTTTGCCGAGCGCCTCGGCCGTGTAGAAGATCCGCGCGTGGATCTCGTTGGTCGGGTTCCACATCACGGGGATGCGCACCAGGTTGACGTCAGAAGGCAGTCGCTTCTCCCAGTCGGCGATCACGGGCTCCAGGTTGTAGCAGTGCCCGCAGCCATACCAGAACACTTCAGCGACCTCGATCTTGCCGGCCGGGCTGCTGCCGCCCTGTGCTGAAGTCAGGACGGTGTAGTAATCGCCTTCCTTGTACTGCCAGTTGGTCTGCTGCCCGGCTGGTGGATTATTTGCTGGCAGCACGATGTCCCTGGCCGGCAGCGGCGATGTTTCAGCCGTCTCAACCGTTTCATTGACCGATGTCGCCACGGCCTCCGCTGTCGGTGAGCTTTCGGCTGCCGGTTCAGCAACCGGAGCCGCGATTGCTGCGACGCTGTTAGCGGCCAGACTGCTGGCAGGCGTTACTGCCTGCGGCTCGGATGCCTTGCCACAGGCGGCAAGCAGGCTGAGCACGGTCACGAGTAAAACGGAGCGGAAGAGCTTCATGACGCGATCTCCGGGAAAGCTGCTGAGATGGCTTAAGGGTGCAGGCCCTGGAGGTAGGACGTTACCGCCTGGATTTCTTCATCGGTCAGCCCCGACGCGACAGTGCGCATCATCTGGGTGTCGCCATCGGTAGTGCGCTGCTTGCTGCGATAGGCGACCAGCTGGTTGGCGGAATAGGTAGCATGCTGACCGGCGATCGCAGGCCAGCCTGCTGGACTGTTGCCCTGGCCACTCGGGCCGTGACACGCATCGCAGGCAGGCACGCCGCTTGCCTTGTTGCCACCGCGAAACAGGCGTTCACCGCTGCTGACCAGCGCGGGATCGGCCGTCTTGCCGGCCAGCTTCTGCGCGCTGAACCAGGCGGCGAGATCCAGCATGTCCTGCTCGCTCAGGCCTGCGGCCTGGGCATTCATCAAGACGTTCTGCCGGCTGCCGTCCTTGAAGGACTGCAACGACTTGATCAGGTAGTTCTCGTTCTGACCCGCGAGGCTCGGCCATTCCGGGTTGAAGCTGTTGCCATCGGCACCATGACAGGCCGCACAGACGACCGAGCGAGCCTGGCCGGCTTCAGCCGAGCCCGCAGCGTGTGCCGGAGTCAGCAGCAGACTGGCGGCAAGTGCAGCGGCGCTGCTCAGAAGGCGACGCAGGAAAATGGTTCGACGCAGGGTTTTTGCGGTGTCCATAAGCTTGTTCTGTAAGGAAAATAAGGGACGAGCCACGTGCTAGACTCGCGCAGCGACGCATTGTACACGAAAAGTTTCTGGCTCTATTCGCCCGCAAATGTCCCTCTATCCTGAAGCCCGTTTTATCACCAGCGCTGCACGCGCTGCCCAGTTCATCACTGACCAGGGCCGTGAAGTTGCCTTCGCCGGTCGCTCGAATGCGGGTAAATCCAGCGCTATCAACGCCATCCTCAATCGCCGCGACTTCGCGCGTACCAGCAAGACACCGGGGCGGACCCAGCTCATCAATTTCTTTGCGCTGGATGATGTCCGCCGGCTGATCGACTTGCCGGGTTACGGCTACGCGCGGGTCTCGAAGGAGATGCGCGATCACTGGCGTGAGCTGCTCGATGACTACTTCCATGCGCGTGATTCACTGACGGGCCTGATCCTGGTTGTCGATAGCCGGCGGGGGCTCGGTGATATCGACTGGCAGATGCTGGAGTGGGCGCACACCCTGAATGGGCCGATTCATGTGCTGTTGACCAAGGCCGACAAGCTGTCCCGCCAGGAAGCTGCGGCTGCGCTGGTCAAAGGGCGGCAGGAACTGGGTGCGGAAGTCACCGTACAGTTGTTTTCTGCGACCAAAAAGCTGGGTCTGGATGAAGCCCGTGGCCACCTTAATGCCATGCTTGAGGCACGGCCAGACGTCCCATAAAGACGGTCGCCGCCGGTCGCCGCCGGTCGCCAACGGAATAGCCGGTGCCAGAATAAAATTGGCCCCGGACGCCAGGGGGGAGCGTCCGGGGCCGGCCAGTACTACCGGTCAGGGGTTACCGGCTGACGCTTCGGGCTGGGGGGGGTAGCCCGAAGCGGCTTAGTCATAGTGTTTGAGGGTTCAGGGTCGCCGAAGTTCCCGCGGCCAGACAGCGATTTCAGTGGGCTTCGTCCCAGTTCGCACCCTGCCCGGCCTCGACCCGCAGTGGCACGCGCAGGGCGGCCGCCGAGGACATCAGTGTCACGACCTGGCTGCGAACCGCGACGAGGCTTTCTTCCGGTACTTCCAGCACCAGTTCATCGTGGACCTGCATGATGAGCCGCGCGCCGGTATTGCTCTGCTGCAGCCAGTTATCAGTGCTGATCATGGCCCGCTTGATGATGTCTGCCGCGGTGCCCTGCATCGGGGCGTTGATCGCACTGCGTTCGGCGTACTGGCGTCGTGCTGCCTGCCGGGCACCGATATCGGGCAGGTACAGTCGCCGGCCGAATACCGTTTCCACATAGCCCTGTTC
>JBATNV010000132.1:0-1617 GCA_049290495.1 Gammaproteobacteria bacterium | reverse complement strand
TACCGAAGGGATTGAAGATCACGGGTACGCCGGGCATGTTGTAGCCCTGCAGGTTATTCAGCATCAGCCCCGGGCCATTGATCTCGGCGAGGTAGCGCATGAGCGCCTGGAGTTCATTGGTGCCCTGCCCGCAATCCAGTGGCACGTCCACGTTTTTGAGCTGCCCGGCCTTGTCCAGGGTGGCCAGAAATTCCCGCATGTCCTTGAACGCCATCGCCGCCCGCTCCCTTGATCCGTCGTGCTGAACTGGAATGCGCAAACCATAGCATGGCGACCCCGACCGGAGCAGCCCGGCAGATCTGCCGCAAGAGGTAAGTGCCGGTGCCGTAGCGAAAGCCCCGTTTATGGCGATATCCGGTAGGCTATGCAGCCTGCTGGCTCACGGCCGTTCTGCAAACAGGAAGACAGACATGAAAAAGAGCGAGAAAAAAGTCGCAATCGTTACCGGTTCAGCCACCGGGGTCGGTGCGGCGGCGGCAATCCTGCTGGCTGAACACGGTTGCAACGTGGTGATCAACTACACGCGCAGCAAGGCCGAGGCCGATGAAACCGGAGCGACCTGCGTCACCAAAGGTGCGGAAACCATTGTCTTTCAGGCCGATGTCTCCGACGACGACGCCTGCCGCGCGATGGCCCAGGCGGCCATCGAGAAGTGGGGTCGCATCGACTACCTGATCAACAATGCTGCCCGTACCAAGTTCAATCCTTACCCGAAGCTCGACGGCGTAAGCAAGCAGGACTTCCTGGATATCTATGCGGTCAACGTGGTCGGCGCCTACCAGATGATCCGCGCCGTCACACCGATCATGAAGAAGCAGGGCCAAGGTGCCATTGTCAATGACTCCTCGATCGGCGGCGTCACCGGCATTGCCTCATCGATCCCCTACGCCGCTTCGAAGGCGGCGCTGAACCTGATGACCAAGTCACTGGCCCATGTACTGGCACCGGAGATCCGCATCAACACCGTGGTACCGGGGATGATCCAGACGCGCTGGCTGAAAGGCGGCATGGGTGATGAGCAGTACGAGGCGATGATCAAGACTCAGGGTGCCGAGTTGCCGCTGCAGAAGGTTGCGACCGCCGAAGACATCGCCGAGGTACTGGTCTGGTTCCTGGAAAGCGCCCGGCTGATCACCGGTGAGACACTGATCGTCGACAGTGGCATCCATATCGGCAAGCTGCCGCCCTACTCGAGTGGCGAATCGTACTGAGTCACTGACTCAGAGCCGGAAATCGCGCTTCCAGCCAAAACCGCGCGTGCTGTCGATCAGGCGTATCCAGTCAGGTGTGAGGCGCCAGAATGCCGTGCTCTGCAGCCGCGTGGCGATCAGCTTTTCACTGGCTTCGCGCGGCGACTCGAAGATCCGTCGTACCTGGATGAACTTGCCCAGATAGCTTGCCAGGGCGGCCGCCCGGGGAATACCGGACAGCACCTCTGCACGACCTTCGATCTGCAAACCGATCACTTCGTCCCAGGTGGCCACATCGCGGTTGATTGCGGCGACCACGCGCTCTTCCCGGCTCATGTCGCGCCCGTGACGCGTCTTCAGATCGGAAACGAAGTAGAGGTTACAGCGCTCGTCACTGGCGTAGAACACGCTGGCGGCCCACGCACCA
>JBATNV010000131.1:0-9287 GCA_049290495.1 Gammaproteobacteria bacterium | reverse complement strand
TACCGAAGGGATTGAAGATCACGGGTACGCCGGGCATGTTGTAGCCCTGCAGGTTATTCAGCATCAGCCCCGGGCCATTGATCTCGGCGAGGTAGCGCATGAGCGCCTGGAGTTCATTGGTGCCCTGTCCGCAATCCAGCGGCAGGTCTACGTTTTTGAGCTGCCCGGCCTTGTCCAGGGTGGCCAGAAACTCCCGCATATCCTTGAACGCCATCGCCGCTAGCTCCCTTGATCCGTCGTGCTGAACTGGAATGCGCAAACCTTAACATGGTGATCCCGACTGGAGCAGCCCGGCAGATCCGTCGCCAGAGTGACTGCCGGTGCCGTGGCTAAAGCCCCGTTTGCAACGATATCCGGTAGGCTATGCGGCCTGCGGGCCCACGGCCATTCTGCAAACAGGAAGACAGACATGACAAAGAGCCAGAAAAAAGTCGCAATCGTTACCGGTTCAGCCACGGGGGTCGGTGCGGCGGCGGCAATCCTGCTGGCTGAACACGGTTGCAACGTCGTGATCAACTACACGCGCAGCAAGGCCGAGGCCGATGAAACCGGAGCGACCTGCGTCGCCAAAGGTGCGGAAACCATCGTCTTTCAGGCCGATGTCTCGGACGACGACGCCTGCCGTGCGATGGCCCAGGCGGCCATCGACAAGTGGGGTCGCATCGACTACCTGATCAACAATGCTGCCCGCACCAAGTTCAATCCTTACCCGAAGCTCGACGGCGTGAGCAAGCAGGACTTCCTGGACATCTATGCGGTCAACGTGGTTGGCGCCTACCAGATGATCCGCGCAGTCACACCGATCATGAAGAAGCAGGGCCAAGGTGCCATTGTCAATGACTCCTCGATCGGCGGCGTCACCGGTATCGCCTCATCGATCCCCTACGCCGCATCGAAGGCCGCGCTAAACCTGATGACGAAATCGCTGGCCCACGTGCTCGCACCTGAGATCCGCATCAACACCGTGGTACCGGGGATGATCCAGACGCGCTGGCTAAAAGGCGGCATGGGTGATGAGCAGTACGAGGCGATGATCAAGACCCAGGGTGCCGAGCTGCCCCTGCAGAAGGTTGCGACTGCTGAAGACATCGCCGAAGTGCTGGTCTGGTTCCTCGAAAGCGCCCGGCTGATCACCGGTGAGACATTGATCGTCGACAGTGGCATTCATATCGGCAAGCTGCCGCCCTATTCGAGTGGCGATTCTTACTGAGTCGCTGACTCAGAGCCGGAAATCGCGCTTCCAGCCAAAACCGCGCGTGCTGTCGATCAGGCGTATCCAGTCAGGTGTGAGGCACCAGAATGCCGTGCTCTGCAGCCGCGTGGCGATCAGCTTTTCGCTGGCTTCGCGCGGCGACTCGAAGATCCGTCGGACCTGGATGAACTTGCACAGGTAACTTGCCAGCGCGGCGGTCCGGGGAATACCGGACAGGACCTCTGCACGACCTTCGATCTGCAAACCGATCACCTCATCCCAGGTGGCCACATCGCGGTTGATTGCGGCGACCACGCGCGCTTCCCGGCTCATGTCGCGCCCGTGACGCGTCTTCAGATCCGAAACGAAATAGAGGTTACAGCGCTCGTCACTGGCGTAGAACACGCTGGCGGCCCACGCACCATCTTCACCAGTCGTCGCGAGCGTCAGCGTGTTGTGCCCGGCCAGCAATTCACGCACGCGAGCGAAGTCAGGATCGCTATCCGGTGTGGTCATTTCTTCGCTGCGTTCTGTCGTGCGGCTTTCGCACCCTGCCAGCGCTTGACCAGGCCGCTTTCGATGCCGAACAGATCCAGCACGCGCCCCACGCTGTGGTTGATGATGTCGTCAAGCGTCTGCGGATCGTTATAGAAAGCCGGCATCGGCGGAGCGATTACGGCACCCATTTCAGCGGCTTGCAGCAACAACCGGCAATGCCCGACATGCAACGGCATCTCACGCGGCATCAGTACCAGCTTGCGCTGCTCCTTGAGAACCACGTCGGCGGCACGTACAACCAGGTTGTCGGCATAGGAACTGACGATACCTGAAAGGGTCTTCATCGAGCACGGCGCAACGATCATGCCGCCCGTGACGAACGATCCACTGGCGATGGTTGCCGCCAGGTTCTGGTCGCTGTGGACCTCGTGCGCAAGGGCTTCGACCTGGCGCGGCTCCCGGTCAGTTTCCAGCGAGATATTCAGCTTGCCGCCGTTGCTGAGTATGAGGTGCGTCTCGACCGTCGGCACCTCGCGCAGTGCCTCAAGCAGGCGAATGCCGTAGATAGCGCCACTGGCTCCGGTAATCGCAACGATGAGTCGCATAAACACTCCCGCAGCCAGCTGACAAAAGACAGACGCTTGCATGATACTGGCCGATAATGCGGGCCGCCACCCGCCCATTTAACCGAACCAGGGACCTGTGATGATCGATCTCTTCAGCCAGCCTGAAACGTGGATCGCCCTGCTGACGCTGACCGCACTCGAACTGGTACTCGGCATCGACAACATCATCTTCATCTCGATCCTGGCCGACAAGCTGCCACCGCAGAGCCGGGAACTGGCCCGTCGCATCGGACTCGGCCTCGCGATGTTCATGCGTATCGCGATGCTGCTGCTGCTCGCCTGGATTGTGGGCCTCACCGAACCGGTATTCACGGTGCTTGAACAGCCGGTTTCAGGCCGGGACCTGATCCTGATAGGTGGCGGCCTGTTCCTGCTCTGGAAAAGCACCGGCGAGATCCATCAACTACTCGAAGGCGAAGCTGGCAGTCACTCAAGTGTTGTCGTTGCCACCTTCAGCGGGATCATCATGCAGATCATCATCATCGATCTGGTCTTTTCGCTGGACTCGATAATCACCGCCGTCGGCATGGTTGACGAAGTTGCGATCATGATCGCAGCTGTAGTTGTCTCGGTGTTACTGATGATGGTCTTCGCCACTGCGATCGGCAATTTCGTCTCGGCACATCCGACCATCAAGATGCTGGCACTCGCCTTCCTGCTCGTGGTTGGCGTCGCACTTATCGCCGACGGGCTCGGCACCCATGTGCCGCGTGGCTACATCTACTTCGCGATGGCTTTCTCGGTGAGCGTCGAGATGCTCAACCTGCGCTTGCGCAAGAAGGCCGCATCGCCAGTCGAGCTGCACAAGGCCTACACACCGGAGAGGCCGCCAGCAGCCGGCGCACCCCGGGACCAGTCCCGGGGGCACTAATCGCAGGGATCTAGCGGGTTACCGGCTGCTCAGGCACAGAGTTCTTCGCCGGAAAGCCGGCAAGTATCTGGGTGACTACAGAATCAAGCGTCGTACCAGGATTTTCACGCATCTTTTTTGTAACACGGGCCTCTGCGACACCCTGCCAGACGAGCGCTTTCCTGGCTGCATCAACGATATCGATGTCCAGCGTGCCCTGCCGGTAGTTGCGCGTCTCTATATCCTGCGGATAACCGGACCAGGCACCATACATGCCAGACCGGTAACCGTAGTAGCCATAACCAATACTCGCGCTGGGGCTGCTGTAGATCTCCGACTTGTCAACCACGTTCACATTGAAATTGACCAGCAACTCCGGATCAGTGTCCTTATAGGTATAACCGCGCTTTTCCAGTTCACGACGAGTGGCATCCTTGAGCCGTGTTGTGAGGATCGTGGTATAGCCTGCATCGTCAGTCGATAGAGGACTGAAAAAACCAAAAGTGTTATAGGCCGGAATATTCACGTTAGGATCGTTGTCCACGCGGATATCCGGACCGGATGCACAGGCAACCAGGCCGATTACCAGCGCGAAGCTGAGCAGTCCATTTAAAACAGCCCGCATACCCGTCAGATTATTCATCACCGCAATACTCCTCGTTTCGTGTCCGATCCGGATCAGGTGCCGCATGACCCAGTCACAGAGGTTGAAGCGCCCTACTGGCATTGTATGTGAGAACTGGCCTTCGCTTGATACCCCGGTCTGACCGGAGATATGGGCGCGGAAGAGCAGCTGTCAGGGCGAGTGCTCCAGCATTTCCTGCCCGCGCTTCAGGTAATACGCCATACGCTCGGCCAGAAATTCCTTCCGTACCTCGACCTCAGCGCCGATCTCCAGCACCTGTGCTGACCCAGGTTTGTACACTGGCCAGTCAGGGGCATCGGGTTTGTTCGGGTTTCCGCTCTGCGCAAACTGCAGCCAGTAACGGCTCATCAACCGGCTGATGGCCTCATCCTGCGCCGTAACGCGGCTCAGATCAGTCTCGGCATCCAGGGTACCCATCACAAAAGCG
This sequence comes from Gammaproteobacteria bacterium, assembly GCA_049290495.1. Classification (GTDB taxonomy): domain Bacteria; phylum Pseudomonadota; class Gammaproteobacteria; order Steroidobacterales; genus SHZI01. The sequence goes on along the minus strand of JBATNV010000131.1, from coordinate 5,048 downwards.
ATATCGTCGGCGTGCGCAGCACCAGGCTGCCGCACGAGGCGATCCTCGGCGACCCAGGAAAAGTAGTAGGCATAGACGGGCACCTGCAGGGCGCACATCTGATCGGCCAGAAAACGCGACTGCGACAGGATGACCAGATCACCGAATATCGCATCGTCCAGTGCCTCGCCGCTCAACCCTGCGTACAGGCGGTCCTTGTCGGCAGCGGGCACCAGCTTCGCGGCAAAGGCTGGCGAGAAACCGCCGCCGATCATGCGCCCCAAACTCGCCTCCCAGCTGTTACCGCCGGTCATATACGGCACCTTTTGCTGGCGCCCCATCGCAAACAGGCGGCCCGGCTGGTCCGGTAGAACCCGGCCATCGACGATGGGCGTGAAACGGTCACGCTCGCCCATCGCCGCGAGCAGTTGCTCAGTCGGCAGCGCGCGCAACGTGGCTGCAAGATCAGCGGTCCCCGGCAGTGCGAGCTTTTCGATGTAGCTGTTCGCGAGCTGTTCCGCTGGCGGGTTGAATCCGACCCGCTGAGCCAGACGCGGAATCGGCGCCATGCCCACAGATGAACTCTGGCTGATGGCCTGTGCGAACAGGCCGCGGGCAGCGGGTGACACCATCAGGTAGTTCACCATGTCGGCACCGGCTGACTCACCGAAAATCGTCACGCGCGCAGAGTCACCACCGAAGGCCGCAATATTTCTCTGCACCCACTGCAGTGCCGCCACCGCATCCAGCAGTCCGTAGTTACCAGCTGTTTCCCCGTCAGTAACCAGTGCCGGGTGCGCGAGGAAACCGAACATCGCCAGCCGGTAATTGATGGTGACCACGATGACGCCCTGGCGGGGAATCGCCGTGCCATTGAGCTGCGGCAGGTTACCGCTGCCCTGCGAGAATCCGCCGCCATGGATCCAGACCATCACCGGCATCTTTTGCCTGGGCCGAAGCTCCGGGGTCCAGACATTGAGTGTCAGGCAATCCTCGCTGGGATTGGCCAGCGGAAACCAGAGCATCGCTGAGTTCGGCTGGGCACAGGTTGCTCCGTAGTCCGTCGCAGGCCGTATCCCTTCCCAGGCAGCCGCCGGCTGCGGCGCCCGCCAGCGCAACTCGCCAACCGGCGGGCTTGCATAGCGAATTCCGCGAAAGGCCAGCACGCCATCCACGAGGGTGCCGCGCAACTGGCCTGTATCGATAGTGGTCAATCGCTCTGCCGTCTCGCCTGCAAGTTGTGCGCAGCCCATCATAAGTAGCTCCCAGGTCATAATGAATGCCAGTACGACAGATCGCAGACGGCAGTTACGAATTCTGGATCTCATACGCAGCCCTGTGCACACGACCAACAGGATCAGCACCCATAGCCGAAGGTGCGCCGATCATCGCATGGCAGCGTATCCTGTGCGCATGCAGAACGCCGCAACGCTGACCCGACTGGAAAAGCTCCGCCTGGTGTTCACTCCGGCGGCAGCGACTGACAAGCACCGCCTGCTCTGTCTCCTTGTAAAAACACAACTGCCATCGGCATCGGCCGTGCGACGCCTGCACGAGATACTGTGCTGGATACGCGCCTGGCCCGATGATGAGCGGGTGTTGATCGCCGCCGATTCGGGGCTCCGGACATTTGCCGGGCGCAAAGACCTGCACCGCTTTCGCAGACAACTCGCGGACAGCGGCATCGCCGGCACGGCCATTCACTATCATTTCTTCTGGCCGATGGCACGCTGGCTCAGTTCACGCTGGCCTGCACTGCTGCATTTCGACCGCGACTGCGGCGAGGGCGAAGACTGGCTGTGCAGCGCATGGCCGATCGCGCTGCCATCGCTGCAGGCCGAGGCCGCCAAGCGCTCGGAAGATGCACCGTTCAGGATTCTCGACTCGCTGCGTGAAGCGATGACCGATGCCAGCTTTTTTGTGCAGGGTATCGATCGGACCGCAGGCGATACACTCGCACGCGAAACGGTTCATGACCTGCTGCAGCCAGCATACGTGCTGGAAGCGGGTGAGGATTCGCCTTCGCGTACGCGGGCGCAGTGGTCGGGAGCATCAATCACGTTCATCACTGCGCCACTTGCACAAGGGCGCAGCAACCTGCGCAAGGCGTTACAGCGGCCACCGCAGGCAGTCACTACCGCGACACCACAAAACGCCGCTGAGCTGCTGGACCTCGCGCGCACAGCGATGGTTACCCGCGGGCGCGACTTCGATACCTTTAGCTGGGGCAGTGCAGGGGACGTCCACGTCGTCGATGACGGCAACGGCCTGGCCTTCGCATTCATCGGTGCCATACCGGAACGACGCCTGCCGCTGGCTTCCGCGTACGGCTTCTTGATACTGCGCAATGGCGTTCCGGTCGGCTATGGCCAGGTCGATGCACTGCTCAGTGGCGCCGAGATTGCCTTCAACACTTTCGACACCTTCCGCGGCGGGGAATCCGCATTCCTGTTTGCACGACTACTCGCTGCCACACGAGCCCTGCTCGGCAGTGAAGCTTTCTCGCTGGAACCCTACCAACTCGGACATCACAACAAGGAAGGTATCGCCTCCGGCGCCTGGTGGTTCTACTACAAGCTGGGCTTCAGGCCGCACGATGCCGGACTCAAGCGGATCGTCACTGGAGAACTGGCGCGCATGGCACGCAATCCACGACATCGTTCCAGCAGCACAACGCTGGGCAAGCTTGCATGCAAACACCTGTACTGGGAGCCGATCCGGGACAGTCGTGCCTGGCTACCTTTGGTACCAAACCTGGGCATGCAGTTGCCCATACTCTCCGATGACAGCGCCGGGGAAATCATCGGGCGCCGCCTGGGCTTGAGTTCTCTCACCGGATGGAGCCCCGCAGAGACCCTGGGCCTCTATCGCCTGGCACCACTGATCGCTGCGCTGCAAGGGATCGAGTCGTGGACACCCGCACAGAAGAAGTCTGCAATCACCGTGCTGCGCGCCAAAGGCGCAGAACATGAGCGCGATTTCGTCCGCCACCTCAATGCACACCCGAAGTTGAGCGCGGCCATCAAGGCACTGCTGGCAACGCAGCGCTGACCGGCAGTCCATCACCTTTCTGGCCGAAATCCAGTGTTTCCCGTCTAGAATAGCCGGCACCCATCGCCCTCCCCGCCAACAACTCCGGTAACCAACCAGCCATGCAAGCCGCCCGCGATCTGTTCAGCTACAAGAAATACTGGGCCAGCCGCCTGACACCAGCGCCCGTATTGCCGATGTCACGTGCCGAGATGGACGAACTCGGCTGGGACGAGTGCGACGTCATCATCGTCACTGGCGACGCATATGTTGATCACCCGAGCTTCGGCATGGCTGTGGTCGGCCGCTTGCTTGAGGCACAGGGCTTTCGCGTCGGCATCATTTCACAGCCGGACTGGAGTTCGCCGGAAGCGTTCAAGGTGCTCGGTACCCCGCGCCTATTCTTTGGCGTCACTGCGGGCAACATGGATTCGATGGTCAACCGTTTTACCGCTGACCGGCGCATCCGTTCCAACGATGCCTACACCCCGAATGGCGAACCGGGCCGTCGCCCGGACCATTCCGTGGTCGTCTATGCGCAGCGGGTGCGTGAAGCCTGCAAGGGCGTGCCCATCGTGATCGGCGGTATCGAAGCCAGCCTGCGGCGTGTCGCGCATTTCGATTACTGGTCGGATACCGTGCGCCGTTCGATCCTGTTCGACAGCAAGGCCGACCTGCTGGTCTACGGCAATGGTGAGCGTCAGATCGTCGAGATCGCGCAGCGCCTCGCCGCTGGCGATCAGATCAGCGAGCTCACCGATATCCGCGGCACCGCTTACATCCGTAACCAGTTGCCGGACGGCTGGACCGAAATCGATTCAAGCAGCGTCGAAGACGCAGCGCACGGCAGCGCACTGAAGGTGGATCGTTCCCGCAGCGTGGTGCGTTTACCAGCCTACGAAAGCGTACACGCCGATCCGGTCCTGTATGCGCATGCCTCACGCGTACTGCATCTGGAAACCAACCCCGGCAATGCTCGCGCGCTGATTCAGCGTCACGGTGACCGCGATATCTGGCTGAACCCGCCGCCGATTCCGCTCACCACGGCAGAGTTCGATCGCGTCTACGAGCTACCCTACACACGTTTTCCACATCCGGCCTACGGCGAGGCAAAGATCCCTTCCTGGGAGATGATCCGTTTCTCGATCATCATCCAGCGCGGTTGTTTCGGCGGCTGCACCTTCTGCTCGATCACCGAACACGAAGGCCGCATCATCCAGAACCGCTCAGAAGATTCCGTCATCCGTGAAATCGAATCGATCCGCGACGGCACCCCTGGCTTTACCGGCGTGATCTCTGATCTCGGTGGACCCACTGCCAATATGTACCGTCTGGCCTGCAAGAGCCGCGAGATCGAGGCCGCCTGCCGCCGCCCCTCCTGCGTGTTTCCGGCCGTCTGCCCCAACATGAGCACCGATCACTCCCAGCTGATCAGCCTGTACCGCCGGGCGAGAAGCCTGCCAGGTGTAAAGAAAGTGCTGATCGCTTCGGGGGTCCGCTATGACCTTGCCGTCGAGTCACCGGAATACGTACAGGAACTGGTCACCCATCATGTGGGCGGCTACCTGAAAATCGCCCCGGAGCACACTGAAGCCGGCCCGCTCGCAAAGATGATGAAGCCCGGTATCGGCACCTACCAACGCTTCAAGGAACTTTTCGAAAAGTACTCACAAGCGGCTGGAAAGAAACAGTTTTTAATACCCTATTTCATCTCGGCACATCCGGGTACCACAGACCAGGACGTGCTGAACCTCGCGCTCTGGCTGAAGAGCAACAAGCTGCGTCTCGACCAGGTACAGAATTTCCTGCCCACACCGATGTCGACGGCTACAGCGATGTATCACACCGGCAAGAATCCGCTGCGCCGGGTAACGCGCAGCAGTGAACCGGTATTCATTCCCAAGGGCATCAAGATCCGGCGGCTGCACAAGGCTTTCCTGCGTTATCACGATGCCGAGAACTGGCCCATGCTCCGCGAGGCCTTGCAGCGTATGGGTCGTGCCGATCTGATCGGCAACGGGCAGCGCCATCTGGTACCG
>JBATNV010000130.1:0-9624 GCA_049290495.1 Gammaproteobacteria bacterium | reverse complement strand
CGGCCCACGGGACGGCAGGGCTATAATCACCGCTTCCGGTTCAGTTGAGTAGCAACATGCTGTCCCATGTGGATGACAAGAATCAGCCCACCATGGTGGATGTCAGCGGCAAGGCCGTGACACGCCGCATCGCACATGCGCGGGCCCGGGTGATTTTGCCGCCGGTCGTTCGCGCGGCCTTTGCCGGTGGCGATATCCAGACCCCCAAGGGGCCCGTGTTCCAGACCGCGATCATCGCCGGGACGATGGGCGCCAAGCGCACCAGTGAGCTGATTCCCTTCTGCCATCCGATCGGCCTCGACTCCTGCCGTATCGGCATCGCCCTCGACGAGAACGGCGACGTGGTCATCGACTGCACGACGCGCGTTGAGCACCGTACCGGCATCGAGATGGAAGCGCTCACCGGGGCCAGTATCGCCGCGCTGACGGTCTATGACATGTGCAAGGCGCTTTCGCATGACATCGTGATCGCCGAAATCCGGCTCGTTACCAAGACTGGCGGCAAGAGCGATTTCAGCGCCGTCGGATCGTCCTGAGGCGCATGCAGACGACCGCCAGACTGCCGCTCCTGCGCGGGCTGGTGCTGGCCGGCGGACGCAGTGTGCGCATGGGCCGTGACAAGGCCGGAATCCTTATCGAAGGCGCCACCCTGCTGGAGCGTACCGTCGCACTGCTCGATGGCTGTGTGACCAGCGTGAGCGTGTCGGTGCGGACCGACCAGGCCGATGACAAGCTGCGGCGGCAATTTCCACTGCTGCTGGATACAGACACTGGCCTCGGTCCCGCCAACGGCCTGCGTGCTGCGCATCTGAGCGATCCGGCCGCCGCCTGGCTGGTGCTGGCCTGTGATATGCCCGGTCTCGACCGACATGCCATCGAGGTGCTGGTCGCTGCACGTGATCCGGCGCGCGCCGCAACCAGCTGGCGTAGTCCCGTGACCGGCCTGCCGGAACCGTTGTGTGCGATCTGGGAACCCGCTACGCTGGCGCGCCTCGCCAGCCTCGTTTCCGCCGCCGGGCGTCCTGTCAGCCCGCGTGCTTTGCTGGCAGAAAGTGACACCCTGTTGCTGGACGCACCGCGGCCTGCCGCGTTGCTTAACCTGAATACGCCTGCTGAACTGGACCGATACCGGGAAGAAAGACATGGCCACCAGCCGCAAGAAGAGCCCGACGGCGTCTAAGCCGAGCCGCAAGAAAAGCCTGACGACCTCCAGGCCGAGCCGTGAGGATGCGGAGGCCGCGGTGCGTACCTTGCTGGCCTGGGTTGGCGAAGATCCTGCCCGCCATGGCCTGCAGAAGACCCCGGGACGGTTTCTCGGCGCCTATGAAGACTGGTTTGCCGGCTATAAGGTCGATCCCTATGCGCTGCTGGGTACTTCATTTCACCAGGTCGATCACTACGACCGGATTGTTGCCCTCACGCACATCGATTTCGAATCCCACTGTGAACACCATGTCGCGCCGGTGATCGGGATCGCCCATGTGGCCTATCTGCCGGACCGTCGGCTGGCTGGCATCAGCAAGCTGGTGCGGGTGGTGGAGGCCTTCACACGGCGCATGATCGTGCAGGAAAGGCTCACCGCAGACATCGCCCGCTGTTTTGCGCAGGTGCTGGAGCCGCGCGGCGTGGCAGTGATCATCGAGGCGCAGCATCACTGCATGACCACGCGTGGCGTACACCGGGGCAACGTCCGTATGACTACCAGCGAAATGCTGGGTGCATTCAAGGACGACGATCGTATCCGTGCTGAATTTTTCGGCGCTATTGCGCGTCGTGAGCGTTGAGGCACCAGTTTTTAGCCATGGGCAGTGAGCAGGTGCCATGACGCGGGTTGTCATTAAAAGCGCATTGGACGTCAAGGCCTTCGAAGGTCGCGAGGTCGGTGTTTCAGACTGGGTCACGGTCGATCAGGACCGCATCAACCGCTTTGCGGACGCGACCGACGACCACCAGTGGATCCATGTAGATGTCGAGCGTGCGAAGCGGGATTTTCCCATCGGCACTACCATCGCACACGGCTACCTGCTGGTATCGCTGATGCCCCGGTTGCTGGACAGTATCGTTGTGTTTGAAGGCCTCAAGCGCGTCATCAATTACGGGGTCAACGAGGTCCGCTTCCGGAACATGGTGCCGGCCGGCAAGCGCGTTCGCATGCGCACCACGCTGAAATCAGCACGTCAGCGTGCTGGCGGACTGCAGGTCATTCTCGAGAACACGATCGAGATCGAAGGCGAAGTGAAGCCGGCCTGTACCGCTGAAGTGCTGGTCCTGTACTTCTTCGAGTAGGAGCGCCTTCAGGCGCGATTCCCCGCTCTTTCAATCGCGCCTGAAGGCGCTGCTACCGTTCGCGGCTGAAGCCGCTCCTACAAGCGCTCCTGCTGTTCGTTGAGCGTTGCGAGCAGTCGCTCGTGCACCGATGGCGATGAACTCACCAGTATCGGACTGCTGCGTGCGCTGAAATTCTCGAAGATGTCGAGGGGCTTGCCATCGGGGCCTGATACCACGCCGCCAGCATTGGCGACGATATAGCCGAGCGCGCCCCAGTCCAGCAGGTCGCAGGACTGCGATATGAATCCATCCAGGCGTCCGGTGAAAAGGTCGTTGAGGTTTTCGAAGTCGCGTTCTGGATCATCGTCAGCCACGATATCGAAGGCCTTCCAGCTGCCGCGCAGTTTCTCCAGTTCGGCAGGTGCCTGGTAGCTGACGCAGACCTGGCTGCCGGAGCGGGTGGCCAGCGGCTGCATATCGTTCAGCGTCCGGCAGTCTCGTCCGCCAGTAAACGCACCACAGCCACGTACGGCCAGATTGAAGCGCCCGCTCACAGGCAGGTAGCAGATAACCGCCATGAGCTGTGCATCACGGGTAATTGACAGGATGATCTGCCAGCCGCTGCGCTGATTCTGGTACAGGTATGTCCCGTCGATCGGATCCAGCCAGACTTTGGTTGCCGCAGCCGGCGGGAAATAGCCGGTGTTGCGTGAGGTGTCCTGCTCTTCGCCGAAAAAACTGGCATCGGGGAAGTGGGCGAGCGTGGTTATTTCAAGGAAGGTTTGCACGGACTGGTCGGCATCCGTGATGGCCTGCACCCAGGGGTTCTGGCCGGCCTTCTGCGCGGGGCCGGCGATGCGCGGCTGTATGCGCCGGGCGTAGTCACCGGCGGTAACGAGCACCGGGAGATAGGTTTCCACCATTTTCGTGATGGCGGGCATGGCTGCTCAACGTGCGAGTCTGGCCTGTAATGAGCGCAGGAAGTTGCGCACGCGACGGGCGTTGACGCCCATGTCACCGCGCCCGAGCCGCGACTTCGAGCGTACATCGATCCGGGTGCCGGAAGCCGTGGGCTGGATGCGGATCACGACATCGTCCTTGAAACGTACCCAGCCGGTTTCGGCGGTCGCTTCGATGCGTCCTTCTGTTTCGTTGGCATCCACCAGTGTCCAGCCATTGTCGGCAACCACTTCCATGGCGTCGGCAAAGACCACGTTGGCTGACTGATTGACCAGTAGTGGCTGGAGGTCGGGAAAGGCGCGGTGCTGCTCGATTGCAGTTTCTGCACCCTCATACTCGCTGGGATTTGCAGCGGCGGCCAGTCGCAGCGCCACGATTTTAACGAAGGCCGGCGGGCTGTCGGTGTCAGTGCTGATGTCGTGTATTGCCGGCGCGCCGCGTGCCTGGCTCATCACGAAGCCGTTGTTTGCCGTAACCGCCAGGCCGGCCAGCAAGGCAAGCCAGGCGAGCGGCCGGGACGTTGCACCGCGCAGGCCGCCACTGCGGATCAGGCCAAGTCCGGCCGTGATCGCCGCGATCAGCAGCAGCAGGCTGCCCAGCGCATAGGCACCCATACTGGCAAACGGTGAGAGAAATCCGCCGCGTGCACCTAAGCCCGAGGCAATGGCCAGTACGATACCGATGGCAGCGGTCGAGATACCGATCGCAACCAGGCGGGAGCCTTTGCGTGGCGTGAGCTGCAGAGCGTCCTTCATGCGCTTCCCCCCTTGCTTGACGCTGACCTTAACACAGGCCTGCGGAGCTGCACATGCTGGTCGGTAGGCCGGGCAGCCGTCAGCGGGGGCGGTTACAATTCCGGCTCCGTTTCCGGTTCAGGTTTTCAATGGACGCAAGTTTTGCTGATCTGATCACGTTGCTCGAACTAGAGCCCATCGAGGAAAACATCTTTCGTGGCCAGAGCCGTGATATAGGCACACCACAGGTGTTCGGCGGCCAGGTGCTCGGCCAGGCGCTGGCAGCGGCCAGCCGCACGGTGCAGGGGCGTGCGGCACATTCCCTACACGCCTATTTTCTCAAACGCGGCGACGTCAACGCACCGATCATCTACGAGGTCGACCGGGCGCGGGATGGTGGCACCTTCTCCAACCGGCGGGTCATCGCGATTCAGCACGGTGAGCAGATCTTCAACATGACGGCATCGTTCCAGACTGCCGAGACAGGGCTGGAGCATCAGATCAGCATGCCGGATGTGCCGCTGCCTGACGGCCTCAAGGACATCGAAACGCTGGTGCGTGAGTCCGGTGCTGAAATTCCCCCGCGCATGCTCCGCTTCCTTTCCTACCGGCGCCCGTTCAGCGTGCGTCCCGTCGATCCGGGACAGTTTCTGTCGACCGGGAGCCAGAATCGCGCACCCGTGAAGCAGGTGTGGATGCGCGCCATCGATCGGCTGCCGCCTGACCAGTTTCTGCATCAGGTACTGCTCGCCTATGTCTCGGACTATGAGCTGATCGGTACCGTGACCCTGCCGCACGGCCTGCATATGAGCCGTGCCGGCCTGCAGATGGCGAGCCTCGATCACGCGATGTGGTTTCATCGTCCCTGCCGCGTGGATGAGTGGCTGCTGTTCGCACTGGAGAGTCCGGCAGCCAGCGGTGGCCGCGGTCTGGCGCGTGGTCACGTGTTCACGGCCGACGGTCAACTGGTGGCGACCCTGGCCCAGGAAGGGCTGATCCGGGTGCGCCCGGATCGCGCCGAATAGTCGTCGCCGCTGCCCGGTCAGGGCAGGGATCGCAGGCCGGCCCGATAGCGTTTCGCGCGCTCTATATAGCGTTGCCGGTTGCCGGCAATCCCTTCGAGTTCCTGTGGCGTCAGTGGCCGGATCGCTCGGGCTGGCGAACCGACGATCAGCATGCCGTCCGGAAATTCCTTGCCCTCGGTGACCAGCGCATGGGCGCCTACCAGGCAGTTTCGGCCGATCCGGGCGTGATTCAGCACACTGGCGCCCATGCCGATCAGTGTGCCGTCGCCGATGCTGCAGCCATGCAGGGTGACGTTGTGTCCGACGGTTACCAGTTCACCGATCGTGAGTGGTGCGCCGGGGTCGGAATGCAGCACGGAGTTATCCTGGATATTGCTGCCACGGCCGACCACGATCTGCTCGACATCGCCGCGCAGCACGGCGCCGAACCAGATGCTGACCTGGGCGGCCAGGATCACGTCGCCGATCACACTGGCAGTTGGCGCGATGTAGACGTCGTCAGCGAGTTGCGGAACCAGCTCGTTGAGCGCGTAGATCACTGCGCCTTGCCCTGCTGTGCAACCGCCTCGGCCGCTTTGCGGATGGCCGTCTGATCGCCGAGGTATTCGCGCTTCAGCGGCTGCAGATGCGCATCAAGCGTGTAGAGCATGGGGATACCAGTGGGGATATTGAATTCGAGGATGTCGTGCTCGGACATGTTGTCGAGCATCTTCACCATCGCACGCAGGCTGTTGCCGTGTGCCGTTACCAGTACGTTTTCACCACGCAGGAGCCGCGGCGCGACGCTGTCCTGCCAGAAGGGCAGGACGCGGGCCAGCGTGTCCTTCAGGGATTCTGTGCCCGGCAGGCCGGTGATGCCGTGATAGCGGGGATCGTGGCCTGGATGACGCTCGTCGCTGGTCGCCAGTGGCGGTGGTGGCGTGTCATAACTGCGGCGCCAGATCTTGACCTGGTCCTCGCCGTGTTTGGCGGCCGTTTCCGCCTTGTTCAGCCCCTGTAGCGCGCCATAGTGCCGCTCGTTGAGCCGCCAGGTGCGTTCGACCGGAATCCACATCAGGTCCATTTCGTCCAGCATCAGCCAGAGCGTACGAATGGCCCGCTTGAGCACCGAGGTGTAGGCAATATCGAAGCGGAAACCCAGCCGCGCGAGCTCCTTGCCGGCACTCTTTGCCTCAGTACAGCCCTGAGCGGTCAGGTCGACGTCGGTCCAGCCGGTAAAGCGGTTTTCGAGGTTCCATGTGCTCTGTCCGTGCCGGCAGAGGACCAGCTTGCCTGTCATTCAGATACTCCAGTGATTGCTATGTAGGCGGTGATTCTAAACGTTGGGTGCCGGGGGCTGACAATCAGCTGCCCGGGCGACAGGCGGCGGAAATCGGGAAGATTATTCAGTCGTGGGGATTATTGTTATGTGCGAGATCGTACATACATAGAAAAAGAATAAGTTTATAAAATTGCGCGATTTATGCTTGCCGTAGTTCATTCTGATTTCAGGCCCGTTCGTGGGGAGGGCGTAGCAGTCGGTCTTCTCTTTTTTTGGGTGTTGAATGCATGTTGACCTGGCAGGATCCTCGCAAGAACCACTTGTTACGGAGTCTTTCAGAGTCCGACTATGTCCGGCTTGAGCCAGCACTGGAGCTCGTTACTCTGCAGGGTGGGCAGGTGCTTTGCGAACCCTGCACAAAGTCGCGCCATGGCTATTTCCCGGTTAGCGCAGTTGTTTCGCTGGTCGGTCTGTCGGATGCAGGCGTCTGTACGCCCATCGCAGAAATCCATGAGGATGGTCTGGCGGGTGTATTGCGACTCCTTGGCGGCTCGAAGATACCCTATCACTGCATCACACTGATTTCCGGCGGGGCCTACCGGGTACAGCTTGACCTCCTGCAGGCAGAGTTTGACAGTCGGGGCGGGTTTCAGCAGATAGTGCTCGGGTATCTGCAGTTGTTGATGATACAGATGGCGCAGAGCGCAATCTGCATCCGGCGGCACACTACCGAGCAGAAAATTTGCAAAATGTTGCTGCTGGGCATAGACCGTGTCGCGGGCAATGAACTCGAGATGACTCAGCAATTTATCGGCAATATGCTCGGCCTGCGTCGCGAAGAAGTCGCCTACGCGGCGGGCAAACTGCAGGATGATCGGGTCCTGGAGTACACCCGTGGCCGTATCACGATTCTTGACAGGGCCGGTCTCGAAGCAAGGGTCTGCGGGTGCTATCTGCTCCTGCGTTCCGCCGCCTGCTGATCGTCCCATAACAGGTTAAGGATCAACTCCCCGCGCGATGGAGCAGACGCCTCGCGGCATCTATACTGGCCGTTCAGTATTTGTTTGACCCGCCAGAAAAGGATTTAGCCGATGATTCGTTCCCACGCCATAGTCTGGCTCGACCACCAGCACGCCCAGGTTCTGCACTTCGATGATGAGAAGGTGCTGTCGAGCAAGAAGCTTCAAGCCCACTCGCACCCGACCAAGCAGCGCGGCAGCGAGGTACGTACCGAGCATGAGTTCTTCGGTGAGGTGTGCGATGCGCTGGAGGGGATCCCGGAAGTACTGGCCGTGGGTTCGCATACTGCTGCCGCTGACTTTGAGCACTACGCCAAAAAGCATCGCCCGCACACGGCAAAACACATCGCCGCCTACCAGGTGGTGGACCACCCGAGCGAAAACCAGCTGGTTGCGCTGGGGCGTGAGTTCTTCCTGAAGTACGACCGTATGGCGCAGACGTCCGGTACGCATTGAGCGCTAGAGCTGCCGGTGGGATTTTCACCGGCAGCTGGCCTGTTGTCAGCCTGTTGTGCTGCTGGTGCCTCATTGCACACTGCGTCGACGCACCGCTCAGGGCAAATGTTCGGCCGCGAGATATTCCATCGACTGCATCTCCAGCAGCCGGCTCCGGGTGCGCTCGAATTCGCGCCTGAGCCGGGTGCCGGCATAGATCCGGCCGATGGATTCTGCGGCTGAAACGATCAGCTTGACGCGCCGGTCGTAGAACTCATCGACCAGTGCGATAAATCGTCGCGCTTCGTTTTCGCGGCTCTCGTCGAGTCGCGGTATGCCAGAGATGATCACTGTCTGGAACCAGCGGGCGATCTCAATGTAATCCTCCTGGCTGCGTGGGCCGGTGCACAGTGCATCGAAATCAAACCAGGCTATACCCTCGGCGCATCGACGGGCGGTGATGGTCCTGCCCAGCACATCCAGCGCTTCGCCCTCGGTGCGCCGGTCGGGCGCCATGTTCCGGAAGTATTGCTCGAGGTTGTCTTCGGCGGTCTGGTCGAGCGGTGCGTACCAGATCTCGGCCGCTTCCAGTACGCGTAGCCGGTAATCAGTCAGGCCGTCCACGTGCACGACTTCGGTATGCTGCAGAATCAGGTCGATGGCAGGCAGAAAGCGCTGTCGCTGCAGGCCGCCCCGATACAGGTCTTGCGGTGCGCTGTTGGAAGTGGCGACCAGGGTTACGCCGCGCTCGAACAGGGCTTCGAGCAGCCGGGCCAGCAGCATCGCATCAGCGATGTCGGCAACAAAAAATTCGTCGAAGCAGATGATACGTGCCTCACCAGCGAGTTCGGCGGCAACAATGGCCAGCGGATCCTGTTCGTGATGCAGTGTCTTGAGCCGGCCGTGCACGCGGTTCATCAGTCGATGAAAGTGGTAGCGCACCTTGTTGTCGAAAGGCAGCGATTCAAACAGCAGATCCATCAATAAGGTCTTGCCGCGACCCACGCCGCCCCACAGGTAAGCACCGGCGACTGGTGTCGGGGCGCTGGTTGACGGGAGCAGACGGCCCAGAATCCCGGGCCGCCGGCGTGATGCAGGGCGCGCTGCCAGTTCGCGGCTGACCCGGTCGAGCACGCCGAGCGCACGCAACTGAGCCGGGTCACTGCTGAACCCCGGTTCCATGCTGAGGGAGCGATATCTGTCGAGCAGGTTCATGCGATCTGGCGCGAGTGTAGAAGCCGCAACAGTCGCGGGCAAACCCGGATCGCACCGGCAGGGATTGATGGGCTAGACTTCAGTCAGCATGACTGAACGGGAAAGTATGGACTTTGATGTCGTGATCGTTGGGGCCGGGCCCTGCGGTCTGGCGGCGGCATGCCGGCTGCTCCAGCTTGCCCGGGATGCCGGCACTGAGGTGTCGGTTGCGGTGATCGAGAAAGGCGCCGAGATCGGCGCACATATCCTCTCCGGTGCGGTACTGGAGACGGTGGCCCTCGATGAGCTGTTCCCGGACTGGCGGGAGCGCGGTGCGCCCGTACACACTGCTGTAACCGCAGACGAAGTCCACTGGCTGCGCAGCGCCGATGCGGACATAAAGGTGCCGGATTTACTTGTTCCGCGCCCCATGCACAACAAGGGCAACTACATCATCAGTCTGGGTCGCCTCTGCCAGTGGCTGGGCCAGCAGGCGGAAGACCTGGGCGCAAACCTGTTCCCCGGCTTTGCTGGCGCAGAAGTCCTTTATGTGGACGGGCGGGTTGCCGGTGTGCTGACCGGTGATATGGGCCGGGGCGCTGATGGCCATGAAAAAGCCTCGTTTCAGCCAGGTTACGAGTTGCGCGGCAAATACACGATCTTTGCCGAAGGCTGCCGTGGTCACCTCGGCAAGGAACTCATGGAGACTTACCAGCTGCGGGCAAACT
>JBATNV010000129.1:0-2813 GCA_049290495.1 Gammaproteobacteria bacterium | reverse complement strand
TGTCGTCCACGGTGAATCCATGCGTCAGCACCTGGCGGTAAGGCGCGCTGCCCTCCATCGCAACCGCCGTCAGCAATGAACTCTGGAACCAGCCGCGATGCTGGTCGGAGCCTTCGAGATAGAGATCCGCGGGAAAACTCACCTCCGCATGACTGCGGGCGACGCAGTGATGGACCATGCCCGAGTCCATCCACACATCCATGGTGTCTGTGACCCGATCGTAGTCGCCGGCAGCGGCACCCAGCAGCTCGGCCGGATCCAGATCGAACCAGGCGTCTATACCCTGCGCTTCGATACGGCGCGCCACTTCCTCCAGCAGCGCTAAGGTATCCGGATGCAGTTCGCCGCTTTCGCGGTGAATGAACAGCGGAATTGGCACACCCCAGGTCCGTTGCCGCGAAATACACCAGTCCGGACGCCCGACGATCATGTTCTCGATCCGCTGCTGGCCCCAGTCGGGGATCCATTGCACGTCACGGATTGCAGCAAGGCTGGCTTCGCGCAGGCCGTTCTGGTCGAGACTGATGAACCACTGCGGCGTCGCGCGAAAGATCAGCGGCGACTTGTGCCGCCAGCAGTGCGGATAGCTGTGCTGGAATTTATGCGCACAGTACAAACGGCCGGCCTCGCGCAGAATCTCGAGTATCCGCTCCTCAGCCGCCTTGATATGCAGTCCGGCCAGCAACTCCGTACCCGCCACATAAACGCCACGCCCGTCGACCGGATTATCGAGTGGCAAGCTGTAGCACAGCCCGGACTGATAGTCGTCCTGGCCGTGGCCGGGTGCCGTGTGCACCGCGCCGGTACCGGCATCCAGCGTCACGTAGTCGGCGAGGATTACCGGTACTTCGCGTGTGTAGAAGGGGTGCCGAAGCTTCAGCCCCTCAAGTGCCTGGCCTTTGAACACAGCCAGTGTGGTCGCAGTTTTTGCGCCATAGCGGCTCAGCGCAGCCTCTGCCAGTTCCGCAGCGAGCACCAGTCGCATCGGGCCATTGCCGAGATCGGCCTCAATCAACCGGTACTCAAGCTCGCCACCCAGCGCCACAGCCTGGTTGGCGGGCAGCGTCCATGCCGTCGTTGTCCAGATCGGCACCATCACCGGCGCCGATCCGTCGCTTCCCAGACGCCGATATAGTTCAGCGCTGTCCAGTACGGCAAAACCGACATCGATTGCCGTCGAAGTCTTGTCGATGTACTCGACTTCAGCTTCGGCGAGCGCGGAACGGCAGTCCAGGCACCAGTGCACCGGCTTGAAACCCCGGTGCAAATGTCCGTTTGCGACGATCTTCGCGAAGCCGCGAATCTGCTCCGCCTCGAAACGCCGGTCGAGCGTCAGATAGGGCCGCTCCCAGTCACCGAGCACCCCGAGCCGGCGAAAATCCCGCCGCTGGCTGTCGACCTGGCTCAGTGCATATTCGCGGCAGGCCTTGCGAAACTCATCCGGCGCCAGCTTTTCACCAACCTTGCCGAATTTCTTCTCGACCTGCAGCTCGATGGGCAGGCCGTGACAGTCCCAGCCAGGAATGTAGGGCGCATCAAAGCCGGACAGGGTCTTCGACTTGACGATGATGTCCTTCAGTACCTTGTTGACGGCGTGCCCGATATGGATGTCGCCGTTCGCATAGGGCGGACCATCGAGCAACAGAAAGCGCGGGCGCCCGGCAGCTGCCTTGCGGATCTGTGCGTAGATATCGCGACTGGCCCAGCTCTCGAGCATCTGCGGTTCACGCCGGGCAAGATCTGCCTTCATGGCGAAAGCTGTCTGCGGCAGATTCAGTGTGTCTTTGTAATCGGTCACGTGGGTGTCCCTGTCAACAGGCGGCGCGCTTCGGCCGCATCGCATTCCATCTGCCGGCGCAGGGCTTCGAGATCAGCGAATCGTTCTTCATTGCGCAGATGCGCAACGAACTCGACTTCCAGTTGCCGCCGGTAGATATCCACATCAAAGTCAAAAATATGCACTTCCAGCAGCGGCTCGACACCAGCCACTGTCGGCCT
Organism: Gammaproteobacteria bacterium; assembly: GCA_049290495.1. Taxonomy (GTDB): domain Bacteria; phylum Pseudomonadota; class Gammaproteobacteria; order Steroidobacterales; genus SHZI01. The sequence continues at coordinate 815 of JBATNV010000129.1, read as the reverse complement.
GGTGCCGAGGCTCGCTACCGCATCCAGCGGCGAGGCACCAAGGCCGTGCACGCGTACCGCAAAGATGCCGGCCAGCGGGCTCTGGCGTCGATTGAGCCGGATATTTGCAGTGGGAAAACCAAGTTGCCGGCCGAGCTGCCGGCCGGCCACGACCCGCCCGCTTATCCGGTAGTTCCGGCCCAGTAGCGCACGGGCCTGCGGCAGATCAGCAGCAGCAAGTGCGGCACGAACCGCGGTACTCGATACGCGCAGACCATTCTGGATGACGCTGCCAACTTGTTCCACAGCAAAGCCGTATCGTCGCCCACCGGCCCTGAGATCGTCGATGTTACCTGCCCTGCCCCGTCCAAACCGAAAATCGTCACCGATCACGAGATGCCGTACAGCCAGCGTAGTGGCCAGCAAGCGATCGATGAATTCCTCCGGTGAATGGTGCTCCAGAGTGTGGTCAAAAGGCGGGCAGAAGAAATTATCGATACCACTCCCGCGCAAGTAGCCCACCTTGTCACGAAAACGCATCAGGCGGGCTGGCGCCTGCTCGGGACGCATCACTTCCTGCGGCGTCGGCTCAAAACTGAAGACCAGCGAAGGCAGATTCAGACGCAATGACTCAGCGCGCACCCGCTCCAGAATGAGCTGATGTCCCACGTGAAAGCCATCGAACACACCGATCGTGGCGACACACCCGGGCAATACGGCGTTGACACCCGGTCGCGGGCGGCGAAACACTTGCATGGAAACAGCGCGTGCCAGAAAGGGCTGGATTATAAGGTCCGGGCCGGGCTTTGCATGCGCATGTCCCCGATCCGGAATCC
>JBATNV010000128.1:0-2262 GCA_049290495.1 Gammaproteobacteria bacterium | reverse complement strand
CTCCTACGCGCTCCTACGGTGATCCCGCAGCCTCAGGCTTCTTGCGACAGGAATGCCCCGCGTGCGCGGCGAAAGTACACCGTCAGGTACTCGGCCCGAACCAGCCAGCGAAAATCCGCATCATCAGCAGCGGTGCAGGCGACCACACGCACCACCGCGCTGAGTGGATCACAGGCAAGCTTGAGCAGCTGCGATTTAAGCACCGCACCGACGCTAACAAACTGCAAGCCGCCCAGCGAGATGTCGCGTGTTTCTCCGCTGAATGGGCCCTGCAGCGGCCAGCCATGAAAAAAATTCAGCGCGTAGCGGCGGGCCAGACGGCTGGTCGCACGCTTGCCGACCGTCTCGATGCGCTGGCGTGATGCCGGGTGCAGCGGGCTGCCGCAGGCCGTGCACATGGCATCGCGCGGAATCTGTTCGGTATAGCCGTGTGCCGTGCGGCAATAGATACAGATATGCTGGCGCATGATCGCCGTAATCGATGTGTCTGCCGTGGCGACCGGTACCGGCACCCCCTGCCGGTCATATTCGGCGCGCCGGGCGGCATCCATGAGGGTCTCGTAGGCCTCATTGATCAGCGTGGCATTCCACTGGTCGCCGCCCAGGTCCGGGTGCATACGCAGCTTCTGCATCAGGGTGCGGTAACTGGATTTGATGATTTCCGTCGGCGCATCGGGCTGAACGTGCAGGATGCGGTAGTAATTGCGCCGATTTTCCATGGATTAATAGGTTAAATTGCCAGCACAGACCGGTCTAGCGTATCCTGCCGTATGGCCGCTTCCAATTCTGTTAACCAGCCTTCGCCGCTGGACGCTGATCCTTTTGCCCTGCAGTCGATCACCAAGGCCGAACCGCCGTCCGGTGTAGATACCACCAACTGGCATCGTTACGTCATTACGCAGGGGCACAACACCATCGTTGGCCACCTGCAGGGTAGCCATGCCAGCATTGAACGGTCGGTGAAGGAAATCGTCGAGCGCCTCAACGAGCGGCGTCGCGGCAAGACCGGCCGGGTACACCTGAGCCCGGGGCGCAAGAAAAAAGCCGCTACGCAGGACGAGTCCTGACCGGATTGTCGGCTGCCGCCTCACGGTAGACCACACGCAACCAGAAAACCCCGATCCCGCCAGCGATCGCATTGGCGGAAGCTGCCGCAATGAAGATGCCGATCAGGCCAAAGAGCTGCGACAGCAGCCAGGCCAGCGGTGCATAGACCGCAATGGTGCGCGACATCGAAATCCACATCGCCGCCACAGGCTTGCCGAGCGCATTCAGTGAGCCGTTTACGGTCATCGCGAAGCCGAGCGCGATATAGCTGACAGGCACCACACGCATCTGCAGCAGTGCGGTATCGCGGGCGGCACCCTCCAGGCCGAACAGGTCGACAACATAGCCACCGAACAGCAGCAGGAATGCGCCTATAGCCAACCCGTAGAACAGCGAGAAACGGTAGGCGAAGCGGATGCCGTCGCCAACGCGGTCCATGCGCCGTGCACCGAAATTCTGGCCGACGAAGGGCGTCATGCCTGCCGACAGCGCCATCATCGCCAGCAGCGACAGTGCCTCGATACGCGAAGCGACACCAAAGCCGGCCACCGAGGCCTGGCCGAAGGTCGCGATCTGATGCGTGATGAAAGCCGTCGTGGCAGGCGACACGAGGTTACTGGTCAAAGACGGCAGGCCCACGTGCAGGATGCGCCGCCAGGAATCCATGATGAGGTGCAGGTCGAGGATCTTGATATTCACCAGGTGCTCGCGGTACATCACGAAGTACATCGAGGCGAACATGGTCAGGATGTTGGCGATCACGCCGCCGAGCGCTGCACCCTCGATCTCCATACGCGGAAAGCCGAACAGACCGAAGATGAGGACTGGATCGATGGCAATGTTCAGTATCGCCGCCGTCGACATGATCATCGCCGGCCGCTTGGCATCGCCGGAAGCGCGCAGTACCGAGTTGGCGATCATCGGTCCCACCACGAAGATACCGCCCCAGTAAAAAATCCGCATGTAGCGATGGATGTGCGGCAGGATGTGCTCGTCCGCGCCGAGCAGGCGGAACACCGGATCGATAGTCAGCAGGCCGACGGCAAGGATCACGGCAGCGCAGAGCACGCCGAGCAACATGGCATGCGTCGTGATGCGTCTGACCTGATCGCGGTCTTCGGCGCCAAACAGCCTGGACACCACCGAGGAGGTCCCGATGCCCAGCGACATGGCCATCGCACCGACGATGAAACTGACCGGGAAGGTAAAACTGAT
>JBATNV010000127.1:0-5678 GCA_049290495.1 Gammaproteobacteria bacterium | reverse complement strand
AGTCTGGATAAAGCGCTGGCCAGGCCGGGCCTCGCACTCAGCTGATGATTCCACCGGTCGCAGGGGCACGCCTGGTTGCCACGGCGGCGGAGGTTAAGGCTGCTTACCAGCGGCTCGCAACAGCCATCCAGCCTGACGTTGCGGTGGGTGACTGTGTGTTGCTCGGTGTTTTGCTGGGTGGTGCGGTGCCGCTGGTGCGGGTGGCTGGCCTGCTGCAGGGCGATCTGCTGATTGATGTCTGTCGTGTTGGCCGCTACGGAGATGCGACCCGCGGCGGGATGCCGCAGTGGATCAATTTGCCCCGGGTGGCGATGCATGGTCAGCATGTCATCCTGATCGACGATATTTTTGATGAAGGCATCACGCTGGACTTCCTTGCTGCATATTGTCGGCAACAGGGCGTGCGCAAGCTGAGCACCGCAGTGCTGGTGCGCAAGCGGCATGCGCGGGTGAGCGGCTCATTGGTGCCCGATCATGTCGGTCTTGAAGTTGGTGATGAGTACGTGTTTGGCTGCGGTATGGATTATCAGGGACGGTGGCGGCATCTGGATGCGATCTGGGGGCTGCCCGCCTAGGCGGGGGTGATTTCATGCGACTCGGAATCATCAGCGGATCGGGAGCAGCCTCGTTTCTGCCCGGTGGGCAGCCTGTGACGCTCGCCACTACGCCCTGGGGCGAGACTTCCGGTCCGGTTCGTCAGCTCAACGTGGCCGGTCATGAAGTCCTGTTGATGTCGCGACATGGCGAGCCGGGGCCACAAGCGATCCCGCCGCATGCTGTGAACTACCGTGCGAATATCTGGGCTTTCCGCGAACTCGGTATCGACCATCTGCTCGGCATCAATACGGTCGGCGGCATATCAGCGAGCCTGGCTTGCGGATCGCTGGTGTTGCCTGATCAGCTGATCGACTACAGCTGGGGACGCGAACACAGCTATACGGGTAGTGGCGTTTTTCCCCTGCGGCATGTCGAATTCACGATGCCGTTCTGCATGCGGCTGCATGAGCAGCTCTTGAGCGCCGCGCGCCGGGCCGCTATCGATCTCAGTCCTGGTGGTACCTACGGCGTGACCCAGGGGCCACGCCTCGAGACTGCTGCAGAAATCGATCGCATGGAGCGCGATGGCTGCGGCCTGGTAGGGATGACTGCAATGCCGGAAGCAGGGCTCGCGCGCGAGCTCGATCTGTCCTATGCCATCTGCTGTGTAGTGGTGAACCAGGCCGCCGGGCGTTCGTCGACCGGTATGGGGATACACGCGGAGATTGCAGCGAACCTGGCTGCGGGACTGGGTCAGGCAGAACGGCTGGTGCGGTCATTTCTGGCGGTCGGCTGACACTCGCGGCCACAGCCACCACCCGAAACCGGTTCAGCGCCCTCGTGCAACGGCGAGCGGGTGAAAAATATCTGCCTCAGCCTGTTGGAGTGATGGTGTTCACAGAAGCGAAATCGCCTGCGACCTAAGATGGCCGCTAACGCGCTTTAGAGCGGCCAATGCGGTTGGCGTCAGTGGCCAGACCAGAATGTAGATATGTCATTTAACATATTGAAAAAATTGAATAGACACGTGCTGAGACAAGCCCTGGATGCGGTCGCCACACCGGCACTGATCGTTGACGCCCAGTGCGATGAAAAGCTGATCGTTTATGCAAATCCGGCTGTGGGCCGGGCACTGGGCTTGCAAGCAAGCGAGCTTATCGCGCGCTCGGTGAACAGCCTCTGCCTCGAACCCGCTACAGACGAGTGCTGGCAATTACGGGCCAAAGACGGCTCGGCACTCACACTGCGTCCGATGCCACTTTACGCACAACCCGGGCAGGCCAGCTTCTGGCTGCTGACCGGCGCCCCACTCGAACAGCAGGCTGCAAACACCTTGCCCCGCCCGGCGATGGCCAGCACCAGGGTTGGGGATACCCCGTCGCGGATCATCCGCGATGACCGTACCGATGTGACGACCGGCATTCCCGGCCGAACAGCATTTCTCGAAGTTCAGCTGCGCGACTGGCTGATTGCCAGAGACACGCAGAAACGGCTTAGCGTCATCGTGTTCCGCATCGATGCCATGGAGAGTTATCAGAAGCTTTTCGGCCGCCATGCGACGGAAACCTGCCTGCGCCGGGTTGCACATGCGATCAGCAACTCACTGCAACGCTCAACTGACTATTGTGCGCGGGTGGGGAACGACCGCTTTGCCTTGCTGATCTCCGGCGGGATAGAAGACCGTATCGCACAGTTTGCCGAGCGAATCGCGCAGCGCGTCTGGGATCTTGCCATCCATCATCCGCGTTCGCAGCCAGCGCGTTATATAACCGTTTCCTTTGCGATGGCGTCTGAAATTCCACCGGTCAGCGCTGAGGAGCCAGGCCTGCTGGAGGATGCAGAAGCGCGCATCACGCGCGGCCACGCACCTGAGGAACTCCGCAGTTCTTCGCTCGAAGTGGGCTGATTGAAGTGCTGACTGACTAACGACGCGCTGTCGCTGCATCTTTTTGCGCGGCGGGTCTTGCAGCCGGCTTCTCGCGGTTATCCAGCATCTCGGTTACCAGCTGCTCTACAAAGCTGAAGCGCGCGCTGTCGTCTTCCAGTTCCGCCTTGAAACGCAACTTTTGCTGTCGGTCCAGCCGGTAGGTAGCAAGTTCATCGCGCAACAGTTTTACCAGCCAGACCGGGCTCACGGCAGTCGCCGGGCCGAACTCGACGAAGCCGCCAGCCGGTCCGGCATCAAGGCGGCGTATTGCCAGCGGCTCGGCGCGCAGGCGCAGTGCCGTGAGGCGGAACAGGTTACGCGTCGCTTCCGGGAGGGTGCCGAAGCGATCCACGAGTTCCACCTGCAGTTCACGCAAGGCCTGATCGGAGCGGGCGCTCGCAATGCGCTTGTAGTGCACCAGGCGCAGATGCACATCCGGCAGGTAATCATCCGGCAGCAGTGCCGGCAGATGCAGGTTGATCTCAACCGCTGGCGGCAGCGCGCTGTCTACACCCGGCTCCAGTCCGCTTTCCAGTGCCTTTATCGTGCGCATGAGCATGTCGTTGTAGAGCTCAAACCCGATCTCCTGGATCTGGCCGCTCTGGTCCTCGCCGAGTAGTTCGCCAGCGCCGCGAATTTCCATGTCGTGCGTTGCAAGCATGAAGCCCGAGCCCAGGTCTTCCAGCGCAGCAATCGCATCGAGACGCTTGATGGCATCAGGTTTCAGCGCTTCCCGGGGCGGCGCCAGCAGATAGGCGAAAGCCTGGTGATGCGATCGTCCGACCCGGCCACGTAACTGGTGCAGCTGGGCCAGACCAAAGCGATCCGCACGGTTGATGATGATGGTATTGGCCGAAGGGATGTCGATACCGCTCTCGATGATCGCCGTGCAGACGAGGATATGAAAACGGCGATGGTTGAAGTCGAGCATGATCTGCTCGAGTTCCTGTTCCCGCATCTGGCCGTGAGCCGTTTCTATCCGTGCTTCTGGCACGATCTCGGCGAGGGCTGCAGCGATCTTCAGTATGTCCTCGATGTGATTGTGTACGAAATACACCTGGCCGCCGCGCTTCAGTTCGCGCAGACAGGCTTCGCGAATCAGCGGCGCTTCCCAGCGGGTCACAAAGGTCTTGATGCTGAGGCGCGTTTCAGGCGGGGTGGTGATCAGTGACAGGTCGCGCAGCCGCCCCAGCGCCATATTGAGTGTGCGCGGGATCGGTGTTGCGGTCAGCGTCAGCACATCGGCTTCGGTACGCAGTGCCTTGAGCCGTTCCTTGTGACGTACGCCGAATCTGTGTTCTTCATCGACGATGATCAGGCCGAGGTTTTTGAAGCGCAGGTCACCCTGCAACAGCCGGTGCGTGCCGATAACGATATCGACACTGCCGGATTCGACGCCGTCGATGATCTTGCGGGTTTCCTGTTGGGTACGGAATCGTGACAGTGCTTCAACCGTAACCGGCCAGTCAGCAAAACGGTCAGCAAAGTTCTGCTGGTGCTGCTGGGCGAGCAGGGTGGTCGGGACGAGTACCGCGACCTGCTTGCCAGAGGAAACGGCGATGAATGCGGCGCGCAGTGCTACCTCGGTCTTGCCGAAGCCCACATCGCCGCAGACCAGCCGGTCCATCGGACTGTCGGAGCGCAGGTCGTTGATGACGGCTTCGATTGCGGTGGCCTGGTCTTCGGTGGGCTCAAAGGGAAATGCAGCGGCAAAGGCGGCGTAGTCGTTCTGGGTTTCCGGGGTGCGCACAGTCTTCCGCGCGGCCCGTCGCGCATAGAGTTCGAGTAGCTCGGCGGCAACGTCACGGATTTTGGCCGCCGCCTTGCGTCTGGCCTTGTCCCACTGGTCACTGCCCAGGCGATGCAGCGGCGCTTCCTCTGCGGAGCCGCCTGTGTAGCGCGAAATCATGTGCAGTGACGCAACGGGCACATGCAGCAGGTCTCCGCCTGCGTATTCGACGGTCAGGAATTCGGTAGGCATTTCGTCGATGGTGATGGTCGTCAGCCCGCGATAGCGGCCGACGCCGTGATCGATATGCACGATCGGCGCGCCGACCAGCAGGTCGGTCAGGTCGCGAAGTATCTGCTCGGGGTCGCGGACGCGGCGCTGGCGCCGCCGACTGCGTGTCCGTTCACCGAACAGTTCGCGTTCGGTAATGATCGCGATACTGGCGCTTTCCAGCAGCAGTCCTTGTTCGAGCGGTGCGACACCAACCATGGTGGCTGCCGGACTGGCGAGGAAATCAGCCCAGCTGGCGGCCTCGGTGGCCGGCAGTTTTTCCTGGCGCAGGATGTCGGCCAGCATTTCTCGCCGCCCCGGCGACTCCGCAGCGAACAGGATGCGACCGGAGAACGCGCGGATGAACTCGACCAGCTGGTGCGCCGGGTGTTCACTGTGGGTTGTGATCTGCAATGAGGGCAGCCTGGCAGCCTCACTTTCAACTCCGTCTTCAAGCACCAGCAATGGTCCGTGTGCTATCTGGGCCTGATGTTCCCCTGGTGTTGCATTGATTTCGTATGGTTCCAGCGCCGGCCGTTCGGAGTTTTCGCCCGCCTGTGCATGACGCTCCGTGATTTGCTGCCATGCCGAGTCAAGCAGGGCGCCCGGTTCACCCAATGAAACGGTCAGTCGTCCGGCCGGCAGATAATTCCAGAGCAAGGCAGTTTCTTCGAAGAACAGCGGCAGATAGTTCTCGATGCCGCCGGGCATGCGCCCTTCCGATACTTCACGATAGATGATTGAGCGGGCCGGGTTGCCCTCGAAGCGGCGCCGGTAGGCCTGACGAAACTGCTTGATGGCTTCGGCATCGACCGGCATTTCCCGGGCCGGCAGGGTTTCCAGTGCTTCGATGACCGCACCCGAGAGCTGTGAGTCGGCATCGAATTCGCGCAGGCTTTCGATCTCGTCGTCCAGGAAATCGATACGTACCGGTTGCGGAGAGCCCATCGGATAGAAATCGAGCAGGGAGCCGCGGACTGCGAAGTCGCCATGCTCCATCACCTGCGCGACACGCTGATAGCCGGCAGTCTCCAGTTGCAGGCGCAACTGCTCGGGCCGCATTTTTTGGCCCGCCGCAAGCGAGATGCTGTAGCCACCGATATAGCGCGCCGGCGCCAGTCTGGGCAGCAGTGTGGAAGCCGCAACGATCAGAGTGCTGATTCGTCCGGCCGCGACATCGCGCAGCACCATCAGACGCCTTGAGGTGAGATCCTG
>JBATNV010000126.1:0-1755 GCA_049290495.1 Gammaproteobacteria bacterium | reverse complement strand
GTTGAGGCTGTAGAAAAACCCCTTTTTCGAGTCGCAGCGGTCGGCCTGAGGCTGCTGCTCCCCAGCTCGTTGATTGCGACAGCGGTTTAGCGACGGATCGTGGTGACGATCAGCTCGGTGCGCTGCCCATCGTCACTGCGCATAGCCCTGATAGGCAAGCTTCTCAATGTTGTGCACCAGGCAGTAGAGCTGCCACTGGGCATTGACCTTGGTGCGACCGCGGAGCGTGAAGCGATCCAGGCGCTTGTTGTGGCGCAGATTGGCGAACACTGGCTCGACAATGGCGAAGCGGCGGCCATAGAGTGCCCGGCCTTCCGGTGTGTCGATGCGTTGCTTCATCCGATCTGTGTGTGACGGTGGCGTACCGGCCGCTTTGCCCTTGAAGAACGCCACCTGCCGCGTGCGGGTTTTCTCGGGGGTCTTCAGGCAGTGCTCGCGTTGTCCGCAAGGGACGCAGTCGCGGACCGCGCCGCGGAACTTTACAGCGGCATAGCCGTTGAACACACAGTCGCTGCCGTTGCGGTAGAGGTGCTTGCCAGCGGGACAGATGCAGGTCTGCGCGACCGGATCGTAGTCGAAGTCCTTTGGCGAGTAGAGCTTCTTGGACGTTGGCTTGGCCGACTTATCGTGCAAGGTATCGGGCTGCTGCTTGTGCCGGCCCTGCGTGGCGAAGCGCTCGTCACGCTTGCGCATGCCATTGTCGGCGATCAGCGCGTTGAGCTTCAGTTCAGCCAGCTGCCGCAGGTTGGCTTCGCTGTGATAGCCGGCGTCTGCAGTGATTACCGAGTCAGGCGCGAGGACGGTACGCATCGCTGCCACCACCGGCACCAGCAGTTCCTGCTCTGAGCCGGTACCGTGCGCCTGGGCCTCGACGATGATCTGGTGCTTGCCATCCACCGCGGCCACGCCGGTGTAACCCTGGATCACGCCTTTGCTGGTGGCCATCTTGGCGCTCTCGCCGTCAGTGCGGTTGCTCTTGCGAACACTGCCCCGAGAACCGCGGCGCTCTTCCGGGTTGATGCGGAGCCACTGGCGCAGCTGGGTGGCCTCGCTCTGCAGCTGCTCGATGCGCTGCGCTTCCTTGGTCAGGAGCCCCGGTTCCGTGGCACACCGATCCGCTTCCCGGTGGCGCTTCAACATGATCTGCACGGCTGCTTCCAGCTTTACTGCCTGGCGCTCGAACTCCACGCGGGTGCCGCTTTTTGCTTTGCTGGCGTTACTCGGCAGCTTCACGCCATCAATGGCGAACATCTCTCGTCCGATCAGCCCCTGACGGTCACAGATATAGAGTACCTGGGTGAAGATCCGGGCGATGTCGTCGCCGAGACTCCGGACGAACCCGGCCAGCGTGGTGAAGTGCGGGGCGTGGTCCCCGGTCAGCGCCATGAACGTTACCTGTTCCCGGCACGCTGTCGCCATCGCGCGACTGCTGACCATGCCGCGCGAATAGGCGAACAGCACCACCTTTAGTAACAGGGCCGGCGGGTAGGCACTGGCGCCCGTGGTGTCATTGTTGAATCGAGCATCAAAGCTGCTCAGGTCCAGTTCCTGGTCGAGCAGGTGGTTCAGCGCGTGCTCGAAGCTCCCTGGCAGCAACTGACGCGCGAGGTCGATCGGCAGAAAGCGCGGTTGGGTATCGACTTCCTTGTAGCGGGCCATCGGCAACGCTCCCTGTCACAGACCTGATCTGATCTTGATGCGCCTGCATCAGCGGCGCAATATCCCCGCATGGAACTTTTTCTACAGCCTCGTTAG
>JBATNV010000125.1:0-1878 GCA_049290495.1 Gammaproteobacteria bacterium | reverse complement strand
CCAGCTGCAGGGAAAACTGCCGCCGATTCGGCAACTGGGTCAATGGGTCGTGCGCGGCAAGATGCTGGAGCTGTCGGGTGCGTTCCTCAACCCGCGACTCGAGCGCACTGTTGTACTGCTGCACGAGTGCCTGCGCCGCGGCCAGCCGCTCGGCCATCTCGTTGAAGGCACCGGCGAGCGCATCGAGCTCCCGGGTGCCACCGCGTGGCACCTGCACCGCCAGATCGCCCGCAGCGAGTCGTCTGGTGGCTGTCATCAACCGGGTGACCGGGCGCATGATGCTGATGACGGTACCGACACAGATCACGAGCAGGAGCAACAGCACGCCGCCGCTGATCCAGATCAGAAGCTGTCGAGCATGATCAGGGTTGCGAGCGCGCGTCGGAAGCAGGGGCTCCCGCATCACTGGCGAGTAGGGTGCGCTGACCCGGCTTTCTGCATAGGCGGTAATCGCGGCTTGATCCTGGAGGCCGGAGTTCAAACCCATTGGTGATGATGCCGCGGATTCCGCTCGCGGCATTTTAGTGCCCGCTTCTTGCAGCTTTTGCGCTGACGTTCGGGCCTCTTCAGTATGTGCTGTGAAAGTGGTGCGCCACTGATCGAAGTTGCGGTCGAACTGCCGAAGGTCTCGTCGTACCTTTTGCATCTCGTCGAAGCTCTTCTGTACAGACAGGCGCCACGCATGTGCAGATGATCCACTCTTCAACTCGGAAGAGATGGATGCTTCTTCGACTTCCACACTGGAAATGACAGCGGAATCCGCGGGTTCCGGTCCGATCAGTTCTGCAACCATCGGTCGAAGCGAATCCATCCGCCTCGACAGGTCGATCAGCGACTGACGAGCAATAACCCGCCCGAGTATTTTCCACGCCCGATCAATGTCCTGCTTGACGGTGCTGTCCAGTTCCTCGAAGGCATCGCGGTATCTGGCTATTGCACTACGTCGTTCGTCGGCGGCGACGATCAAACGCCTGGCATCAGTCTGCTGGCGGCCTATCTGCTTGCGTAATGACGCTACTGGCAGAGGGCGGCCATCGCCATCTGCAGATTCTTGCGTCTTTATCATTTCGGCATTCAGCGCCTGTGCAGCCGAAGCCAGTTCAGCATCGAGCGCGGCACCTGGTGTATCCACCCGGCTGCGAGTTGCACGCGCGTGTCGTTCTATTGAGGCCAGAAGTTTTGCAGTCTCAACGGGCTTTATGGGCGGCGTCGAGGAGGTAAGGGCTGCCCCGGCCCTGGCTTCGGGTTGCGAAATCTGCAGTACTGTTGATGCACGTTCGCGACCAAGCAGGACGATCCGGGGGCCAAATTGCGACATCGTGTTGGCGGCAACAGCGAGGAGGGCTACCGCCAGAAACGCGGTTGCCAGTCGGGGAACGATTCCCAGCTGCCGGACCCATCTGAAACTGGACATGGTGGTGTCGCAAACCGCAAAACCAATGCCGGAGCATGCAACTGACACTGTGGTAATACCGAGCGGTGGTCGATGCTTGAGGCTTCCTGGCGGCGATTCTCTGGGTGAGATGGCGCCGTCGCGGTCTGGAACTGTGACGCAGTTGGGCCGTAGCGGTAGGCGTCGACAAACGAAATCTGTGGAAATTATTAATCGCCTGAGCGAATCTCTGCTGCGACTTCAATAAGCCAAAGCGCACGACCGCCGTGCAGGCCATGCACCAGTACATGGCGACATCGGCGTTCAGCAGCGGACAGACAGCACTCATGATGGACAGACCCGCATCGACTACCAAGCCTATCGCCGGCATCTTTCTGCTTGGCGGTATGGCCTGGCTGCTGGCCGTAACGGTGCGCTACCGGCTGGTGGAATATGAGCCGGTATGGACCAGCTGTGCCGCGCAAGGACCGCGGTGGTACTGCACG
>JBATNV010000124.1:0-4096 GCA_049290495.1 Gammaproteobacteria bacterium | reverse complement strand
GCGATCGCATCGGTACGCGCAACGATGACGGTCGCCGGATCGATGCGCGCGTCCTGCGCCGCGCGCAACTTGCCCAGCATCTCCGCTGTGCTGACCAGCGTCTTGCCATCCAGATGACCGCAGCGCTTGGGCAGGGTCTGGTCTTCGAGCTGGATCGCGGAGGCACCCATTTTTTCCAGCAGGCGCACGGTGCGTTGCACGTTCAGCGCATTACCGAAACCGTTATCACCATCCACGATCAGCGGCAGGTTGACGCGGTCACGGATATTGCCGACGGTTTCGGCAACCTCAGTCAGGGTGGTCAGGCCGATATCGGGCCGACCCAGCCGCGTGAAGGCGATGCTCGCCCCGCTCACATAGGCACAACTGAAGCCGGCCTGCTCGATGAGCAGCGCGGTGAAGGCGTCATAACAGCCCGGCGCGATGAAGGGCTGGCCAGCAAGCAGTTCGCGCAAACGCGAGGAGTGTGACATTCAGGTTTTCTCTTTTGCCAAACGCAGTTTCAGCCAGGGCATCAGCCCGCCCGCCTCGATCATAGCCATCAGGTGCGCGGGCAAACCCTGGACCGTCCAGCTCTCTCGCGTCGCCGGACGCTCGATACGGCCGCTCACCGGATCCACCTGCAAGCAGTCACCAGCACAGATTACGCGGGCGTCCGGGAAAACCAGCGCCGGCAGGCCAAAATTGAGCGCATTGCGGTAGAAGATCCGGCCGAAGGAGATGGCGAGCACGGCACCGACGCCCAGATGCGTCAGCGCCATGGCCGCCTGCTCACGCGCCGAGCCAACACCAAAATTACGCCCTGCGACGATGATGTCACCCGGCCGTACCTGCCGGGAAAAATCAGGATTCACCGCCTCCAGGCAATGCCGGGCCATCTCTTCCATGGAGGATTTGAAGTACAGCCCGGGTGCCATGACGTCGGTGTTGATGTCATCGCCAAACACAAAGACGCGACCGCTGATGGTCTTCATGCAAGAAACTCACGCGGGTCGGCAATCCGGCCGGCGACCGCTGAAGCCGCCACCGTGTAGGGCGAGGCCAGGTACACCTGTGCCGAGTTGGCGCCCATGCGACCCTTGAAGTTGCGGTTGGTCGACGAGATGCACACTTCGTTCTCAGCCAGCACGCCGGCACCGAGTGCGGCACAGGCGCCGCAGCCGGTCGGCAGGATATAAGCACCCGCTGCAGAGATCGTCGCCAGCGTGCCGTCGGCAGCCGCCTCAGCCATCACGGCTGATGACGAGGGCGCCACCAGCAGCCGGGTCCCCCGCGCCACCTTTCTCTCCTTGAGCACTTCAGCAACCATGTGCAGGTCGCTGAGCTTGGCACCGACACAGGCACCGATATAGGCCTGATCGATGTGCACTGGCTCGCAACGGTCCACCGGGCCACTGTTGGCCGGTGAATGCGGCGCGGCCACCTGCGGTGCGAGCTCGTCGGCAGCATAGTTACGCACACCCAGATACGTGGCATCGGCATCGCCACGCCACTGCAGGGCATCGGCAGCTGGTTCGCGGCCTGTCGCGCGAATCGCCGCCAAGGTTATTTCATCAGCCGCGACAATGCCGGTTTCGGCACCCAGTTCGGCCGCCATATTGGTGAGCACCATGCGCTCCCAGATGGACATGGCGCGCACTGTCTCGCCACCGTACTCGATCACCCGGCCGCCGTTCTCCATGCCCAGCTCACGGCACAGGAACAGCGCGATGTCCTTGGCGACGACGCCGTGCTGAAACCGACCTGACCAGTTGAGCTGAATCGTCTCCGGCACCTGGATCCAGATCTCGCCCGTCACCACCACACCGGTCATTTCGATGGCACCGAAGCCGGCCATGAAGCAGCCAAAGGCGCCGCCCATGCTCGAGTGGGAATCGCCGCCACAGGCAAACATTCCGGGTTGCAGCAGACCCTGCTCGGCGAGCAGCACATGCCCGATACCGCGCATATCAAAGAAATTGCGGATACCGAATTCAGCTGCAAAATTGCGCGTCAGCTGCAATATGGCCGCCGATTCCGCATCTACGGCCGGGGTGAAATGATCTGTGCAGAGCACGATCCGGTCGGCATCCCAGACACCCGCACCCAGCTCTTTAAGGCGCGGCCAGATGCGCCGTGGACCGCCAGAGTCGAGCAGCAGCGCCAGATCCACCTTGCAGACCAGTATTTCACCCGGCCGGACCGTCGGCTGCCCGGCAGCGCGCGCCAGAATCTTCTCGCTAAGCGTCTGTCCCATGGCCCGAAGCTTCATCTGATTCCAGTCGTGCTTGACCTGCCGTGTTTAGAGTCCGGACAATGTCGCTCTTTTCCATGCGAGCACCCGGCACCGTACCATGCTGATACAGGTCCTGAAGTCCAAAATTCACCGGGTCACGGTTACCGCGGCCGATATCGATTACATCGGCAGCATCACCATCGACGAAGACCTGATGGATGCCGCCAACCTGATCGAAAACGAACAGGTACATGTACTCAACCAGCGCAACGGCGCACGCATCATCACTTATGTCATCAAGGGCGAACGCGGCTCCGGCATCATCTGCATGAACGGACCCGCGGCGCTCCACTTTTCAGTCGGCGATATCGTGCTGGTTCTGTCCTATGCCGGAATGGACTTCTCCGCGGCAAAGGCCTTCAAACCCAGCATCATCTTTCCGGATACCGCCACCAATCGCCTGACTGCCGGCTAGAGGATTCCCTTCAGCTTCTCGGCCATCTTCGCCACGTCGGCAGGATCGGCCTGGCTCACGTCAGCGTACTCGGTGAAACGTTCCGGAATCTTGATCGTCGCGTCGATACCCATCTGCTCGCCGACCATCGGAAAACCCTGCGGCCCCTTCGGTGCGGAAGGATCGAGCACAAATGCCTGGCCCGAACGGTTGATGATGATGTCGCTGTAAGGCTGCACGCGCGTCTGAATTGCCCACTCGACCGCCGACAGGTCATAGGGGTTCACGTCGGGACCAACAACCACGGCGATCTTGGCAGTCCGCGGCCAGCGGCCAGCGGCACCCCACAGGGCGTGCAGCACATACTTGCCGAATTCGGGATGCGGCTTGTGGGCGCCATCGACGTTGAGCTGCACGATGTAGGTCATGTTCGGCGTGACCACGCAGTCTTTGACCTCAGGGATCTTGCGCTGCAGGTCGGAGAGCATTTCGCCTTCGATCGGGATCAGCGCCAGGTAGTTGTGATCAAAGGGCGGCATCATCTCGATGGTCGCGTACCAGAGCGGATTCTTGCGATGGGTGATACAGGTGACATCGAACAGCGGGAAGACCTGGTGCTTGTCGTAATAGCCAACCGAGTTTGAATGCCAGCCGATGATCTGCTGTGGCACGTCGGGCTGGAACACGCCCTCGATCACGTACTCGGCGGTGGCCGGCACCTCAAGATCCACCGTCTCGCACTTCACCAGCTCTACGGGCGAGCCGCGCAAGCCGCCCGCATAGTCGTATTCGTCCAGACCGTAGGGAATACCGGTCGCAGCTGCCATGTGCACGGCCGGATCACACTGACAGGCGATCGCAATCTCGAGCGGCTTACCCATGCGCTGCGCCTTGGCCAGATGCAGGCCGATATGGTTCATCGGCGGATTCCAGAAGGCGAAGATCGACAGCTGCTTCGTCTGTTCCTTCTCCGTATAGGTGCCACCCTGCGGGTGCTTGCAGTTCCACAGCTGCGTGAGGCGATACCAGCCGACGTTGCGCACGCCGGTTTCCGGATCCTTGGTAACGACGACACCGCCAGTGATGTAGGACGCGCCTTCCTTGCCGATCCAGACATGCGGCAGCTGCTTGTCGACCGAGATGTCGTCCTTGTTGATCACGACATCCTTGCAGGGCGCCTTGCTGCGCTCGACCATGACCGGCTTGTGCCAGCTTGAACGGTCATTGAGGATGCGCGCGTGTTTGACCTTGGCTTCAATGAGGTCTGTGGTCTCAATCGTCATGCCGGTGCGCTCGCGGGTACCGAAGGGATTGAAGATCACGGGTACGCCGGGCATGTTGTAGCCCTGCAGGTTATTCAGCATCAGCCCCGGGCCATTGATCTCGGCGAGGTAGCGCATGAGCGCCTGGAGTTCATTGGTGCCCTG
>JBATNV010000123.1:0-18796 GCA_049290495.1 Gammaproteobacteria bacterium | reverse complement strand
CGCCATGAGGCTTGCGCGTCTACCCGTTCTTGTCGCGATGCTCGCACTTTTTTTGCTGCTGGTCTCCGGACCCGGCACGAGACTCGAGCTCTGGCATTTCCGTACGGGTTTCATGCTGATGAGGTGGGCTACATTTCTTGGACTCGGTGCGGCTGCGGTGGCCGTTTTGCTGTTGCTGGTTTCGCGCACTCGTCGCGGGCACGCGATGACCTTGATCTTCGGAACGGTGCTGGGACTGGCGGCTGCGGCGCCGCCGCTGCTCGCCGCCTACCGGGGCAAGGCGGTTCCATTCATCCATGACATATCAACCGACACCACGCGTCCGCCGGAGTTTGTCGCGATCCTGCCGCTGCGTGCCGACGCCCCGAACCCGGCAGCCTATGGTGGTCCGGAAATCGCCGCGGCACAGGCGTCGGGCTATCCCGACCTCCATGCCCAGATCCTTGATGTCGCGCCAGCCGAGGCATTCCAGCGTGTCGAGAAGATTGCCCGTGACATGGGCTGGGCGATCGTCGCCGCCGATGCCGCAACGGGCCGGATCGAGGCGACTGATACGACGTTCTGGTACGGATTCAAGGACGACATCGTGATTCGTATCGAGGCAGAGGGTGAGGCGAGTCGAATTGATATTCGGTCCGTGTCACGCGTCGGCAAGAGCGACGTCGGCAAGAACGCTGCGCGCATCCGCGCGTTCATCAAACAGCTCGGCAGCCAGCCCGTGGGCAGCTGATTGTGCCGGGTCCCATCTAGCCGAGGGTAATCCGATGGATTTTCGCAAACTTTTCGCTGAGACAATTGGGACCATGTTGCTGGTCTTTTTTGGTGTGGGTGTGGCGACTTTGAGTTTCGGCTTCAAGCTGGCTGGTGCCAGCCCATCGGCCGGAGTCGTGGCCACGGCGCTCGCCTTCGGCCTGGTGATGATGATCATGGCCTACGCGATTGGTTCGATCTCCGGTGCACACATCAATCCGGCAGTCTTTATCCCGGCGAGGCTGTGGCCCGGAAGTGACCTCAGAGCGGGTGCTGCCGGTAAAATTGCTCAAGCTGCCGATATACGTCCGGTAAATGCTGGCGCAAGCGTGCCGGTGCCTCGAAAAAGTGCTCACTGGTGACCGCAAAGAACTCGGCCGGGCTTTCAAGGGCATAGGGGTCAATCGGCAAGGCGGTTCCTTTGCGCTGCTCGTCATGAAGGTGATCCCAGGCGCTCGAAAAGACCTCCGACCACACGCGGCGATCCATGCGCCGGTGCAAAGGTGGAAAACCGTTGGCGGCCCCGTTCTGCATGTCGAGCTTGTGGGCCATTTCGTGGATAACCACGTTGTGCCCCGGCTTCTGGCCGATACCCAGCACATCTGCCCATGACAGGATCACCGGTCCACGCCCCCAGGCCTCACCGGCCAACACCCTGTTGGTCTGATGAACGACTCCAGCTGCATCCATCTCCTGGCGACCTGGCATGAATGCCTCCGGATACACGATGACGCTGTGCCAACCGTCGTACCAGTCAAAGCCCAGTTTCAGGATCGGAACGCAGGCGTGGGCAGCGAGGAGAACACGGTCGGCGTCGTCAAGACGCAAGCCCGTGACCGGCTCCAGTGACTTGCGATCCAGGAACAACGTGGCCAACACGCGCAGCGTGGCCTGATCCGATGCGCTCAGCCGGCGCGCTGGGCTACAGCGCTCGAGCGCGTCTCGCCAGAGGTCTTCGGCGATGGGATGTCGGGCGATTACGCGCCGTATGCGCCAGTTTCTGATTTTCTTGAACAGGGCTACGTTCCGGCAGGAGTCGTATGATCGGGAGGGCTGGCAAACCCAGGCCATGAAATGTTGAGGAGCGCAAGCATGAGTGATTATCCCTCTTATTCGCCACCGCCCGTGTGGACGTGGAAGCCCGGTAACGGTGGCGTGTTCGCCAACATCAATCGCCCCACGGCCGGCGCGCGTGTCGAGGCAGAGCTACCGATCGGCAAGCACCCCCTGCAGCTCTACTCGCTCGCAACGCCGAACGGCATGAAGGTGACCATCATGCTCGAGGAGTTGCTCGCGCTGGGGTACGCGGGTGCCGAATACGACGCCTATACGATCGACATCGGCCAAGGGGAGCAGTTCGGCAGCGGCTTTGTCGCATTGAACCCGAACTCCAAGATCCCTGCGTTGCTGGACCGGAGCGGACCCGAGCCGGTGCGCGTCTTCGAGTCCGGTGCCATCCTGCTGTACCTGGCCGACAAGTTTGGCGCGCTGCTGCCGCAGGACCATGCAGGCCGGACGGAGGCGCTGTCGTGGCTCTTCTGGCAGACGGGTGCCGGGCCCTTCGTGGGTGGCGGCTTTGGGCACTTCTACAAGTACGCACCCATCAAGATTGAGTACGCCATTGACCGCTACACGATGGAGGTCAAGCGGCAGCTCGACGTGCTCGACCGACGTCTGGCCCGGTACGCGTACCTGGCCGGCGATGACTACAGCATCGCCGATATCGCCTGCTGGCCCTGGTACGGCGGCGTGGTCAGCAACGAGGTCTACGGCGCAGCCGAGTTCCTGGACGCGCAGTCCTATCCGCACGTCTTGCGCTGGACCGCCACCATCGCCGAGCGCGAAGCGGTGAAGCGCGGACGGCGCGTCAACCGTATATCGGGTGACGTGGACCAGCAGCTCCGCGAGCGACACGCAGCCAGCGATTTTGACCAATAAGGAGTAACGCATGCCGACAGTGTTCATTACCGGGGCGAATCGCGGCATTGGCCTCGAGCTCGCCCGCCAGTACGCCGCAGACGGTTGGCGTGTTATCGCTACTTGTCGGGCACCTGCACGTGCAACCGGGTTAAACGAGCTTGCGGGTGCACCGAATGTGCGGGTCGTGACGCTCGATGTGGCCAGCGGTTCGTCGATCGAGTCGGCACAGCAAGCTGTGGCGGGTGTGCCGATCGACGTGTTGATCAACAACGCGGGGTTGTTTGGTCCGAAGGCAGCGGCAGAGAAGGATCCCGGCCAGAGTTTCGGCAGCATTCGTTACGAGGTGCTCGAAGAAGTCTGGCGCACCAACACCGTGGGGCCGCTGCGACTTACAGAGGCCTTGATCGACAACGTTGCAAGCAGCGCCCAGCGCAAGGTTATTACGCTATCGAGTGGTATCGCATCGATCGCCGGGACCGAAGGTGGCTTGTACGCCTATCGATCGAGCAAGGCGGCCGTCAATATGATCATGGCAACGCTCGCAAAAGACCTGGCGTCGCGCGGCGTGCACACACTCGCGGTATGCCCGGGTTGGGTACGGACGCGCATGGGAGGCGAGAGCGCTCCGGTCGCAGTACAGACCAGCGCCAAAGGCATTCGGGCCCGCATTGCCGATCTCAATGCCAGCACATCCGGCCAGTTCCGTCGATACGATGGCAGCTTGTTAGCCTGGTAGCGTGGGCTGCCAGTCTGGCTCTTGCCTCATCTTCGTTTCGTCAGCGGAATAGGTGTGCGCCGGTCCACCGCCACGGCAGTGACGCTGTTCTGGGGTGAGCCTTCGATGACCCGGTCTGAATAGGTCAGATACACCAGCGTATTGCGCGGGGCATCAACCATACGCACCACGCGCAGTTTCTTGAAGACCAGCGAAATGCGTTCGCTGTACATCTCCTCCTGCATCGGAATCGGCTTCGAAAAACTGATCGGGCCAGTCTGACGGCACGCGATCGATGCCTCCGCCAGGTCTTCGGCCAGTCCGAGCCCGCCCTTGATGCCGCCAGTCTTGGCCCGCGAGATGTAGCAGGTGACACCGCGAACGCCAGGATCGTCGTATGCATCGACGACGATCTTGTGGTCCGGGCCAAACAGCTTGAACACTGTATCGACCTCTCCTACGTGTTGTGCAGTGGCCGGCAACGCACAGCACACCGCCGTCGCGCAAAGCGCCAGGCGGATGTGGCGGAGCTGGTGGCGGCGTGGCAAGACGGCAGTGACCATGTGGGCTCCGTTCAGTAAGAGTGGCGTCGACAAAGCGTTGATTATGCCGCGAGCGCTCGACGCCTATCTGAACTGTCGGAATAACGGCACTTCAGCCCGCCTTTTTGGACGGGCTGAAGTGCCTGTCTTGCCCGTCAAGGCTTGCGGGTCGCATCCTTGATTAGCTCTTTGGCGTCGCCGACGACATTCTGGGTCTTGCCTTCGGCTTCCCGGATATGGCCTTTGATTTGTTGTTCCTTGCTTCCGCTGAGCTTCCCGACTTCCGCCTGCACCTTGCCTGCCACTTCCTTGACCTTACCCTTGACCTGGTCCTTGTTCATCGCGCTACCTCATTGGTTGTTCGAGAGCATCGGGCGGCTCGTTAGTCACCCTGTTATTAAAGCTAGGCGTCATGATAATCGGCGTCTGTGCGCTTGCGTACATGACTGGCCTCAGCTGAACCTGAACATCCACTCCTACTTCCCCAAAGCTGAGTCGCAGCAAAAAAACTGGCTAAGCTTTGTGCGGAAACCTTTCTTCACTCCCCGGGGGACACGATCATTTTTCATTACTTGAAGGCTACTGCGCCGCGAGTGGCACTGGGCTTGCTGACTGCAGCGATGCTGCACTTTGCACCCGCTATGGCCACACCGGTCATAGGCACTGACAACGTGGAAGCGATCAAGGAAAACAAGCGTGTCGCAATTGAGCGCTTAAGCATTGAGTTCTATGAGCCAGAGTCCGCCAAAGACAAGCAAACAGCAATCAATAAGCTCAGCAGCCTGATTGGCGGCGGTAGCGAGCGCGAGGTAGTTGCGCGCAGCTGATGCCGGTGCCGGGTATTTCTCCCTGAAGGCCTCGCTCAGGTCCAACGATCCAAAGGTACCTCGATCCAGACGGCCTTGGCTCGCGCAATCAGTGCACCTTCGGCGCTGAACACAGCGGAACCCGCCAGATGTTTACGGCCTTCGGTCTGCAGTGGCCAGCCCAGAACGATGCAATGCTCACCCGGCATTGCAGAACCTTCAATGGATGCGCAGAGCTCGCCGAGAACGAGCGTCATACCAGCGGGCGCCGGCAGGAGCGCGAAAGCCCCGGTACAGTCCAGTGCTGACCATAGAAATTCCGGCGCTACATTGCCACTGTCGGCGCATAGCGACGCGTCCGGAATCCACGGCGCGGCGAGCGGCGCTCCGGCATGGTCTGTACCCGGGAAAATACGCAGTCCGTCTCCGGGAGCCCGGTCGGGCCCACAGACGAAACAGCCTGGAAAATGGTGCTGTCTGAAGCCGATGAACGAACGCGACGCGAGCTCGGCTCGCGCGTATGGGGGCGCCGGTGGCATCTCCAGTTCCAGGGTGCTGGACTTTCCTTCGGCGATCAATACCGTCCCGTCCAGCAACTGCGCCCGGCTCTCGCTGTATTCAAGTCGCAGCCCGGTCTCAAGTGGCGGCGGCGCCTTGAGCCGGACGGTCGCAGGCCCGGCCCAGTGACGGGCCACGCGACCACACACATAACCGCCATTGCCTGATCTCGGCGGACCGCGAAAGCGCTCGGCGATGCTGAAATGTTCGATGTTCATGTCGGACACGTTCATTGGGCACTATCCCGGATCATCCAGTAAGACTATTCGATGACTCCGGAAATGCATAGGCGAGGGGAACGCGGAGCTGCATCTGCACGTCGCCCATGCATTGATGTCCGAAAACGGCGAGTCTGGCGCAGCAATCGCTGCTAGATTGTTTCCATGCGAACGGAACCTTGCCATGTACCGCTTGATCCGGCCACCTGCGAACAGGCGCGACTGACCCGCGACGCGCGCTTCGACGGCCTGTTCTTCACGGCAGTGAAGACGACTGGCATCTATTGCCGGCCGGTATGTCCCGCACCGACGCCGAAGCCGTCCAACATCAGCTACTACCCGAGTGCGGCCGCCGCTGCCGCCGCGGGCTATCGGCCCTGTCTGCGTTGCCGTCCCGAGGCGGCACCGGGCTCAGCGCTGCATCATGCGAGCAGCGACCTCGTTGGTGCCGCCTTGCGCCTGATCGAACAAGGCGCGCTCGACGGCCAGGGCATCACAAATATCGCCGCGCGCGTTGGTGTTGGCGAGCGGCATCTGCGCCGTCTGTTTAATCAGGAGCTCGGTGCGAGTCCGCTCGATGTCGCGGCAACGCGACGGCTGCTGTTTGCCAAGCAGTTGCTCGGTGAAACCAGTCTGCCCATCACCGCGGTTGCCGCTGCGGCCGGCTATGCCAGTCTGCGTCGCTTCAACGCGGCTTTCGTCGCTGCCTACGCCAAGCCACCGCGCGATTTCCGGCGCGGCCACGTCAGCGCTCATAGCGACAAGGCGATCGAACTGCGTTTACCCTTTCGTGCGCCTTACGACTTCAAGGGACTGCTCGCCTTCCATGCACGCCGGGGAATACCAGGCGTCGAGGCGATCGACGAGCAGGGATACCGGCGCAGCATCGTCATCGAGGGCGAGCCGGGCTGGCTCGCTGTCAGTTCGATCGAAGGCGATACTGCGTTGCGATTGCGTGTGCATGACGTACGTCCGCTATATCTCGGCCGACTGGTCAACCAGGTACGGCGCATGTTTGATGTCGACGCCGATCCGGTGACGATCATGCAGGCACTCCGGCGCGATCAGCGCTTGCGCCCGCTGGTCAACCGCTGGCCCGGACAACGCCTGCCCGGTGCCTTGGATGGTTTCGAGCTTGGCGTGCGCGCGATTCTCGGTCAGCAGATCTCGGTGGCTGCCGCACGTACGCTCGCGGCACGTATCGTCGAACACTACGGTACCGCGCATCAGGCCAGCGCAGCGGTCGGACTTGGCGCGCTGTTTCCGCCGCCTGTCGCACTCGCCGATGCGCCGCTTGAAGCGATCGGTCTGACCCGTTCTCGCGCGACAACTGTCCGCGGGCTGGCCCAGGCCTGCATCGATGGCCGCATCGATTTTTCCGCGGCGCAGACACTGACGGAGACCGTGACACGCCTTTGTGCGCTGCCCGGTATCGGTAGGTGGACTGCGCAGTACATTGCCATGCGTGCGCACTCGCACCCGGACGCGTTTCCAGCTGGCGATCTGGTCTTGCGCAAGATCGCTGGTGCAGGCTCGCCGATCAGCGAGCGCGCAATGGAATCAATCGCCGAAGCCTGGCGTCCCTGGCGGGCGTATGGGGTGATGTTGCTTTGGCGCAGCGTTGGGTGAATGAGGGCCATGAGGGGTGAGCAATACGGTGAAAGTGACCAACAAGGACCATGAGAGATCAGGTGCAGCACATGAAATACGACATCATCAAATCGCCGATTGGCTTGATCACGCTTGCCAGCAATGGTGAAGCGCTGAGTTTTGTCGGTCTTCCCGAGGCACGTTATCCGCTGAATATACCGTCAGAGTGGACGCGCAGCCCACAGGCTTTCGTGGAGGCAAAGCGTCAATTCGATGCGTACTTCGCCGGTGAACTGATGGAGTTCGACCTGCCCCTTGAACCGCACGGCACGGAGTTTCAGCAGCGCGTGTGGATGGCACTGCGCACGATCCCGTATGCAACGACAATCAGCTACGCTGAACTCGCGCGGCGCATCGGCAATCCAAAGGCGAGTCGTGCGGTTGGTCTGGCCAATGGTGCCAACCCGCTGTCAATCATCGTTCCGTGCCATCGCGTGATCGGCGCGAACGGATCATTGACCGGTTACGGTGGTGGCCTTGAGGCGAAGAAGTACCTGCTCGATCTTGAGCGGCGTCACGCAGTAGCGGATGACTTACCCCTCGTCTCGTGAATCGGAACGCCCGGCCATCATTGCGCTCATACCATCGAGACACCGGCAGCGAGCCGGTCGGGACGCCGCGGCGGTGGTTTGACGGCGCGGGTGCGCGCGATGAAGTCACCGAAGTGTTCTCCCTTGGTGCGCCTGGCGGCGAAGTCTGTAAACAGCTTCTCCAGCGCCTGGAGGATCTCCGCTTCATCGGCGTTTTCGAGGTAGCAGGCGTTCATCCGTTCGCCGGCAAAATCTGCACCCAGGCGCAGTTCGTAACGTCCCACCGCACGACCGGTCAGTGCGATCTCGCCGAGATACGGACGCGAACAGCCATTGGGGCAACCGGACAGCCGCAGATGAATCGGCTCAGCCAGCAAGCCGAGCCGATCGAGTATCGCTTCGAGTTTAGGCAGCAGCACGGGTACATAGCGTTCGCTTTCGGCCATCGCAAGGCCGCAGGTCGGCAGCGCAACACAGGCGAGCACGTCCTTGCGGATGCCACTTGAGCGGCGATAGTCGTCGAGGCCGTGCGCGGCGACGAGCGCATCGATCCGGGTGCGATCGCCTGTGGCAACGTTCGCGATGATGAGGTTCTGGTTGCAGGTCAGACGAAACTCGCCCTTGTGAATGCGCGCAATCTCGCGCATCCCGGTGAGCCATGATCGATCGTCCCGATCGATGAGCCGGCCAGCTTCGATGAGGAGCGTCAGGTGCCAGCGGCCATCTTCGCCCTCGATCCAGCCGTAGCGATCGCCGTTGTGCTCGAAATGATATTTACGCGCCGCAGCAAGCGCGTAGCCGAGGCGCGATTCGAGTTCCTGCCTGAACCAGTCCAGCCCGCGATCATCGATGGTGTATTTGAAGCGCGCATGCATTCGATCCGTGCGATCGCCAAAATCCCGCTGGATCGCAATCGTATGGTGGCTCACTTCGATCAGCTGCGAAGGCGTAACGAAACCAACGATATCGGCGAGCTCCGGGTAAGTAGGTTTCTCGCCTTTCGCCGCGCCCATGCCGCCGCCGACCGCGATGTTGAAGCCGACAAGCGTGCCGTCCTCGACGATGGCCACATAGCCGAGGTCCTGGGCGAAGACGTCGATATCGTTGAGCGGAGGAATCGCGATCCCGATCTTGAACTTCCGCGGCAGGTAGACATCCCGGTACAGGGGCTCCTCGTCTTCGGTGCAGGCGACCGCCTCGCCATCCAGCCAGATCTCGCGATAGCCGCCGGTCTTCGGCTTGAATTCATCCGAGAGGCGTTGTGTCCATCGATAAACCTCGGCGTGCGCAGATGACAGCAAGGGGTTGACCGATGCGACGACGTTGCGGTTGACGTCACCGCAGGCTGCGATGGTACTGGCCTGCAAGCCGGCAATGCCGGCGATGACCTTCTTCAGGTCCTGCTTCTGCACGCCGTGCAACTGAAAGGTCTGCCGCGTCGTGATACGCAACGATCCGGAGCTGTACGCTTCTGCCAGGTGATCGAAAGCCAGCCACTGCCCGGGCGTCAGGATGCCGCCGGGCAAGCGGGCGCGGACCATGAACTTGTGATCTGGCTCGAGCTTCTGCTTACGGCGCTCATCGCGGAGGTCACGGTCGTCCTGCTGATAGCTGCCGTGAAACTTGATCAGCGCCTTGTCGGCATCACTGATGCCGCCCGTCGTCGAGTCGGCCAGTCCCTCGGCAATCGTGCCGCGCAAATGACGGCTGTCGCGCTTGATGCGCTCAACTTCCGGGATCTCGTTGTCGCTCATCGTCGCGCCGACTCAGTAAACGTCGCGCGCATAGCGGCCGGTCTTGCGCAGATCATCCAGCCATTCCGCCGCAGCGTCGGTGTTCAGGCCGCCGTGCCCGGCGGCAATGGCGAGCAGTGCATTGTGCACGTCACCCGCCATGCGATCGGCATCGCCGCAGACATAGATGTACGCGCCGTTCTCGATCCACTCGTACACATCGCGACCGTGTTCGCGCAGCCGATGCTGCACGTAGACCTTCTCGGCCTGATCGCGGGAGAAGGCCGCATCGAGGCGTGTCAGTTCGCCGCGCTTGCGCGCTTGCTGCCACTCCAGCTGGTAGAGGAAGTCCGTGCGCCGGTGCGGATTGCCGAAGAACAGCCAGTTGCGCCCTGTCGCGCCTGTCGCGGCACGTTGCTGCAGGAATGCGCGGAACGGCGCGACGCCTGTGCCTGGGCCGATCATGATGATGTCCCGATCGCTGTCCGCGGGCAGCCGAAAGCGCTCGTTGGGCTCGAGGAAGACCCGCGCCCGATCGCCCTCCGACAGCCCGACCAGATAGTGCGACGCGACACCCCAGCGCCGGTCCGTGCCGCGACCATAGTGCCAATGCGCCACGGTCAGGTGGACCTCGTCGCCGACCACGGCCTGGCTCGATGCGATTGAATAGCTGCGTGGCGCGAGGGGGCGTAGTGCGGCCAGCAGCGCAGCTGCATCCCACTGGGTGGGATAACGTCGCAGCAGATCGATGAGCTGCATGTTGTTTAGCAGTTCGCCGAGCCTGGCGTGCGCCGCCGGAGCGAGCAACTCGAGCAGCGCCTTATGCTGACCACGCTCGCCGTGCGCGGTGAGGAATGGCCGCGTCAGCACCGTAAGTTCGCGACGCTCGGTGAGCCAGCGCGACAGGGACAGCCGCTCACCGGCGATCTCGACATTGGCATCGCCGGACAGCTTCAATTCGTCGAGGACCGTCCCGACCAGCGCCACATCCTGGGTCGGCCATACGGCCAGGGCATCACCGGGCTCATATCGCAGCCCGCTGCCTTCCAGGAGCAGCTCGATGTGGTGGACATTCTTCTCGCTATCGCGCGCGACGATGCGCTGATTCGTCAGCACCTCGGCGACAAAGGGCGCATCGCGCGAAACCGTCGGCTCAGCGCGATGCAATGACGTTACGGTCGCCAGCCGCGGTGCGCCGACTGCGGCAAGACGGCTGCGTGCGTGCTCGACGGCGGTATCCGCCCATGGCGCCGCGATGCTGTCGATGTCGACATCGGCATCGCCGCGATCGAATATGCGTCTGGCTGCGAGCGTGGCCAGACGCTCGTCGACGAGGCGACCGATACCGCAGAAATCCGGGTAGCTCGAATCGCCCAGTGCCAGTACCGCGTAGCTCAGCTCGGGCAACTTCGGTGCGCGCTTGCTGCTCAGGAACTCGATGAAGTCGCGTGAGTCATCGGGCGGCTCGATTTGATCGCCTGTGCTGTGCGTGCTGATGACGACATAGAGCAGCCGCTCGTTCTTGAGTTCGCGCACGGGATAGGTGTCCGCACGGAACAGGCGCACGGGCAGTCCAGCATCCCGGAAGCGGCGCGAGAGCTGCTCGGCGATACGACGCGCATTTCCGGTCTGGCTGCCATAGAGGATCGTCAACGTCGTCCCGGCCGAGGTCGCCGGCTCCGGGGCCGCAATAGTGATCCCGGCACGAGCAGCAGCCAGGCCCGCGGTGTAGCCGGACACCCAGTGCAGCGCGTTGAGGTCCAGGCCTTGGGTCAACTCGACGAGCAGTTGATGTTTTTCCGCCGACAAGGCGGCAGGCAGGGGCTGTGAAGACATGCGGGGATGCTAGCCACCTTGGCGCCACAAGTGAAAGCAGCAGAGCGCATAGCTATATATGAAGTCTTTATATAAGGCCCGCTTCGGCAGTGGAGCACCGCGACCCGGGGTCGGGGTTGCCGTAACGGGGTCGGTCGGGGCGGCGCGGGTTGGGTTGAGGGTACGGGGGCAGGGCGGTCGTGCCAAAGGCAGACTGGCCGGACGATGGCCACGCTCACGAGAGATTTAGCGTCGCACGAAGCAATTCCGGTTGCCAGGGGCGAGAATAATGTCTGTTCGGGCTATAGGCCGCCCATTCGTCGCAGCTGTCTCAAGTCACGGCAATACTGGATATGGCCGTCGCTATTCGTGCCGTCTGCTTCGATCTCGACAATACGCTGTGGGACTCCGGGGTGGTCATCAGCCGTGCCGAGGCTCAACTGCGCGACTGGCTAAATCGACACTATCCATTGATACCGCAGGCTTATTCGGTGAGCGAGATGCGCGCCGAGCGGCTGCGAATAATCCAGGCTGAACCGGACGGGGCACACGATCTGAGCCACGTTCGCCACAAATCCCTGGCGCGGCACGCAGCTGCCGTGGGTTATGGACGCGACGTTGCCGACCAGGCGCTTGAGGTCTTTCTCATCGCCCGGAATCAACTCGAGTTGTTTGCCGATGTCGAGAGTGCGCTGGCGCGACTGGGACAACGCTACACTCTCGCCAGTCTTACCAACGGTAACGCCGATTTGCTGCGAATCGGCATTCAGGACCGGTTTGCAGTGTCGCTCACGGCGGCTGATGTGGGTGCCGCCAAACCGCATGCGCGTGCATTCGAGCGCGCAGTGCAGGCGCTGCGTCTCGATGCGGCCGAGGTAATCTACGTCGGCGACGATCCGCACCTCGACATCGCGGGTGCACGCGCAGCGGGTCTGCGCACCGCCTGGATGAATCGCAAGGATGCCAAATGGCCGGAGGAGTTATTGCCAGCAGACTTTGTCGTGACTGATTGTCACGAACTCGCCCGTGCGCTTGACGTTGCGTGATCCGGAACAGTTTCTTGTTGGCTCGCACACGGGCATCAGTCGCATACCATCAACTAAATCACCCAAAGAAAGAGACGAGTTCAGAGGCCAGTGCGGCCGGATCACCCGCTAAGGCTTTGGCCGTGGCCGCTTTGCTGGCGGCGAGCGCCTGACTTGTCCCGCCCGCCGCATCGCTGAGCAAGATGGGGCAGGCCACCTGCGGCAGTTTCTGCAGCACGGGGTAACTAAAATGCGCGCCGTAAGCCGATTGATAGATGTCGAGCGCCTTGAATAGATCAACAGTGCGACGATGGATTACGGCGGGCGCGATATTGGGTTCGTGATCGCGAACGATGTGTTCTTTCTTGCGCATATACCAGGGCGAAAACAGTTCCTGGTCCCGCACCATGTTCCACACCTTAAGCCAGTGCACACCGTAGTCTTCCAGTTCAATGGTCGGTGTGTAATGCGCCAGGTACTCGTCGCGCACCGCATCGGGCAAGACCATCAACGTGGGCGCTGCGAGGTGTTTCACAAGGTCCGGGTTCTGTACAGCCAATTCCACGGCCACGGCACAGCCGCCCCAATACCCGAACAGATCGACCTCGGTGTAGCCCGCGGCTTTGATGGCTTGCGCCAGGTATTTAGCTTGCGCTTCCACCGTCACCGTCGTGCCCATGGGATTGTCGGACTCACCATTGCCCGGCAAGTCGAACGCGATGACCGGGCGCTTGCCGATCAACGGCTTCATGAATTTGTCCATGCTGTAGCTTGAGCCAGCGCTGGCATGAATGAACACGATGGGGCGCCCTGTGCCGTCCGTGTTGCGGCGGGCGTAGATCGACCCACCATCAACCTGGAAATACGCCTGCCAGATTTTACCGGGCATGGGCTTTGTCTGTGCCAGCTGCGGTGCGGCGTCTGCTGTGGCGTTGTCAGCTAAAATCTTGATGAACTGGTCTTTTGACTCATCCGGATTTGCCGGATTCAGCAGCGTGATGTTTGGCGGTACGTCTCTCAGTAGCGGGTGATATCTGGCCAACACATCGGTTTTCGCCGTGGTGATGACCATGTTGCCCTGCATGTTCTTCACCGCATTGACGGTGTCGAACAGGAATGCGGCGCGATACGCGCTGCGATAATCCTGGCACCTCAGGAAATCCATCACAGCCAGGTGCGTGCCCGCAGGCGCTGGCACGTCGTAGTTGAGGCGCCGTGCCAGATCCTTGCGGAACCAGGGAAAGAACAGCAGTTGTTCGCGGAAGCGCGACCATGTCCAGGTCAGGTGGGAGCCACTCCAGTCAGGCACGACCTTGGGGAAGTAGTGCTGCAGAATTTCGTCGACCTCATCTTTCTCCAGCTGAATGTAGCCATTCATGATGGCCACGGTGAAACGGTCAGGGTGGCGCAAGCCCAGGGCCAATGCGCAAATACCGCCGGTGTGATAACCATAAACCGGTGCTTTTTTTATTCCCAGTTCATCCATCAGGTTCACCACGCCGTCGGCGAACACTTCCATGGGCGTCCATTCGTCACCCGGGAACGGGTCTGACATGCCGTTGCCCGGTGTGTCAGGTGCGAACACGGTAAAGCCCTTGCCGGCGAGTTCCTGAATCAGTGGAATATATTCACGCGATGAGGTGGGCGACTGGTGCAGCAGAATCACCGGTGGGCCCGAGCCCGCGCGCCGGTAATGAACCTGGCGTTCGCCCTTGACTGTCGTGAAGTGGCGCGTGATCTGAATGCTCATATATCCCTCTGTGTTCGCGAGGTGTCCAGCTTGATGCTGGCCACGCCATGATGCGTTCGCTACTGTAGTCCAATGCACGCTACTGCCAAAGCCACCGCCTGTGAAGCCGCCCTGGCGCGGTTGCCTGGCGGTGCCCTGGCGAGTGGCTTGATCGAGGCCTGGCGCGGTGCGATTAATGCCGGCGCGCAGCTGCGTGATCCACCCGAGGTGCTGGCTGACACGCTGGCAATTCTCGCCACACTCAATGCCGACCACGATGTTCTGGCCGCCGCGCTGCTATACGCCGTCGACGGCATCGATGAGGCGGCGAAGAAAGCGGAAATCGACTTGCCGGAACGCCTGCGCGTGTTGCTGGAAGGCCAGCGTGCGGCCAGCCGGGTCTGGCAGCTGCATCGTCGGCATGGTGGCGGGGGCAACCCGGAAGGCATGCGGCGTCTGTTGCTCGCACTGGTGCTCGACTTGCGGGTCGTCCCCATCGTGCTGGCGCGGCAGCTCTCGCGGATGCGCGCGGGATGGCGCCTGCCTGCCGGGGAACGTCGTGCGCTTGCGCAGCTGACCCGCGATATCCACGCGCCGCTCGCCAACCGGCTGGGCATCTGGCAACTCAAGTGGGAGCTGGAAGACCTCGCGTTCCGCGAACTCGAGACCGAGATCTACGTGCGCATCGCACGTCAGCTGGACGACGACCGCAGTGGCCGCGAACGCTACATCCAGCAGGCGCTGGCGCAGCTACACGAAGCGTTGGCGGAGCACGACATCAAAGCCGATGTGGCGGGGCGGTCGAAGCACATCTACAGCATCTGGCGAAAGATGCAGAAGAAAGGCGTCCCCATAGGTGAACTCTACGATCTGCGCGCGTTGCGCGTGCTGGTCGACGACGTGGCTGCGTGCTACGCCGCGCTTGGCATCGTGCATGCGTTGTGGGTGCCGATCCCGAGCGAGTTCGACGACTACATCGCGCGCCCCAAGAGCAATGACTATCGCTCCCTCCACACGGCGGTGGTGGGTCCTGGCGGCAAGACCCTGGAAGTGCAAATCCGTACTCGCGAGATGCATGCGCAGGCGGAACTCGGCGTGGCTGCGCACTGGCGTTACAAGGAAGGCGGCGCGGGCGGTGCTGCGGGGAGTGCAGCGATAGACAAGCGCATCGCGTGGATGCGCAAGCTGCTGGAGCAGGCCGCCGAGGCTGCGCGCGAGGGTAACGTATCACCGCTGGCCGGGATCGACAGCGAGCTGGTTGAAGAGCGCGTGTATGCGCTGACCCCGAAGGGCGAAGTCGTTGACCTTCAGCAAGGTTCCACCGTGCTCGATTTCGCCTATCAGGTGCATACCGAGGTCGGTCATCGTTGTCGTGGGGCCAAGGTCGATGGCCGGATTGTGCCGCTCACCCATAAATTGCACAGCGGCGACCGGGTAGAAATCCTGACGGCGAAGACCGCGGAGCCAAGCCGCGACTGGTTGCAGGCCGGCGGCGGGTTCCTGGCCAGCAGCCGCTCGCGGGAGAAGGTCCGCAACTGGTTCAATAAACTCGACCGTGCGCGCAACCTGCAGGCCGGACGCGAGCTTCTGGATCGCAGCCTGCGACGCATGGGCCTGCTGCAGGTCGACCTGCAGCCTGTGCTGGGCAAGTTCAATGCGCACGACGTCGATGAATTGCTGGTGCTGGTGGCGCTGGGCTACATCGGCCCGCACCAGGTTGGTCGCGCATTGCTCGATATCGAGAGTGCCGGGGAAGAGCCGGTACGCGATGCTGCGCCGTCAGCGCCCGCGAAACCCGCGACGCCAGGATCGGCTGCCGGCAAGGTCACCGTGCAGGGCGTCGATAACCTGCTGGCGCACGTCGCCCGTTGCTGCCAGCCGCTGCCGGGAGAACCCATCGCCGGTTACCTGACCCAGGGGCGCGGCGTCAGCGTGCATCGACCGGATTGCGCTGCGTTCCTGCGCATGGCCGGGTTGCAGCCGGCGCGGGTGCTGCCGGTGGAGTGGGGCGTGCGCAGCGGTGGCCATGATGTCGCGGTGCGGATCGATGCGATCGACCGCAACGGGCTGCTCAAGGATGTCACCAATCTGCTCGCGCAACTCAAGGTGCATGTGCTGAGTGTGGATAGCACGCCGATACGGGGTGGATACGGACAGGTGCGGATCGCACTGCAGGTGCGGGTGGCGGACTACGGCCAGCTTGGTTTGCTGCTGGGCCGGATCGAAGCGCTGGCCGGTGTCCTGTCGGCGCAACGCGGATAACATCGAGGGTATTCGTCGCGTCACTTGTGACATGTTGCGCAAGGCGGCGCCGCGAGCAACTGGTCGTACCGCGCCCTGCTGTCAGGTCGGTTGCATCAGTGGCTGCTTGATTGGTATTAGCGTCGGCCCACTGGCAGACTGATGGCAACAGGGAGTGATCGATATGCGCTACCTGGCGCTCGCGACAGACTATGACGGGACACTGGCCTCCAATGACCAGGTGGCAGAGCAGACGGTGCATGCACTGGAGCGCCTGAAAATCTCCGGCAGGCGCGTGATCCTGGTTACCGGCCGCCGACTCGACGATCTCCTTTCCGTTTGCTCGTGCCCGCAACTATTTGACTCCGTAGTCGCTGAAAATGGCGCGATCATCTACAACCCGCGGAGTCGTAAAGCGACGCGACTCGCCAACCCACCTTCCAAGTTACTGATACAGGGCCTGCGCGCGCGCGGCGTAGAACCGCTCGAAATCGGCGAGGTGCTGGTGGCAACGGATGCGGCGCACCGGGCGACGGTTCAGGACGTCATCTGGGATCTCGGTCTTGAAGCACAGGTGATCGGGAATCGTGGTGCGGTCATGGTATTGCCTGCTGGCGTCAACAAGGCGACCGGACTCGATCACGCGTTACGCGAACTGGGCCTTTCCCGGCATGAGGTGGTTGGTATTGGCGATGCGGAAAACGATCACTCCTTCCTGGAGCGCTGTGAGTGCGCAGTAGCGGTAGCCAATGCAGCGCCAGCAATCAAGCAGATTGCCGACTTCACGACCGCAGGGAAAAATGGCAACGGTGTTGTCGAGCTGATCGATGAACTGATCAGCTACGATCTGGATCGGTTGCAGGGCGCGCTGGCAAGAAACCAGATATTGCTCGGCAAGCGCAGCGACGGAACTGAGGTACATCTGGGTCCTTATGGCCACAACGTGCTCGTGGCCGGGCCCTCAGGTTGCGGGAAGTCGACGCTGACTGCTGGCATCGTCGAACGGCTGATCGCCAAGGGCTACCAGGTCTGCATCGTCGATCCTGAAGGCGATTACGGCACCTTGCGGGATGTCGTGACACTCGGTAACCAATGGCGTGCTCCGAGCGTTCAGGAAAGCCTCTCGCTGCTCGAAGATCCGAACATCAATCTGAGCATTAACCTGCTCGGTATTTCGCTGCAGGACCGGCCGGCTTTTTTTGCCCAACTGGCGCCCAACATCCAGGCTATGCGTGCCCGCACCGGGCGGCCGCACTGGATTGTGCTGGATGAGGCGCACCACATGGTGCCCGACACCTGGGGGCATGCGGCAACAGTGCTCCCGTTGAAGCTGCGTGAAACCATCCTGGTCACTGTGCATCCTGGCCATGTCGCTGCAGCCATTCTTGCATCGATCGACGTCGTCGTAGCCATTGGCCACTCGCCCGAACAGACAATCGAGAGTTTCGCCAAGGCGACGGGACGGCCGATTGCGTGGCCGGTCGATCTGGGCTGGCAGGCCGATCGTGTCATCGTATGGCGGGATGCCGATGGGCAGCCTCTCTTCCCCATGTATGCCGAGCCGGGTCGCGTCGAGAGAATCCGACACCGTCGCAAGTATGCTGAAGGCGATCTGCGCTGGCATAGTTTCTACTTCCGGGGGCAGGATGGGCAACACAACCTGAAGGCACAGAACCTTTTGGTGTTTTGTCAGCTTGCTCAGGGTATCGACGAGGAAAGCTGGCTCTTTCACCTTCGACGCGGCGACTATTCACGCTGGTTTCGCGGTGCGATCAAGGATGAATACCTCGCGAACGAGACGGAGCGTATCGAAGGCCGATATGACCTTTCGCCCTTGCAGACACGACAGATGATCCAGGAGCTGGTGGCAGCGCGCTACACGCTACCGGACTAGTACGAAGGCCCGGTGTAGGGCCCCCATTCGGGCGCTCGCGTTACACTGATCGTTATTTCAGCGACAGGTCGTATCAACGTGGTGACTTGCGGTGTTTCCGGTGTTATTGACGATGCCGTCTTCATGCGGCGTGCGCTCGAACTGGCACGCAGTGCCGAGTTGGCGGGCGAAGTGCCGGTCGGTGCGGTGCTGGTGCTTGACGGTGCGGTGGTCGGGGAGGGCTGGAACCGGCCGATCAGTAGTTGTGATCCAACTTCCCATGCCGAGATCGAGGCGCTGCGTGCCGGTGCACGGCAGCTCGGCAACTATCGGCTGGCCGGCAGCACGCTCTATGTGACGATGGAACCTTGCTCGATGTGTGCCGGCGCGATGATCCACGCACGCGTCGCACGTGTGGTTTACGGCACGCCGGATTTGCGTGCAGGCGCGGCCGGGACCGTCATCGATGTGCTTGGCAGTGTAGCTGCAAATCATCGCGTCAGCGTGACCGGCGGCGTGCTGGCAGACGAGTGTCGGGACCTGCTGCAGGCTTTCTTTCGCGCCCGCCGGGGCGGAACGCCGTCGGTCTAGCTGCGGTTAAGCGCTACAGCGGGCTGCGCGAGCTCCATGTTCGCCGCCTTCACAGGCGGCGGCACCGTCTGCTCAGGCTGCCGCCAGGCATTCCGGCCTT